>NZ_JBOHJB010000087.1:0-10694 GCF_050728395.1 Methyloceanibacter sp.
GTCGTGCTCCCCCGCAAGGGGGGAGCGGAAAAGCTCAATCGCAAGAGTGCCTAGATGGGCAAGGTCTCGCCATTCGCACCGAAGACGCTGCCGCCGCTTCCCGCCATTGACGGGGTGCGCTTCGCCAGTTGCGCGGCAGGCATCCGCTATCCAGGCCGCACCGATCTTTTGCTTGCACTGTTCGAGCCAGGCACCACGGTTGCCGGCGTGCTCACCAGGTCGAAGACGGCGTCGGCCCCGGTCGAGTGGTGCCGCGCCAGGCTCGCGCACGGGATGGCAAGAGCGCTCGTGGTCAATTCCGGCAACGCCAATGCCTTTACCGGCAAGCGCGGGCGCGACGCGGTGAAGCTCACGGCGGAAGCCGCCGCAGCCGCCGCAAATTGCCTCGAAGCCGACGTGTATATCGCCTCGACCGGGGTGATCGGCGAGCCGCTCGACCCGTCCAAATTCACGAGCCTGCTCGCAGGACTCGCCGCCGAGGCCGGCCCGGAAGGGATCGGCCAAGCGGCCCGCGCCATCATGACCACCGACACCTATCCGAAGCTCGCCACCCGCCAGGCCGAGATCGAGGGCGTGTCGGTCACCATCAACGGCATCGCCAAGGGCGCCGGCATGATCGCGCCCGACATGGCGACCATGCTCGCCTTCCTGTTCACCGATGCAGCCATCGAGCCTCGTGCTCTGCACGAGATCCTGGGACCCGCCGTGGATGCCACCTTCAACGCCATCACCATCGACGGCGATACCTCGACCAGCGACACGCTGCTTCTGTTTGCGACGGGCACCGCCGCCTCACGCGGCGCGCCGCATATCGGCCTGCCGCATGATCCGCGGCTTTCCGGGTTTCGCGCCGCGCTCACCGAGGTGCTTGTCGATCTCGCGCACCAGGTGGTGAAGGACGGCGAGGGGGCGACCAAGTTCGTCACGGTGCGGGTCACCGGCGCCGAGAGTGCGCAAGCAGCGCGGAGGATCGCGTTGGCCATCGCCAACTCGCCGCTGGTGAAGACGGCGATCGCAGGCGAGGATCCCAACTGGGGTCGCATCGTCATGGCCGTGGGCAAGGCGGGCGAAGCCGCCGACCGCGACAGACTCGCCATCTGGCTCGGCGATATTCAGGTTGCCAAAGAGGGCGAGGTGGCGCCCTCCTACAGCGAGAGGCTCGGCGCCGCCTATATGAAGCGCGAAGAGATCGCCATCACCGTCGCTGTCGGCGTGGGCGACGCGTTCTCAACCGTGTGGACCTGCGACCTCACCGCCGACTACATCGCCATCAATGCAGACTATCGGTCCTGACTCGGACCATGGAACGCCCCACGCCTCCGCTCCTCCTGGTCGCGGCCTGCGTGCTCCTCGATAGTGAGGGCCGGATCCTGATCGCCAAGCGGCCCGAAGGCCGCTCGCTTGCCGGGCTGTGGGAGTTTCCCGGCGGCAAGGTCGAGGCTGGAGAATCGCCCGAGCACGCGCTCGTTCGCGAGCTTGCCGAGGAGCTCGGCATCGACATCGCGGCGGCCGATCTTTTGCCGCTCACCTTCGCGAGCCACGCCTACCCGGACTTCCACCTGCTCATGCCGCTTTTCGTCTGTCGCCGCTGGCGCGGAGAGGTAGGACCGCATGAAGGCCAGGAGCTTCGCTGGGTGAAGCCCGCCGAGCTTATCTCCTACGCCATGCCGCCGGCCGACGAGCCGTTGAAGGCGGCGCTGCCTGCGCTGCTCAGCTGAGAACACTCATTGCCATTCCCGCGAAAGCGGGGATCCAGTCACTTTTCTTACCGGCTTCTCCCAGCTCCGGGGCCTTGGTTGGCTCTCGAGGCTCGAGCTTGCGGAAGATGCTGCCGTCGGGCTCGACTTCGGTGACGCCGTCGGGGAGGAACGAACCTATGTCTCGTGGCGCGGCGACCGGGATGGTCTCATAGGTGTCCTTGCGCGCCGTGTCACCGAAACGGTAGGGCGAATTGTGAATCACCAAAAGCCCGCCGGGCCGCACCAGGGTCTCGAGGAAGAGCGCGCGCTCCTCGAAACTCTCGAAGGGATAATGTCCGGCACTGCGCAGCACGGCCATGCAGAAGATCGCGTCGAATCCTCCCAATCCGCTCAAAATGCGGTCGCTGGCATAGACGAAGCGGATTCGATCGCTGCGATGCTTCCTGGCCTGGAGCAGGATCACCGGATTGATGTCGGCGCCGATGATCTCGGCCTTGGGGAAATAGCCGGCGAGCGTGACGCATTCCTCTCCGGACGAGCACCCAAAAGAGAGAATACGGCGCGCCTCGGGTGTGGTCGCGGCAGCAGCGGCGAAAACCTCAGGGTACCGATTGAGCGCGGTCCGGTTCGGCCCCTGGTGGCAGCAGGGATGGAGCAGCGAGGCCGCCTTGGCGAACTTGCCGCGCTTGAGGTAATGGAAGACGCTTTTTCGACCCATGCTGCACCTTAAAATGTCCCTCCACCTTTTGCGGTTGGTTTTGGGCGATTATGCGGTCGTGGGAGATTTTTCAGTGTCTGCTCGATGTCATGGAGTTGATTCAATTTCGACGCGAGACCGTCATGACATTCGGTTGCGCTATCAAGCTTCGCGCTTTTGCCATAGGCAGCCGTCAGGCTCGACTTCGCTGACGCCGTCGGGGAGAAACACACCTCTGTCGTGTTTCGCGGCGACCGGGATTCGGTCATAGGAGCCCCGGTGCGCCGCGTCGCTGAAGCGGTACATCGAATTGTGGATCACGAATAAGCCCCCGGGCCGGACCAGCGACTCAAGAAACAGAGCGCGTTCCTCAAAGAGCGCGAAGGGATAGTTGCCGAGGCGCTGTTGCTTTTTCGGAGCCCGCAGTACCGCCATGCAGAACACCACGTCGAACGGGGCCAGCCTGGCTAAAGTGCGGTCGCTGGAATAGACGAAACGGATTCGGTCGCTTCGCTTCTTCCACGCCTTGAGCAGGCTAAGCACATTGATCTCGGCGCCGACGATCTCGGCTTTCGGGAAATAGTTCGCAAGAGAGACGCATTCCTCTCCGGTCGAGCAGCCGAAGGAAAGGATGCGGCGCGCGTCGGGAGCGGCGGAGGCTGCTGCGGCGAAAATTTCCGGATATCGATTGGACGCGGTCCAATCCACCAACTGGTGGCTGCCTGGCGTGAGCGCCGCGACCACCTTCGCGTAGTTGCCCCGCCTCAGATTACGCAGCACCCCCTTCAAACGCATGGCGCGGAACGTAGCATCTGCCGCTTCGACGTCAACGGCCGAAAAGCCGCGTCAGCGGCCCTTGCTCTTCGGCCCAGTCGCCGCCGGGAAGGAGGCCTTGTCGCCGGCGGAATGTTCGGTGGTGTGAAGCGCGTCGGCGAGGCGTCTTGCCGCACTCCCGGGCTCAAGCGGCTTTTGCTGGCTTTCGTGCGGGGCCCATCCCATCAAATAGACAATCTCGAAGCTCGCCGCGATTCTGCCATCGGCCGTGCCGTAACGGGCCCGGTAGATCTCCTCGGCACGTTCGAGCGTGCCACGCGGCAGCGGCGCCTTCCGCCGCGCTGCCATGACGTTGCCGCCGCCAAGCGCCCTGATCTCGCGCATCAGGTCGCGCGGGTTTGGATAGGTCACGGTCAGAAGCTCGGCGTCGGTCACGGGAAGCGCGAAGCCGGCGCGCTGCAGAAGCGCGCCATAGTCCCTGACATCGGCGAAGGGCGCGACGCGGGGGCTTGCCCCGCCGTGGAGCTCGGCTTCCGCCTCGATCAGCACCTGACGAAGCTCCTGAAGCGAGCTTCTGCCGAGTGCGGCCCCCATGAACAGCCCGTCGGGGTGAAGGCTGCGGCGGATCTGGATGAGCGCGCCGGGGAGATCGTTGACGCGGTGAAGCGCGAGGCCAGACACCACGAGGCTGAGGCTCATCTCCTTGAACGGCAGCAGCTCCTCGTCGCACGCCACGGCAGGAAGCGGGCAGCGCGATGCGAGCGCCGGCACGCTTTCGGCGTAGATCATCTCACCAACGGACGGGAGTGCCGCCACGGCGCGGCCAAGCAGTCCATGATAGGCGCCAAGGTCGAGTGCCAGAGGAAAGTCGCGCAAGATCGCCCCGATGCGGTCGGCGATCTCGGCCGCCACATGGGAGAGCAGAAACTCATGCTCGGCGGTCTCGCCGGCGAAGCGCGCGCGGCGGCGGCGCAACAGGCTGCGGTCGAAAAGCTCTTGATCCTCACTCATTGCGCCCATGCGCCCCTTCTATCGGCCCCGCCAGCGCTCTATCATGCCTGCCATGGCGATCGACGGGGCGGAGATCACCTCTGGCGTCCTTGCCGCGCGGCCCAAGCGCTTCTCGGCGGCGGAAGCTCTCCGCGGCGCGCTGACGCTCGCCGCCGATCTCCTGCTCCCGCCGGTGTGCATCTCCTGCCGCAAGCGCGCCGGCGCCCACGGGCTCTTGTGCGGCGGCTGCTGGGCCAAAATCGATTTCATCGCCCCTCCGCTCTGCTCAAGGCTTGGCGTGCCGCTGCCTTACGATACCGGCGAGCCGAGCCTTTCCGCCGCGGCCATCGCCGAACCGCCAGTCTACGACCGGGCGCGGGCCGCTGCGCGCTATTCCTCGACCATGCGCGACCTGATCCAGAGCTTCAAATATGGGGATCGGCATGAGGGCGTGCCTCTGTTCGGGCGGTGGATGGCGGTGGCCGGAGCCGAGCTGCTCGCCGACGCCGAAATCATCGTGCCGGTTCCGCTCTACCGGTCCAGGCTCTGGTCGCGGCGTTTCAACCAGTCGGCCATGCTGGCCAAGGTGGTCGGGAGCCTGAGCGGCGTGCCCGTGGACTGTTTTCTGCTCGCCAGGGTCAAGCGCACACCGAGCCAGGTCGGGCTCTCGGCGTCACAGAGGCGGAAGAACGTCGCCGGAGCGTTCCGGGTCACGGCGGCGAAGGGCGCATTGCGGGGGAAGCGCATCGTCGTGGTCGACGACGTGATCACTACCGGCGCGACCGCGGAGGCTTGCGCCAGGGTGCTGAAGCGGGCCGGTGCGGCGTCCGTCGACATTCTCGCGCTCGCCAGGGCCGTGGAACCCTCGGCCCTGCTGCTATAGTCTGGAATTTCCTTGCTGCCCGGCTTACTTACCTCAACAAAGCAAGGCCGAATGGCCGAAGCAGCGGAACTTCGATGACGAGAGTTGTCCTCTACACCACGCCCTATTGCGGCTATTGCCGCGCCGCCAAGCATCTTCTTGGCAAGAAGGGAGTGACCTTCACCGAGATCGACGTGAGCGAAGATATGGAGCGGCGCCGGGAGATGATGGCGCGCGCCTTCGGCCGGCGCACGGTGCCGCAAATCTTCATCGACGACACCCATGTCGGCGGCTATGACGAGCTTGCCGAGCTCGAGCGCGCGGAGAAGCTCGATCAGCTGCTCGCCGAGGTCGACGCCGTCGCCGCCGTCGCCGCCGTTCCGGGAGAATGATCTTGACCGCGGCGAACACATTCCGCGCAGGGCTGGTTCAACTCCGGTCGGGCCGCGCGATTCCTCCGAATATGGAGATGGCCGAGGCGCTGATCCGCCGCGCCGCGGCGAGAGGCGCGGTCTACGTGCAGACGCCCGAAAACACGTCGATCATGGAGCTCGAGACCGATCCGCTCCTGGCCGCGATCGACACCGAGGACAAGTCGGCGCCGCTGCGGGAGCTTCAGGCGCTCGCCAAGGAGCTTGGCATTTGGCTGCATGTCGGCTCGCTCGCCATGAAGCTTCCGGCCGGCAAGGTGGCCAACCGCTCCTACCTCATCACGCCGCAAGGCGAGATCGCCGTGCGCTACGACAAGCTGCATATGTTCGACGTCGATCTTGCCGGCGGTGAAAGCTACCGCGAGTCGCGCAATTTCGACTCCGGCACCACGGCGGTGCTTGCCGACCTGCCCTGGGGACGGCTCGGCTTGAGCATCTGCTACGACCTTCGCTTCCCGGCGCTTTACCGGGCGCTCGCCACCGCCGGCGCCGATTTCATCGCCGTCCCTGCCGCTTTCACCAAGCAGACCGGGGAGGCGCATTGGCGAGTGCTGTTGCGCGCCCGCGCCATCGAGACCGGCGCCTACGTCCTTGCCGCCTGCCAAGGCGGGTTGCATGAGAATGGCCGCAGCACCTACGGCCACAGCATGGTTGTATCACCTTGGGGTGAAGTGCTGGCGGAAGCCGGAGAGGATCCCCAGATTGTCCTTGCCGATATCGACCTCGGCCTCTCAGCCGAAGCCCGGGCGAAGATCCCTTCGCTCAAGCATGGGCGCGAGTTCGAGGTTGTGATCGCCGGGGCGAAGTCGCGGCCCCTCTAGAGAGGCATCATGATTCGCTACGCATTGACCTGCGAGGAAGGACATGGGTTCGAGGCCTGGTTCGGCTCGGCCGATACCTATGACGAGCAGGTTGAAGCGCACGCGATAATTTGCCCGGCTTGCGGCAGCGTAGAGGTGAAGAAGGCGCCGATGGCGCCCTATGTGGCGAAGCGGCGCGCCGAGACGCCGCCGCCGCCGTCGGCGGAGCAGCCCAGACCCTATGCCATGCTGCGCAAGCTCCGCGCCGAGCTCACCGCCGATTCCGACTATGTCGGGCCGAAATTCCCCGAGGAGGCGCGCAAGATCCATTTCGACGAGGCTCCGGGACGCGCCATTCACGGCGAGGCTACGCCTCAGGAAGCGCAGGAGCTCGACGAGGAGGGCGTGCCGATCTTTCCCCTGCCGCGCCTGCCCGAGGACCAGAACTAGGGCGAGCGGCGCCCCCGGGGGGTAGCGGGGTAAACTTATTGTTTGGGGGTGCCCTGTTACAGCCTTGATGCATTACTATCTCAATATTGCCGAGTGTTGGTTTCGCGCAAAACCAGGGAACCTCATGCGCCTCTCAGACCTGCCCCGACGTGCCATATCCCCTTATGCATTGATCATCCTGCCTTTTCTGGCCGTCATGCTCGTGTTGCCCGCAGGCGCCGAGCCGGCCTCAAATCCGCCGAGCGTGGAGAATGACGGCGATCCCTCGACCGCGCAGAATGGCGGCAATCCGCCTAGCGCGGAGGTCAAGCCCAACACCACAGCCGAGCAGCCTGCGGCCGCGCAGCCCAAACCCGGTCCTGCACCCGCGCAGCCCAAATCAAAATCGGCAGCAGCACCTCAGGACGGCGAAGCGGCTGGGGACGGTTCCCAGATCCTGATCAATATCGACAAGTCCCGGCAGGAGATGACGGTATTTGTCGATGGCATCGAAAAATACACCTGGCCGGTCTCGACCGGAAAGCGCGGCTATTCCACGCCCTCGGGAACCTATACTGCGAGCTCGATGAACGAGATCTGGTACAGCAAGCAGTGGGACAACGCGCCCATGCCGCATGCCGTCTTTTATATGAAGGACGGGCATGCCATCCACGGGACGCTCGAGGAGAGGAACCTCGGCAAGCCCGCCTCTCATGGTTGCGTGCGCATCTCCCGGGCCAACGCCACCCTGCTCTATGCTCTCGTCAAGGGGACGGGTCTCAAGAATACGCAAGTCGTCCTCTCCGGGACGACGCCTGGCGGTGAGGCGCAAGTGGCGACCCAACCGGCCTATCCGCGCTATGGGGACGCCAATGCCGGTCCGCCGTGGTTTGGGCCCGGGCCCGGCTACGATCAGCGGCCGAGACGAGGCCTGTTCGGCGGCTGGTTCCGGCAACAGCCTTATGGCGGCCCGCAAGGCTATTACCGGCCCCCGCCGCCCCGCGGCTATTACCCGCGGGGTTATTAGGACCTGCATAGGTTTCCAAGGCCACAGACTTTCGTCATTCCGGCGAAAGCCGGAATCCAGTTTTATGTTTGCGCTTCGCGCGACTGTATACCGGCTTGCGCCGGTATGACGGTTTGGTCCGCGGATGCGGCGAGAAAGACCATCTATGAGCGAGAGAGCAAGAAAGTACAGCAAGGGCGAGATCGGCACGCTGAGGATCGTTGAAGATTTCCTCCCGGCGCCCGACGAGCTTGTGCCGCGCGAGGACAATGTGAAGGTCACGCTTTCCCTGAGCCGCCGCAGTGTTGAATTCTTCAAGTGCGAGGCGGGGAAGGTGAGTGTCCCTTACCAGCGTATGGTTCGTGCGCTTGTGGATACCTACGCCAGGCAGAACGAAAAAGGCTCGACCGTCCGTCAGACCAACAAGCCAAGCGCCGCGAGGAAGGCTAAGTAGCAGAGGGTAATCCTCTACCTGATCAGAGGTCCCTCCGCCTCTTTCCAGGCCTGAATGCCGCCATGGATGTGGCGGGAGCGGTCGAGCCCCGCGGCTTGTGCCGCCTGCTTGCTATCCACTCTTTTGCGTAGTACGTTTTTGCCATGATCCGGTCTTGGCGCAACGCCGCCAGCCGAAAGGTATGGGACGGTGAGCGACCGAACCAGTTCCGGGGCCTGGATTTCGAGGTAGCGGCGGATCTATTGCTTGCGCTCAATGTCGCGAGCACGTTGCAGGATCTCAGCCCGCTCAAGAGCGTCGGCCTGCATATGCTCAAGGGCGGCCGTAAGGGCCAATGGGCCATGACCGTCAATGCGCGGTGGCGTATTTGCTTCGAATTTCGCAAGGGCGACGCTCATGACGTGGAGATCGTCGACTATCACAGAGGATAAGAACATGGCGCTCGTTGCTCATCCGGGCCGGCTTCTGAAACGTGAGCTGAGCGCACGCGGGCTAAGCGCCAACAGGCTCTCGCTCGACCTCGGCGTTCCTTCCGGGCGCATCACCGACATCCTCAACGGACGTCGCTCAATCAGCGCTGACACCGCGGTGCGGCTCGGCCGTTACTTCGGAAATCGCCCGCAATTCTGGCTCGATCTACAAAGCCAGTACGACATTGCGCTGATCGAGCGTGAGAAGGGCCAGGAAATTGCAAGGCGCGTTCGGCCTGTGGATGCCGCGTGACAGATTGTTCGATGTCTCGCCAAAAACGTCTTCGCTACCTGATCAGCGGGCCTTCGGCCTCTTTCCAGGCCTGAATGCCGCCGTGGATATGGCGGGAGCGCTCGAGCCCGGCGGCCTGTGCCGCCTGCACCGCCATGGCCGAGCGCAGGCCGAAGGAGCAATAGAAGATCAGCCGCTTGCCCGATGAGCGCGCGAGCTGCTGCAACAGCCCGTCAGCCTGGAGGCTCTCCCGCACATTCGGATAGGTCACATGCACTGAACCTGGGATGACGCCGTCGCGCTTGCGTTCCTGGACTTCGCGCAAATCGATCAGGGCAACATCCTGATCGCCCAGCGCGGCCTTGGCATCCTCGGCAGTGAGGGCCCAGCCGCGGTCGGCGACGATCTGCTGAGCCAAGCCGATGCGCATATTGGCGGGGACGGCAACGTCCATCATCTTGGGGTTGGGCAGGTTGAGGTTGTTCATCAGCTCCACATAGTCGTCGATGGACTTGACCTGGAGGCGCGGATTGAAGGCGCGCTCCTCGCCGATGGTGCTCACCGTGTCGCCCTTATAGTCGTGCGCGGGGTAGACAAAAGTCTCGTCAGGCAGCTTCAGCAGGCGACCGAACAGCGACTGGTATTGAGCGCGCGGGTTGCCGTTCTGGAAATCGGTGCGTCCGGTGCCGCGGATGAGCAGCGTATCGCCGGTGAACACGCGATCGGGCATCAGATAGCTGTAGGAATCGTCGGTGTGGCCCGGTGTATAGGCGACGTCGAGGCTCAGGCCTTCGATGCCGACCTGGTCGCCGTCGATGACGCGGATCGAAACCACGTCGGCCTTGGTCTGCTCGCCCATGACGGTGATGCATTGGGTGCGTTCGCGGAGCGCGTCGAGCCCGGTGATGTGATCGGCGTGCAGATGCGTGTCGATGGCCTTCACCAGGCGCAGGTCGAGCTCGCGCAGGAGCTGAATGTAGCGGTCGACACGCTCGAGCACGGGATCGATGATCAGAGCCTCGCCGCCGTGGCGGCTCGCGAGCAGATAGGTGTAGGTGCTGGAGGTCTGGTCGAACAGCTGGCGAAAGATCATGGCCTATTCCCGCACGCTACCGCTGTGTGGCAGTAGCAAAATAGTTCACATCGGTGTCGGTTCCGAGGCGCCATTCGTCGGAGAAGGGATCGTAGGTGAGGCCCTCGGTGCCGGTCATGGCAAGGCCCGCGGCGGAGAGCGCCGAGGCAAGCTCCGCAGGCGTCACGAAACGCTGCCATTGATGGGTGCCGACGGGGAGCCAGCGCAGGATGAACTCGGCCCCGACAATGGCGAGCGCGAACGATTTCAGCGTGCGGTTGAGCGTAGAGAGGATCATCACGCCGCCGGGCTTTACCAGAGGCGCCACGCCCTTGAGGAAGGCCGGTACGTCGGGCACGTGCTCCACCACTTCGAGCAGCAGCACGGCGTCGTAGCTCTGCCCGCGTGATGCAAGCTCCTCGGCGGTCGTCCCCTCAAAGGCAATGGCGAGGCCCGCGGCCGAGGCATGGGCCTTGGCCGCCGCGATGTTCTCTGCCGCGGGGTCGATGCCGGTGACGTGCGCGCCGAGCCGCGCCAACGGCTCGCACACGAGGCCGCCGCCGCAGCCGATGTCGAGCACGCTCAAGCCGGCAAGGCTTGCAGCCTCTCGCGCGTCGCGCCCAAACTTGCGGCAAAGCTGGTCGCGGATATAGGTGAGCCGAACCGGATTGATGCGGTGAAGCTGGCGGAAGGGCCCGCGCTCGTCCCACCATTGCCCGCTGAGCTTCGCAAAGCGGGCGACCTCGTCGCGGTCGAGCGTCGGCGTGTCATGTGGCG
>NZ_JBOHJB010000088.1:0-10661 GCF_050728395.1 Methyloceanibacter sp.
ATCGACGAGCTGCAAATGGGCCATTTGGTGGCGATTGTCCTTGTCGCCGTTGGCAGCCCGGGCCGCAGCAAAAGCGTCGAGGCCCGCGCGCACGGCGCCGTCGCCGATGGCATGGATGTGCACCGCGACGCCGGCAGCGTCGAGCTTGGTGACCAGCCGCGCGAAGCGCTGCGGATCGAAATAAAGCTCACCGACATGCTTGGTCGGTTTGCCATCGGCGTCGAGATAGGGCGTCAGCATCGCCGCCGTTTGCGCCGGGTATTCCATCACTCCATCGGCGAACACCTTGACCAGGTCGGAGCGCAGGAAATCCGGATCGGCGTCGAGAGCCTTGCTCGCACCAACCAGCCGCGCCACCGCCTCATCGCTGTCGTCGCTCGGATCGGCGGCGTAGATCGCAGCGCGCACGCGCATGGAAAGCCTGCCGGTATCGTAAAGTTTCCGCCACACCTCAGCCTCATCCGGCGTCACATAGGCATCCAACAGTGAGGTGATGCCGTAGGCCGACATGCGCTTCAGCTCGGCCGCAGTCGCTGCTGCCCGTTCCTCGAGTGGCGGCACCGGTATCTTCCCGGTTATCAGGGTCGCCGCGCTATCAGTGAAGGAGCCGGTCGGCTCGCCGGTAGCATTGCGGGCAATCTTGCCGCCAGGCGGATCAGGCGTCGAAGCGGTAACGCCGCTAAGCTCAAGCCCGCGGCTGTTGACCCAAATCGTGTGCCCATCATTTCCTTCGAGCGCGATCGGCCTCTTCGCCTCGATCCTGTCGAGTTCTTTCGCCGTTGCCGAGAAGCCGTAATTGTCGAGCTGCACGGCCTCGAACCAGTTGTCGGCACCGCCTGGCTCCTTGGCGAGGCAGGCTTCGATCACCGGCTTCAGCGCATCGATGTTGGCTTTGACGCCGGCAAGGCTGCACTTTGAGCGGTCGACCGCACCGAGGATGGGATGGATGTGGGTGTCGATCAGCCCCGGCAGCACCAGCTTGCCGTCAAGGTCGATCACCTTGGTGTCGGCGCCGATCAGCGTCGCCATGTCGCGATCCGTGCCGACGGCGAGGATGGTATTGCCGCGAAAGGCGATCGCCTGCTTGATCGAGCGCGCCGGATCGGCGGTGTAGATCTTGCCGCTACGCAAGACGACGTCGGCTTTGGCTTGCTCTTCCGCCCCGGCACCAGCCGACGAGCCCCACGCAAGGAGAGCTAGGATCGCCCCTGCCGCCATCAAGCCCCTCCAACGTCGCGACATCAAAACCTCCCAAGCCTACTTGCGCCCGAGCAGAACGTCCTTGGCCTCGTTGATGCGCGCGGCGAGATAGGTCGAGCCGCCCTGGTCGGGGTGGAGCTTCATCATCAGCTTGCGATGCGCGGCGCGGATTTCTTCCTCGCTGGCCCCTCTTTTGAGCCCGAGCACCTCGTATGCCTCTTCGCGCGGCATGCGGATTCGGCCGCCGCGCGGCGGCCTCGCCTGCTCCTTGCCAGCGTCCTCCGCCCTTCCTTCACGCCAACCTGGAGCGCGCCGGTCGAGATAGGCCTCGATCAGGGCTGCGCCTTGAGCGTCGCTGTCGCGCAGCTCCTCGAGCAGAACGAGGAGCTCGGCTTCGCTCAGCGAGGACAACGTCCGTCCGGCAAACTGGCCCTTGAAGCAGCGTCCCTCCATCTCGCCGCTGTCATGGTCGAGCATCATCTCGAGCGCATCGGTGCGCACTTCGGATCTCTGCCCCGGCGACTTCCGCGACGCGAACGGTCCGCTGGATCCGAACCAGGATCTGACCGGCAGCCCGAGCAGCGCGAGGCCAAAAAACGCAAGCGGAATGGCGAGCGGCAACGCCCCGCGCGCGGTCAGGAAGGCAGCAACCAAGAGAAGGAGAATGCCCCCTGCCATGCGCATGCCGGCAGCGAGCCTCTGCGGATTCGCCGAGGCGAGCAGGCGGGCGCCAAAGACGAGGAGCAGAAGGGCCGCGAGACCGGCGAGGAAGGCTGGCATTGTCTGAGAGCGCTACGAAAGTTGTTCGAGAAGCCGCACCGCGGCGCCGCTCTTGGTCGCTGCGCCGTAATCTTGCAGCGCCTTGCGCCCGCCGCTGGCATAGACGGCGACCGCCGCCAACAGTTCGCGCAGTTGCCGGGCAGAGCCAGCGTCGAAATGGCAATAGGCGCCGCGCGTAAGCCTCGCGATCTCCTTGAACGCACGCTCGGCTTTTGGCTCGCGCCCTTCCTGGAACAGGAACATCGGCACACCGAGCAGCGCAAGCTCACCAGCCCGCGCGCAAAGCTCGTCGATGTCCTCCTCCATGCAATCGCCGACATAGACGACGGCGTTGACCTTGGCCTTCTTGCTTTCGCGGCGGGCGTGGGCAAGCACCTTGCATATCTGGGTGAAGCCACCCTGGCAAGCGACGCCGGTCATCAACCGCGCCAGCGCCTCAGGGTCGCCGACCCATTTGCTCGCCTGCGTCTCGTTGAGTCCGCGGAAATAGACGAGCTGCACATCGAGACCGCCAGCCTCCTTCACGGCACGGAACATGTCGGCTTGAAGCTTGAGCGCAAGGTCCCAGGTCGGCTGCCGGCTCATGGTCGCGTCCATGGCAAAGATCAGCCGCCCGCGGCCAGAGCCCGCAGGAATCATGGACTTCACACGTGCGAGGAAGGAATCGACCTCGGTGCCGCTCGAGCGCGTGGTTTCGACCGCGCTCTTCTCTGTCTTCAGCGGCGTCTTCGATTGAGCCGCCATAATTCGAGCCTCCAACCGGCGTGTCCCCGGCCGCTAAACATGGACCCTCGCATGCCAGTCGACAATGGTTTGGCCTGCTTATTCTTCGTCGGACGCGGCGGCGAGCAGGGCCGCATTTCCGCCCGACGCGGTCAGGTCGGTGGTGCGCACTCGCTCAAGAGCAAAGCCCTTCAGGTAGTTCGGGCCTCCGGTCTTTGGCCCGGTGCCTGACAGGCCCTCCCCGCCAAACGGCTGCACGCCAACCACGGCCCCGATCTGGTTGCGGTTGACGTAAAGATTGCCGACCTTCACCCGCTCTGCCACGAAGTCTGCCGTGGCTTGCACGCGCGTATGCAACCCGAGCGTCAGCCCGTAGCCCGTGGCGTTGATCGCCTCGCAGACCTCGCCCAGCCGGTCGCCGGCGAAATTGACCACATGCAGGATCGGCCCGAACACTTCCCGCTGAAGCAGCGTGAGCGAGGGAATGGCGTAGATCGCCGGCGCCACATAGGTGCCGTGCGCGCAAGCAAGCGGCACCGGCAGATCGAGCAGCTCGCGCGCCTCATGCCGCATGCGTGCTTTGTGCTCCTCGAGCGCGGCCTTCGCCTCGGCGTCGATCACCGGGCCGACATCCGTCGCATAGTCGAGCGGATCGCCAATGACGAGCTCGCGCGCCGCGCCAAGCAGCATGTCGAGCATGCTCCCAGCCACGTCCTCCTGCAGGAACAGGACGCGCAGCGCCGAGCAGCGCTGACCGGCACTGTCGAAGGCAGAGGCCAACGCATCGTCCACCACCTGCTCAGGCAAGGCTGAGGAATCCACGATCATGCAATTCTGGCCGCCGGTCTCGGCAATCAACTTGACGATCGGCCCGTCGCGTTGGGCGAGCGCCCGGTTGATGGCGATCCCGGTACCGGTGCCGCCGGTGAAGGCGACGCCGTCGATGCGCGGGTCGCGCGTGAGTGCGGCGCCGACCGTCTCGCCGCGTCCGGGAAGGAGGTGCAGCACGTCGGCCGGGACACCGGCGGCATGGAGATGGCGCACGGCGCGCGCCGCGGTGAGCGGGGTTTGCTCCGCGGGTTTCGCCACTACGGCATTGCCTGCGGCGAGCGCGCCGGCGATCTGGCCAGTGAAAATGGCGAGCGGAAAGTTCCACGGCGAGATACAGGCAAAGACGCCGCGCCCATGCAAGCTTAGCTCGTTGCGCTCTCCGGTCGGACCCTTGAGCTCAAGCGGCGCGGCAAAGCTCCGGCGCGCTTCCGCCGCAGCGTAGCGGAGATGATCGACCGCCTCGCGCAGATCTTTTTGCGTGTTGGCAAGCGTCTTGCCAGCCTCCCGCACCATAAGGCCCATCAGCGCAGCTCGGTCGGCCTCGAACAGGTCTGCGGCGCGGTCGAGGATCGCGGCGCGAGCCTCGCCGCCTTTTTCGTCCCAACCCCGAGACGCGGATTTCGCAGCGGTCAGCGCCCTGTCAATGGCAGGCGGATCGGCAGCGCAGCAAGTCCCCACCACAACCCTTCGGTCATGCGGTGAGGTGATGTCGATGGTCTCGACCCCTTCCAGATCTTCGCCGCAGACGATCGGACCGGCTTCCGCCGGCGTTGCCAGCGCTTTCTTGACGGCCGTCACCAGAGGCTCGCGGACCTCATCGGCCCAAAGCGGCAGGCCAAGGCTGTTCTGCCGCTCGGGCGCAAACAGGTTCGGCGGGACCGGGATCAGCGGATTGGCTTTGGGCTCGACCCTCGCCGCCTTCTCCACCGGATCGGCGACGATCGCCGAGATCGGCGCCTTGTCGTCGGCGAGCCGATTGACGAAGGAAGTGTTGGCGCCGTTCTCGAGCAGCCGGCGCACGAGATAAGCGAGCAGGTCCTTGTGGCCGCCGACCGGCGCGTAGATACGACACGGTTTGCCCAAGGCCTCCGGCCGCACCACCTCCTGGTGCAACGCCTCGCCCATGCCATAGAGCCGCTGGAACTCATAATCGCTATTTCCCGCCAGCACGGCAATGGCGGCGATGGTGTGGGCGTTGTGGGTAGCAAATTGCGGAAAGATTTGCTGCGGCTTGGCGAGCAGCGCCCGCGCCGCGGCGAGATAGGCGACGTCGGTATTCACCTTGCGCGTGAACACAGGGTATCCGGCAAGCCCAGTCTCCTGCGCCCATTTGATCTCGCTGTCCCAATAGGCGCCCTTGACCAGCCGCACCGGAATGCGGCGCCCAGTGACGTCAGCCATCCGGCCTAGCCACTCGATCAGTGGCAGCGCCCGCTTGCCATAAGCCTGCACCGCGAGCCCGAGCCCGTTCCAGCCGGCGAGTGCGGGGTCGGTGAACAGAGGCTCCAGTAGCGCAAGGCTCAGATCGAGCCTGTCCTGCTCTTCGGCGTCGATGGTGAGCGGCAGCCAGGCCTCGCGCATGGCAAGCGCAAGCTCGCGCAAGGCCGGCAGAAGCTCCTCGTGCAGCCGCGCTCCTTGCGACGGCTGGTAACGCGGATGCAGCGCCGACAGCTTCACCGACAGCCCGGGCCGCAAATGTAGCTCTTGCTCATCGCGCATCTGCGGCGAGCCGGCCCAGGCCGCGATGACCTCGACCGCCTCGTGATAGCGCCTCGTATACGCCGCCGCGTCCTCTGCGGTACGCGCCGCCTCGCCCAGCATGTCGAAGGAAAAGCGATAACCTTCGGCCGCTTCGTCCTCGGCATTGGTGAGCGCGTCACCGATGGTTTGGCCGAGCACGAACTGGCCGCCCAGAATGCGCATGGCCTGACGGAGCGCCTGGCGGATCACCGGCTCGCCGCTCCGCCCGATCAGGCGCTGGATCATGCTGCCTGGACTGTCGCCTTCGCCCTCGCCCCAATCGATGACGCGACCGGTCAGCATCAGCCCATAGGTCGAGGCGTTGACGAGCAGCGAGCTCGACTGGCCGAGATGCCGCGCCCAGTCGCCCGAGCCGATGGTGCCGGCGATCAACCTGTCGGCGGTGGCGGCGTCGGGAATGCGCAGCAAGGCCTCGGCGAGGCAGAGCAGCAGCACGCCTTCGCGGCTCGACAGGCCATATTCATGCAGAAAGGAATCGACGCCGCCGGACTCCCGCCGCCCTGCCCGCGCCGCGAGCACGAGCCTCTCGGCAATGTCCGCGATCTGGCGCTGCTCGTCCTCGCTTGCCCGCGCCTGCCCGATCAGCGCCGCGACAAGCGTCTCTTCGTCGCCGAGCAGCGCCTTGTTCAAGTCGGCACGGTCCGGTAAGGACAGCCGCTCCGCAATCCCGACTCTTGGCTCTCCCATGGCGCCGATTCTAGCCCTTACACCCTTCATCGTCCCATCTTGATCGCGGTCATATCGGCCGCGGTCGGAATCCAGTATTAAACCCTGCGAACACCAACCTCTTTGACGGAAATGAGAATGGCTGCATCGATTGCCACCGTCCAAACCGTGAAGGACCTGCGGACTGAGGTCGCCAAATGGCGCAAGGCCGGCGAGACCATCGCGCTGGTGCCGACCATGGGCGCGCTCCATGCCGGACATCTGTCGCTGGTCGCCGTCGCCAAAAGCCGGGCGAAGCGCATCGTCGTTTCGATCTTCGTCAATCCGACCCAGTTCGGGCCGAAGGAAGATTTCAAGCGCTATCCGCGCGACGAGGCCGGCGACCTCGCAAAGCTCACACAGGCCGGAACCCATCTCGTCTATATCCCCGACATGGAAGAGATGTACCCGCAGGGCTTCGCCACTAAAGTGAGCCTGCCGAGCCTGACCGAGGATTTGTGCGGCGCGGCGCGGCCAAACCATTTCGAGGGCGTGGCCACGGTTGTGACCAAGTTGCTCCTGCAATGCGCATCGGATGTGGCGGTGTTCGGCGAGAAGGATTACCAGCAGCTCCTCGTCATCAAGCAGCTGGTGCGCGATCTCAATATCCCGGTCGAGATCGTGGCCGCACCGATCGTGCGCGAGGAGGACGGGCTCGCGCTCTCATCGCGCAATTTCTATCTCTCCCCCTCCGAACGAACGACGGCTCCGATCCTCCATCAGGTCCTGAGCGAAGTAGCCACCGCCTTGGCCAGCGGCGAAGGTTGCGACGCCACCTCCAGCGCCGGACGCTTCAAGCTCGAGGGCAAAGGCTTTCGCGTCGACTATGTGGCCGTCCGCGACCCAGAGACTCTGGCCCCACTCTTCGGGCCTATCAGGGGACCCGCGCGGGTGATGGGCGCGGTCTATCTCGGCACGACGCGCCTGATCGACAACGTCCCTACCGCACCTAAAAGTCGATGAGGCGAAGCTCGCGCAAGTCCGCGCGCATGGCTTGCGGCATCTCGCCGTCGTCGTCCTCAACCACCCGGAGATCCGGCGGCGCGTCGGCCGCAGGCAGATAGCGCCAGCCTTGAAAGGCGCGGCGGGCTTGCGCGCGGGTGGCGACGAGCACGGGATCGAGCACGATGCCGCAACAGGCGGTGCCGTCCTCCTTGAGGTCGGGTCTGATGTCGATAATCCGCTGGCGCACCAGGATGACGCCTCTGATCACCCAATAGAGCGACCCGCCGTCGAGCACCTCGCCCCGCCGCCGCGGCGTCTGCAAGGTGCGATGGCAGTGTTCGGGCGTCTTGCCGGCCCGCTTAAGACGTTTCAGCCTCTCGGTCTGCCAGTCCTTGAGCTCCTGCACCGTATCGACACCGACGCAGAGCTTGATGAGATGGAGCGTCATTCTTGCCTTCGGCTCATGCGGATCATCATCGAGCCTTCATATTATCCCGCAAGGTCAGCCTGCCCAACCCGGAGAGCAATTTTCCTGCGGATAAATCACGGCAGACTGACGTAAGCGTGATCAGGAGTGACGAAAGCACGCACGGATTCCCCGCTATAGCTCGTGCTCGGTGGCTCTCGCCGCCACCAGTGCCAACTCATGCGAGAGGAGAGGAAGAATGAAGCTCACCAAGAAATCCGGTGCCAAGATGGCCATGACCGCCGCCGCGTTGATCATTTCCGGGGCGACGCTCATCGCCGCAGCCAACGCCGAGACCTTCAAGGGCCGCTGCTTTGGCGTCAATGGATGCAAGGGCCAAGGCAATTGCAAGTCCGCCAAAAATGACTGCAAGGGCAAGAATGACTGCAAAGGTCATGGCTGGCTCGAGATGCTGCAGGCAGAGTGCTCAAACGCCGGCGGTCAGTGGGAGTCGATCTAGTCCGCTAGGCATTGCGACCGGGAGCCGGCGGTCGCCGGCTCCCGACTAGAGCGTGGGGAGCCGATCAATGAGCGACAAGCCGCCCTTCCTTGGCTTTGGTCTAGGCCTCAGGCCCCAGCATTATTCGGAGATTCTGGAGGGCTCGCCTCAAGTCGACTGGTTCGAGGTCCTTTCCGAGAACTACATGATCGAGGGCGGTCAGCCCTTGCGCATGCTCGACCGGATTTGCGAGCGTTACCCCGTAGTGATGCACGGCGTGTCGCTCTCCATCGCCTCCACCGCACCCCTCGACCGGGAGTATCTCGCCCGTCTCAAGACGCTTGCCGCCCGCGTCAACCCCAAGTGGATCTCAGATCATCTGTGCTGGACCGGCGTGCATGGCGTGAACATGCACGATCTCCTGCCCGTGCCCTACACCAAAGAGGCGCTCGACCACGTCGTCGATCGCGTGAGCCGGGTGCAGGACATTCTCGGGCGCCGGCTGACGCTCGAGAACGTGTCGAGCTACGTGACCTTCGGCCAATCCGAGATGACCGAATGGGAGTTTGTGAGTGAGGTGGCGAACCGCGCCGATTGCTGGCTCCTGTTCGACGTGAACAATGTCTATGTGAGCGCCTTCAATCACGGCTTCTCTACCGACGATTTCTTGAACGGCGTGCCGCGCGATCGCGTGGTGCAGTTCCATGTGGCCGGCCACAGCCACGAGGAAAGCCATATCATCGATACCCATGACCACCCGGTCTGCGACGAGGTGTGGGACGTGTATCGCGCCGCCGTCGCCCATTTCGGGCCGGTGTCGACCATGATCGAGCGCGACGACAACATTCCGCCGCTTGCCGCGCTTGTCGACGAGCTCGACCATGCGCGGAGCATCGCACGCGAGGTGCTTGGGCGCCCGAGCCTTGCAGCCGCGGAATGACCAGCCTCAAAGAGCTGCAGGAGAGCTTTCAGCGCGGCATTCTCGCCAGCGACGACGCGATCCTTGCGGAGATTAAGGACAGCCCAAAGGAGAAGCGGAAGGTGCTGTTCGGCGTCTACCGCAATGCCTATGTTGCCAGGCTCGCCGAGGTTCTGGCCGACGACTACGAGCAGGTGCACGCTTATCTCGGCGATGCCGGTTTCGCCAAGCTCGCCAAGTCCTATATCGCCGCCCACCCGTCTGATCGGCGAAGCGCCCGCGACTTCGGCCGCCACGTTCCGGACTTCCTGAAGACCGATCCTGGCTTCGCTGCTCATGCAGAGGTCGCCGAAATCGCCGCACTGGAGAAAACCCTTGCCGATGCCTTCGATGGCCCCGAGGCCGAGCCCTTGGACCTCGCTGCGCTTGCCGAGGTCGCGCCAGAGCTTTGGACCAAGCTTGTCTTCACTTCCCACCCCACGGCGCTCCGTCTCACCTTCAAGACCAACGCCACCGACATCTGGTCTGCACTGCGCAACGGGAGCGCACCTCCGCCGCCGCGCCTGTTGCCGGAGGGGCAAGCCGTCCTTATCTGGCGGCAGGACGTGACCGCGCGCTTCCGGCCGTTGGACCCTGAGGAAGCGATGATGTGGGACGAGGCTGCTGCCGGCACGCGCTTCGGTGTGCTGTGCGAGATGGTGGCGACCTATGGCGGTGAAGACGGCGCCGACTTCCGCGCCGCGAGCTATCTCAAGGATTGGGTCGACATGGGGAGCCTGGCGGGCTTCCGGCTTGCTTCGTAGCAAGGTCGCAGCCGCCGGCCACCGTTTTGGGCGCAGGCAGGAGCGAGTCGGTCCGCCCAGCGAGTCGATAGGCGAGCAGGCCAACCCACTCCCGCGCAGCGACATCGACACGCCGCAACCCCTCTGAAACCTTGTCGAAGGGGCGCGTGAGATCGGCGCGTCCCCGCGTCCGGTAATCGACGGGCCAGGCGTCCACGTCGAAGCCTGCCCGGCGAAAGGAGGCGATCGCGCGCGGCATGTGATAGGCCGAGGTGATCAGCACCCAGCGCTTGCCGGGACCGAGCAGGCCGAGCTTGTCGAGCTCGGCCTTGAGATAGAGGGCGTTCTCGTATGTGTCGCGGGCGCCAGCCTCCAGGATCAGCCGTTCCGGCGCGACACCCATGTCGGTGAGCATGCTCCCCGCACCTGTCGCCTCTGAGTCGGACGGATAAAGAATGCCTGCATCGCCGCCGCTGAAGGCGATCTTCGCCTCCGGGAATTTGCGGGCGAGCATGACCGTCTCAACTATCCGCTCCCCTGCCTCGTTCAAGGTCGGGGCCTTGCGCGCTCTTCCCACCAGCCTGTCCTCGGCGCCGCCGAGCACGATGAATCCCGTCGGGGCCGGCGGTTGATCGAGATTGGCGCGCGGGAAGCGGTTTTCCAGCGGCAGGATGAGGGCGTTGCCAAGCGGCGAGAGGCCCGCCACCAGCAGGAGAACCGCGCCGACGGTGACGAAGCGCCGTCCCCACCGCGCCCAGCCGGTCCAGATCAAGATCGAGCCGTAGGCGATGATGAGCGCGATCAGCGTGGAGGGTTGCAGCAGGAACCACAGCACCTTGGCGAGATAGAAGAACATGTTTGGCGCCTGCCCTTACGTCAGCCACAAGGCGGCGAGGCCGAGAAAGGCGAAGAAGCCGACGCAGTCCGTCATCATGGTGACGAACACGCCCGACGCGATCGCCGGATCGAGGTCGAGCGCGTGCAACCCGAGCGGGATGAGGATGCCCGACAGGGCCGCGACCAGGAGGTTGATGATCATGGCGGCGCCAATCACTACCCCCAGCTGTCCACTGCCGAACCAGTAAAACGCGATTGCGCCCATGATAAGGG
>NZ_JBOHJB010000089.1:0-10657 GCF_050728395.1 Methyloceanibacter sp.
GTCCCCTGACGATAGGCGGCGGTGGCCGAGACGAACGGCGATCCGTCCTCGGCATGTCCGGCCGCGAGCGGCGTCGCCATCGCGGTCAGCGCCAAAACTGCGATCAGGCTCTGCTTAAACATCTGCATAACACGCGACTTCCACTAGAGCGCCGGGGTGAGTGACGGCGCCCGTCCGCGCCGGACCGACCTCGTTCGCATATTTCCACAGATACCCGTTTTGGAATGGGTTAGGCCGCGGCTTCCACGCCGCCTTCCGCTTATCGAGCTCGCTTTGGCCGAGCTCGACATCGAGCGTGCCCTTCTCGGCATCGAGCACAATCATGTCGCCGTCGCGAAGCAGCGCGATCGGTCCGCCGAGCGCGGCCTCGGGGCCGACGTGGCCCACGCAGAATCCGCGCGTGGCGCCGGAGAAACGCCCGTCGGTGATCAGCGCAAGCTTGTCGCCCATGCCCTGGCCGTAAAGCGCCGCCGTGGTCGACAGCATCTCGCGCATGCCCGGGCCGCCTTTCGGGCCCTCGTAGCGAATGACCAGCACGTCGCCTTCCTGGTACCGGCGCGCGCTCACCGCGGCGAAGGCATCCTCCTCGCAGTCGAAGCAGCGCGCGGGCCCGCGGAATTTCAGCCCCGTCATGCCGGCGACCTTGACGATGGCACCGTCGGGCGCGAGCGAGCCGCGCAAGCCCACGACGCCGCCGGTCGGCGAAATCGGATTGTCGGCGGGACGCACCACGTCTTGATCGGGGTTCCAGCGCACCTTGGCGAGATTGTCGGCCATGGTGCGGCCGGTCACGGTCAGGCAATCGCCATGCAGGTAGCCGTGATCGAGAAGCGTCTTCAGCAGGAGCGGCACGCCGCCGGCTTCGAACATGTCCTTGGCGACATAGCGGCCTGACGGCTTCAGATCGGCGATGTAGGGCGTGCGCTTCAGGACCTCGGCGACGGCGAACAGGTCGAAGTCGATGCCGCATTCATGGGCGATGGCCGGCAGATGCAGGGCGGCGTTGGTCGAGCCGCCGGTGGCCGCCACCACGGCAGCGGCATTCTCCAGCGCCTTGCGGGTGACGATGTCGCGCGGGCGGATGTTGAGCGCGAGCAGGTCCATGACCTTCTCGCCGGCGGCCATGCAGAAGCGGTCGCGGATCTCGTAAGGCGCAGGCGCGCCGGCAGAGTATGGCAGGGCGAGACCGATGGCCTCGGAGACCGTGGCCATGGTGTTGGCGGTGAATTGCGCGCCGCAGGACCCCGCCGAAGGGCAGGCCACCTGCTCGAGCTCATCGAGATCCTCGGCCGACACCTTGCCAACCGAATATTGGCCGACCGCCTCGAACAGATCCTGCACCGTGACCGGGCGCCCCTTGAAGGAGCCGGGAAGGATGGAGCCGCCATAGATGAAGATCGACGGCACGTTGAGCCGGCACATCGCCATCATCATGCCGGGAAGAGACTTGTCGCAGCCGGCGACGCCGATCAGCGCGTCGTAGCAATGGCCGCGCATGGTGAGCTCGATCGAATCGGCGATCACCTCGCGCGAGGGCAGCGAGGACTTCATGCCCTGATGCCCCATGGCGATGCCGTCGGTGACGGTGATGGTGCAGAATTCGCGCGGCGTGCCGTTTGCGGCGGCCACGCCCTGCTTCACGGCTTGCGCCTGGCGCATCAGCGAGATGTTGCAGGGCGCCGCCTCGTTCCAGCAGGTGGCGACGCCGACAAAGGGCTGGTGGATCTGCTCACGCGACAGGCCCATGGCGTAGTAATAGGACCGATGGGGAGCCCGGGCGGGACCCTCGGTGACATGCCTGCTGGGCAAACGCGACTTATCGAACGTCTTTGCGTCCATTCTCAACTGCCCGGATGAGGTGCAAGAGAAGCCAGTGGTACCCCGCCACCGCTACTCACTGAAATCGGCCTCCGTGGCCGGCTCTCGCCCCCGCGCGAACCTTGCAACGCTACTCTGGCCGATGCTCCTCGTTACAAATCCTGATCTCTCAAAGCTTTATGGCGCAAACGAGGCGAAAATGCCGCAGTCTGTGGTATTTGGGTAACAGAGTGAAGAATTTGTGTAAGCTGGGAGGTAAGGAGAGAATTAAAGCGCTGCTTCCAGCCGTTTCAAGGCCTGTTCCAGCCTCGCAGCGGTCGCCTCGGCGTCAGCTTTGCGCTCGCGTTGCTCTTCGACCACATGCTCAGGGGCGCGGGCGACGAACTTCTCATTGGCAAGTTTGGCGTCAAGCTGGCGGATTTCCGACCCGACCTTGTCAATTTCGCGCTTCAAGCGTTTCGACTCGGCGGCGACGTCGATGATGCCGGCAAGCGGCAGGGCAAGCGTCGCCTCGTCGAGCACGATCTGCACCGCGCCGGAAGGCGCCTTGCCGAAGCTCATGGACTCGATCCGGGCAAGCCGCAGGATGGTCTCCTCGTGGCGCCTCGCCCGCGTCGTGGTCTCCTCGCTCGCGCCGGAGACGACGAGAGGGACTTTCGCGCCGGCTGGGACATTCATCTCAGAACGCACCGAGCGCACCTCGGAGATGAGCCTGATCACCCAGCCGATCTCGGAATCGGCCTCGGCATTCTCAAGGCCGAGATGCTTCGGCCAGGGGGCGAGGATGAGGAGAGTGTCCCTGCCAGTGTCTGGCGAAGCGAGCTTCGCCCACAGCTCCTCGGTGACGAAGGGCATGAAGGGATGGAGCAGCTTGAGCGCGCGGTCGAGCACCCAGGCGGTCATGGCGCGGGTCTCGGCCGCGGCTTCCTGATCGGCGCCGGACAGGATCGGCTTGATCAGCTCGAGATACCAGTCGCAGAACTTATGCCAGATGAAGGCGTAGATGGCGCCGGCCGCCTCGTTGAAGCGATAGGTTTCGAGCGCCTCGGTGACGGCGGCAAGCGCCCGCTCGCTCTCGCCGGCGATCCAGCGGTTGATGGTTTGCGTGGCGGAGGCCGGATCGAAATTCTTGACCGGCAGGCAGGCATTGATCTCGGCGAAGCGCGCGGCGTTCCACAGCTTGGTCGCGAAATTGCGGTAGCCCTCGACGCGCGCTGGCGCCAGCTTGATGTCGCGTCCCTGCGCCGCCATGGCGGAAAGCGTGAATCGCAGCGCGTCGGCGCCATAAGCGTCGATCAGTTCGAGGGGGTCGATGACGTTGCCCTTCGACTTCGACATCTTCTGGCCCTTCTCGTCACGGACCAGCGCGTGGATGTAGACGTCGCGGAACGGCACTTCCTCCATGACGTGCAAACCCATCATCATCATGCGGGCGACCCAGAAGAAGATGATGTCGAAGCCGGTGACGAGAACGTCGGTGGGGTAATAGCGGGCGAGCTCCGGTGTCTCGTCGGGCCAGCCGAGGGTGGAGAATGGCCACAGCGCCGAGGAGAACCAGGTGTCGAGCACATCTGGATCGCGAAGAATTGGATATTGCGTAAGCGGCTGGCCACTTCGAAACTTTTCAATCCAAGGGATAACCTCTGAGCCATCCTTCAAAATGACGACATCAGTTCCGTAGTGCTGTTTTGCTTGCTCGCGCGCCTCCTCGACAGTTTCGGCGACAAACACCGCGTCTTGGTCTTGAGCCAGCATAGCCGGCCCAACCAGCTCGAAGCCATACCAGGCCGGGATCTGGTGACCCCACCAGAGCTGGCGCGAGATGCACCAAGGCTGAATATTCTCCATCCAATGGAAGTAGGTGTTCTCCCAGGTCTTTGGCACGAAGACGGTGCGGCCGCGCTTCACCGCGTCGATGGCGGGCTTCGCCAACTCTCTCGCGTTCACGTACCATTGGTCGGTGAGGAAGGGCTCGATGACGACGCCTGAGCGGTCGCCATGCGGCACCGTGTAGACATAAGGCTCGATCTTCTCGACGAGCCCGCTTTCCTCCAGCCGCTCCACGATCTTCTTGCGGGCGACGAAGCGGTCGAGCCCATGCAAAGTTTGAATCGTCTGAGTCAGTTGCGGACCAGGCGCAACACCTTGGATGAACTCCGGGTTGGCATCGAGCAGGATCTCGCCCTCGGGACTGAGGACATTGATCATGGGCAGCGCGTGGCGCCTCCCTACCTCGAAGTCGTTGAAGTCGTGCGCCGGCGTGATCTTCACCGCGCCTGAGCCCTTCTCCGGGTCGGAATATTCGTCGGCGACGATGGGAATGCGGCGGCCGACCAGCGGCAGGATGACGTTCTTTCCGACCAGAGCCTTGTAGCGCTCGTCGTCGGGATGCACGGCGACGGCGGTGTCGCCGAGCATGGTCTCTGGCCGCGTGGTGGCGACGACGATGTAAGTGGATGGATCGTCGGGATCGAAAGCGCGGCCTTCAAGCGGATAGCGCAGATGCCAGAGGTGGCCCTTCACCTCGACCTGTTCGACCTCGAGGTCGGAGATGGCGGTGAGCAGCTTCGGGTCCCAATTGACCAGGCGCTTGTCCTTGTAGATGAGCCTCCGACCATCGGGTCCCAATGTGTTGTAGAGGTCGACGAACACCTTGCGCACCGCGCGCGAAAGCCCCTCGTCCATGGTGAAGCGTTCGCGCGACCAATCGCAGGACGCGCCGAGCCGCTTCAGCTGATTGATGATCAGACCGCCGGACTCGACCTTCCATTGCCACACGCGATGCACGAACTCGTCGCGGCCAAGGTCCCGGCGGTTCGGCTCCTGGCGCTCCATCAATTGGCGCTCGACCACCATCTGGGTGGCGATGCCGGCGTGATCGGTGCCAGGCTGCCACAATACGTCCCGCCCGCGCATGCGCTCGAAGCGGACGAGGATGTCCTGCAGCGTGTTGTTGAGGGCGTGACCCATATGTAGAGAGCCGGTCACGTTGGGCGGCGGGATGACGATGGCGAAGGGGCGCGCGGCCGTCCGGTCAGGGCGGCCGGCGGCAAACGCCCCCGCCTCCTCCCAAAGTCGGTAGGTCGGGCCTTCGATGGAGGCTGGCTGATAGGTCTTGTCGAGCATCGGCGCTTAGGCTCGCGAGAGGAAGACGGGCCTCGCGTCCTACGATTTGCCCTTCCGCCCTGTCAACGGGAAGCTCCTCATGCTGAGACGCGCCCAAAGGGCGCGCCTCGAAGCAAGCGGACGGCGGCGCGCGATCTTAGCGCCGCTGATAGTCGGTGTTCTCGAGCTCCTCGCGGAGCGCCGCGGTCAGCACGCGCGGCATGTTCTCGTCGAGCCATTGCCTGAGCAGCGGACGAAGCATCTCCTTGACGCTGTCCTCGAGCGATTTCGAGGACACCGAGCCGGCGAAGTCGTGCGGCTCATGCTCGGAGCCGCCATTGACCCGCGACGGGTTGAGCTCGAACTCATTGGCAGGTGCCGCGCCACGCCAGGACTGATCCTCGCTCCGCCACGGCAAAGGTTCGGGCTCGAGTTCAGGCTCAGGCTCAGGCTCGAGTTCTGGCTCAGGCTCCGGTTCAGGCTCAGACGGTTCCATTTGCGACCACGGCGCGCTTCCCGCAGCCCAAGACGGAACCACCGGCTCAGGCTCGGGCTCCGGCAACACGACACTCTCCTCCTCGACGGCCATTGCCGGCTCTAATTCGAAGCTCTCCGGCTCAGGCTCAAAGGAGGTTTCGCTTGCCGCCTCGGCCAGCGGCTCAGGCGGCGTGTACACAGGCTCGGGCGCCGTGTAGTCGGACTGCGCCTCGCGGGCGAAGGCCGCGAGGTCTCCGGCCTTCAGTGCGGCGATGGCCCGTTCGAGTGCCGAGGTCGGATCGTCAAGTGACGGCAAAGGCTCCGCCGCCTTGACCGGCTCCGGCGCCGGCATCTCGACAATGGGGGCCGGATCAGGCTCGTAGCTTGGAGCGGCCTCGTCCCTATAGCTTGGAGCGTCCTCCATTTCGTAATCCGGAGCGTCCTCGGCGAATGTCGGAGCCTTCTCGGCGAAGGTGAAAGAAGGTTCTGGGCGATCCTCGTTCGCCGGCGGGAAGGCCGCCATGAAATCGAGCTTGCGCGGTTCCTCGGCATAGATTTCGGTGACTTCGGATTCGAGGACCACCTCCTCCTCGATGATGGTGTCCGGCTCGTCGGCCATCATCACCTCGTCTGCAGCCGAGCCGCCAGGCTCGGTCAGATCGAGAATGTCCTCGATGTCGTCATCGTTGGATGCCGTCGGAGTCGCGCTGCCGCTCAACACACGCGCGATGTCATCGATCATCTGCGTGTCGGCTGCACCATCCTCGGTATCGTCGGCCCGGACCTGCTCCGCATACTCTGCACTCGTTGCGCGCTGTTGTACCGAACTCGCTTCGTCGTCAGAGATGATCCGACGAATGGAGGCCAGAATCTCCTCCATCGTCGGTTCGGGAGCCCGTTCCGTGCTGCTCATAGCTGGAATCCCTTGCCGCCATTGCCCCGCTACACCCCGCGGTCAAACTTGGGTGACTTCCTCATGCCCCCAGAGCTTAACACACGGTTAACGTACAAGTCTCGGCTTGGTTCGGGCAGGCTTTATGATTGTAACCTTAACCGGCGGACGCGATCACTCGTCGGGAGCCGGCGGAGCTGGTGGTGTGAGCCCGAACCACTTGTTCTTAACTATATTGTAATGCTCTAGCGGATCGTAGTAAGGCACTGATAAGCCGAGGCTTTGCGCATCAAGCCGTCCGACTGAGCCATATATGGCGTATTCGGCGACGACGCGATCGCGCTTGGCGGTGACGAGCTGGATTTGCGAGCCGAGATATTCGAGCTCGGCGTTGAGCACGTCGAGCGTGGTGCGCTGGCCCACCTTCTCCTCCTCGCGCACGCCTTCGAGCGCGATGCGGTTGGCCTCGAGCGCATCCTGCGCCGACTGGATCTCCGAGGCGGTGGCCTGAAGCTGGGCCCAATTCGCGATCACCTCGGCGTGGATGCGAAGCCTCGCATCCTCCACCTCTTTCTTGAGCTGGTTGTTGGTCTCCTTAGCCTGGCGAATGCGCGCGGCGACGCCGCCGCCCTGATAGAGCGGCACGTTCACACGGCCCATGACGGTCGTGACCTGCTGCTCCTTCAGCGTATTGCTCAAGCCGAAGCGCTGCGAGTACCGGGCATCGAGCGTCACTTCCGGCAACAGCTCGCCTTCGATCTGAGCGACGTTATAGAGGGATGCCTCCTCCTGGTAGACGGCGGCGAGGATGAAGGGGTTCTGTCCGTCGCCCAGGGTCATGGCGTCCTCGAGCTGGCTCGGCAGCAGATGAGCGATGGACGGCGGATGGACGAGGCTCGACGGCGGATGGCCGATCACCTGCTCGTAGGTGGCGCGGCTCGTCTTGTAATTGGCCTGGGCGGCGTAGAGCTGCGTAATGGAGTCCGACCGGCGCGCTTCGGCTTGCGCCACGTCGGTGCGGGTCACTTCGCCGACATCGAAGCGATCCTTGGTTTGGCGGAGCTGCTCGGTCAGCACATCGACGTTGGTCTGACGCAAACGGACGACGGCCTGGTCGCGCACCACATCGACATAGGCGGTGACGGCGTTCAGCAACGTGGTCTGCTCCGTGGCACGCAAACCTTCGCGCCCGGCCTGGACGGTGGACTTGGCCTGGCGGATGGCGTTGATGTTTTGAAAGCCATCGAAGATGGTCTGGGTGAGATTGACGGAATAACCGCGCGGGTGAGTGACACCATCGCTCGATAACTGGTTCTCGATGTTACCTATATTGGTCTGCGAGGCCAGCGAGGCGCAGAAGGCCGGTTCAAGTGCCGCGGTGGCCGCGTCGCACTGCTGAACGTTGCTTTTCTGGCTTCCTCCGACAATGTCCGATTCCTGGTTCTGAAAGGCGGCGTCGCCGGAGGCGCTGATGTTGGGGCGCAAACCGGATTTGGCCACGGCAACCTGCTCGTCGGTGGCGCGCAGATTTGCTCGCTCGGCATTCAGCACCGGGTTGATGAGATAGGCGTTGGACAACGCCTCCACCAGCGTTTCGGCCGCGACAGGGCGCGCGCAGAAAACGACCCCCAAGGCAAGACCCGCGATGGCCGCCGCCCCGCCACGCCGCCAGGAGCCTTCCGCGCAGGACCTACGATGCCTGCTCTGGACGCCTGTCACCTTCTAAAGCCTCCGCAGTCAGGAAATTGGCCCCCGCCCCCGACCGCGATTCGACCATAGAGCACGCTATGGACTGAGGTAACCGGAGAGGCCGATCTCCACAGAAATGCCCGGGCGAGTGTGGGATCGAAGCAACAGTGCGGCCAGAAGTCGCGAAAAATCCTGTGGAAAATCAGAAGGTAAAGCTGGGAGAAGGCGCAAAACCCGGCAGCACTCTGGCGTTGGCGTCGAAATGTGGCAGCCCGCTCGCTTCGCCATCGACCTTGACGAAAAGAGTGGCCTTGCCCTGGCGGGGACGACCCTCGCGGCCGGCGGCAATGATGGCGCAAAGCCTGCCACCCTCTTTGAGCTGCGCAAGGAGCGTATCGGGCATCTCAGGCACGCTGCCGTTCAGCAAGATGACATCGAAGGGCCCGGCTTCGGGCGCGCCGCCTGTGAGCGCGCCCTCCAACACCGCGGCGTTGGCAAGCTCAAGCTCGTGCAAGGATTCGCGAGCGGCAGCGGCCAGCTCAGGCTCAGCCTCAACGGCGGTCACGAGGCGGGCGAGGCGGGCAAGCACGGCGGTCGAGTAGCCTGTGGCGCAGCCGACATCGAGGACGGCATCTTTCTCCTCGACCGCGGCGAGCTGGATCAGGCGGGCGAGCACCACGGGCGGCAGCAGGAAACGTGCGGGTGCGCCGTCGATCGACGGCCAGACTTCGAGGCTCGCATCGCTATAGGCAAGGTCGCGTTTGCCCTCCGGCACGAAGCGCTCCCGCGGCAGCGCGGCAAAGGCGGAAAGGATGCGCCGGTCGGTCACCTTGTCGGTGCGGAGCTGCGATTCGACCATGCTCGCCCGCGCCCGCTCGAAATCGATCATGGTCAATCCCTTACGTCCCGCCGCCCAGTTCACAGCATATTGACGCGCATGCCAATCGGCACCTAGTTACTGGCTTTGGGCACCCCCTAAACTGGCCACGTGGCGGAGTGGTGACGCAGCGGACTGCAAATCCGCGCACCCCGGTTCGATTCCGGGCGTGGCCTCCACCTTTCTTATTGCGTCAACGCCTTAGCGATCTCACCTGAGGGTCGGCGTGGTCGAACTGTCGCAGGCAGACGCAGCACCGAGGAGGATGAGATGGCAGCAATCGGCTGGCAGGGTTGGGCGCTTTTGTCCGCGGTGTTTGCCGCCTTGACGGCAATCTTGGCGAAGGTTGGCGTCGAGGGAGTCGATCCGGACATCGCCACGTTCATTCGCACGCTGGTCATCGCGGTCGTTCTCGCAACCCTGTTGCTCGTGACCGGGCACAGGATCGGCACCATTCCCGCCAGAGCCTATCTGTTCCTGACTCTGTCGGGCCTGGCGACGGGTGCATCCTGGTTATGTTATTTCCGCGCCCTCAGCCTGGGCGATGCCGCTCAAGTCGCTCCACTCGACAAATTGAGTGTGGTGTTGGTGGCAATCTTTGCGGTGATCTTTCTTGGCGAACGGCTGTCGATACGGGATGCCGCCGGCATCGCTCTGATCGCCATCGGCGCTGTTCTGGTGGCAACCGGCCGGGCTTAGAATCCGGTCGATTGCGTCGTTAATGGGCCGCTCCTCGGTTCTGCCTTGTTTCAAGCAAAACTTGTCCGGGGGAGAGCCCCTAGTGACCTTGCGTAGGCTCTCCCGCCCTTGCGGCTCCGCTGGTCTCCCAGGCTGGAGCCGCCTTTTTGGCAAGCGGCGAACCCCTCCCGTCAAAAAGACGGATGCATCACTCGGTCTTCGTCGCCGCGTCCTTCGCTTCCGCGCCATTGCCGTTTGGCGCGCTCGTCTCGTCTCCGTTCTTGCGGTCGCGATGCCACCACACGGCGAGCTGACGGCGCCAGCGCCGCACGATCGGAATATCCACCGAGAGCACGAGGAGCCCGAGCGGGATCATCCAGAATCCGACCACCGGAAGGAAGCCGACGAGGCCGCAAGCGACAAGCAGAATGCCGAGGCCGATGCGGATCGGCTTCGACTGGGGCAAGTGAAATTGACGGTTGGCGAAGCGGATCTTGGCGGCCATGGTCGACTTTCGGCGGGCTGTTCCCACATAGGCATGATGGGGATGCGCCGCAACCCGCCCTTTCGCCGCAAGGCCGGCGCAAATGCCGGCCCGTAAAGCTCTGGCAAGCCCCGCCGTCATTTGCTATGACGCGGCTAGCTGCGCTTCATATGCGCGCTCTGCTCCCCGGTAGCTCAGCAGGTAGAGCAAGCGGCTGTTAACCGCTGGGTCGCTGGTTCGAATCCGGCCCGGGGAGCCAACTCAAAGCCCTCATAAGCGTTTCGTCGCCCCTCGGGGCCCTGGCCGGGCCCTTGCTGGGCGCGGGACTCTAGTCTTCGACGCTGCGCGCGCGCTACAAGAAGTGCATGGACAAGTTCAACGAGGACGCTGGCCTCGCCATTCTCAGCGCTGCACAACTCGACAGTCTCCTCCAAAAACTGCTGCTCCATGCCATGCCACCCATGTCAAATACTCTAGCGACGGAGCTGTTCGAGAACATGGGACCGCTCGCGAACTTCTCAGGGAAGATCAACGTCGCGCGCGCGATGGGTCTCATCGACGTCGCTACGCGGCGTGATTTGCACGCCATCAGGGGCCTGCGCAACCTACTCGCTCATGCGGATCGGCCGGTCCCTGT
>NZ_JBOHJB010000090.1:0-10655 GCF_050728395.1 Methyloceanibacter sp.
GATGAAACATGTTGCGGATGGCGCGCACCATGGTGGGTCGCTTCTCCGGCGGACGCAGGAAACCGCACCGGTCGAGCTCGCTCTCAAGGTGCTCGAAGAGAGCGAGCAGCTCGGCGCGGGTCGCGGCCCGCGTGGCGCCAAGGTCGAGCCCTTCCGCCGCCGGCCCATCGCATTTGGTGGCGCGGCCGAGCGACGGCTCAGAGCCTCGCGCCTGCAGCCATTCATAGCCGACGAGCAGCACGGTCTGGGGCAGGCTCAAGGAGGCGAAAGACGGGTTGACCGGCGCCGTCACGATGGCGTCGGCGAGCGAGATCGCATCGTTGTCGAGGCCGCTTCGCTCAGGCCCGAACATCACCCCTGTGCGCTCGCCCTTTCCTCCCCGCGCGGCGAGTTCGCGGGCAGCGCCTTGAGGCGTCAGCACCGGTTTTACCATGCCACGCGGCCGCGCCGTGGTGGCGAGCAGGAAGGTGAGATCGCCGATTGCGGCGGCAAGGCTCGGATAGACCTTGGCTCGATCGACGATGCTGTCGGCACCGGCGGCAGCGGCGCGCGCCTTGTCGTTGGGCCAGCCGTCGCGGGGGGCGACCAGGCGAAGCTCGGTGAGGCCGAAATTGGCCATGGCTCTCGCGGCAAAACCGATATTCTCGCCGAGCTGGGGCGCGATCAGGATCACCGCCGGGGCGACGCTCGACGGCTCGGTTTTTGCCCGCGATTTGGGCGTCGCTCGCGCCTTAGGCTTTGCGCGACCCCCGGCCTCGGCTCTTGCTTTCATCATCGGAACACGATGCTATAGGGGCGAGCAGGCCGCAATGGTGAGCCGAAAGCGAGAGCAAGACGCCTTCAAATATCCCGCCGGAGACTTCCAGTGAGCAAGATCAAGGTGACGAACCCCGTCGTCGATCTGGACGGGGACGAGATGACGCGGGTCATCTGGCAGCTGATCAAGGACAAGCTGATCAAGCCCTATCTCGATATCGAGCTGCGCACCTTCGATCTTTCCATCGAGAACCGCGACGCCACCGACGACAAAGTGACCATTGACGCCGCCCACGCGATCAAGGACTGCGGCGTCGGCATCAAATGCGCGACCATCACCCCCGACGAAGCCCGGGTGAAGGAGTTCGCGCTCAAGAAGATGTGGAAGTCGCCGAACGGCACCATCCGCAACATCCTTGGCGGTGTGATCTTCCGCGAGCCGATCATCTGCCGCAACGTTCCGCGTCTCGTGCCGGGCTGGACGAAGCCCATCGTCATCGGCCGTCACGCTTATGGCGACGTCTACCGCGCCACCGATTTCCGGGTGCCGGGCGCGGGCAAGCTCACCATCAGCTTCGTGGGCGAGGACGGCACCCGCATCGAGCATGAGGTGCATGAATTCAAGGGCTCAGGCGTGGCGCTTGCCATGTTCAACGTCGACGACTCGATCAGAGATTTCGCGCGGGCGAGCCTGAACTACGGGCTGATGCGCAACTATCCGGTCTACCTCTCCACCAAGAACACCATCCTCAAGGCCTATGACGGGCGCTTCAAGGACATCTTCGCCGAGGTGTACCAAGCGGAGTTCCGCGAGGAATTCGAGCGTCGCGGCCTCACCTACGAGCACCGGCTGATCGACGACATGGTGGCGGCGTGCCTGAAATGGGTCGGCGGCTATGTGTGGGCGTGCAAGAACTATGACGGCGACGTGCAATCGGACACCGTGGCGCAAGGCTTCGGCTCGCTCGGGCTGATGACGAGCGTGCTGATGACGCCCGACGGCAAGACGGTGCTCGCGGAAGCCGCGCACGGCACCGTCACCCGCCATTACAGGCAGCATCAGCAGGGGCGGGCGACCTCGACCAACGCCACGGCCTCGATCTTCGCCTGGACCGGCGGCCTCAAGCACCGCGCCAAGCTCGACGACAATGCCGAGCTTGCCCGTTTCGCCGAGACGCTGGAAAAGGTCGTGGTCGGCACCATCGAGGCAGGCTTCATGACCAAGGACCTGGCGCTCCTGGTCGGCGCCGATCAGGCCTGGCTCTCCACCACAGGCTTTCTCGACAAGATCGACGAGAGGCTGCAACAAACCATGGCCGACCGCGCCGCGGCTTGACGCGCGCCGTTGCTATTGCGTCTCGGTCTCGCCCACCTTCGTGGCGGCCGAGCTCTTGGCGCGGGCGGGGCGCGCCGTGCGGCGAAGCTTCTGGTTCTCAAGCGCCCTCCCCTTCGCCACCTCCTTGATATGCCTAACGATTTCAGGATGGCGGCGGCTCAAGCGGGCCAACCCCTCGCTGTCCAGCACATAGACGCGGCAAAGAGTGTCGGCGACCACGGCATGCTTGTGGCGGCGGTGTTCGAGCAGCGCCATCTCGCCGAAGAAATCGCCTTCGTTGAGCTTGATGGGATGCCCCGGCACCACGCAGACCGTGGCCTCGCCGCTGCCGACGACATACATCGCGCCGCCAGGATCGCCGGCCGGCACGATGGTGGCGCCGGGCTGGAACAGGCGCGTATAGAGCAGCTTGGTGACCTCAGCCACCTCGACCGCGTCGAGCGTTGCGAATAGCGGCACGCGCGCGACCATGCTCCACGTCACCACGAATTCGTGGCGCGCCGATTCCTGGCTGAAGCCGGCGGACAGAATGGCGATGGGAAGAGCGAACATGCCGAGGCCGAACAGCATGACCACCCCGCCAAAGACTTTTCCCCAAGCGGTGATCGGGACGATGTCGCCGTAGCCGACGGTGGTGAGCGTGGAAAGCCCCCACCAGGCCGCGGCCGGGATCGAACCGAATTTGTCGGGCTGGGCGTCGCGTTCGAGGAAATAGACGATCGAGGATGCAAACAAGAGCAGCAGCATCATCACGAAAAGAGCCCCGAGCAGCGCGCGGTACTCGCTGGCAAGAACGCGTTGCAGGGTTTGCAGCGCGGGCGAATAGCGCAGCAATTTGAGCAGCCGGAACAGGCGGAACAGGCGCAAGACGCGCAAGGCGCGCAGGTCGAAGGGAAAAAACAGGTAGAGATACCAAGGCAGGAAGGCGAGAAGGTCGATGATCATCATCGGCCGCAGCGCGAATCTCAGACGTGCGCGCCAATGCGGCAAACGTTGCAGCAGCGGGATCTCGACCGAGCTCCACAGCCGGAGCACATATTCGATGGTGAACACCATTACCGAGAAGGTGTTGAAGGCCTCGAACTCCGGCCCATAGCGCGCGTAGAGGGACGGGACCGTCTCGGCGGTGAAGGCGACGCCGTTGGCGAGGATGAGGGTGACGAGAAAGACATTGACGACGCGGCCGATAGGATTGCCGTCGCCCACCTCCAAAATGTCGTGAACCTCGACCCGCCAGTCTCGCCAGACGGACTTGAAGCTCATGGTCAGGCGGTCCCCGCGCGGCGCGCGTCCGCCTCGGCGGCAGCGCCGCCGGTGATCCGCGCCGCGATGGCGTCGAGCGCCGCAGCGGCGTTGGCGCCGTCGGGCCCTCCGGCCTGAGCCAGATCTGGGCGCCCTCCCCCGCCTTTGCCGCCAAGCACCTCGGCGCCGGCGCGCGCAAGCTCGACCGCGTTGTAGGTTTGGGTGAGGTCGTCGGTGACGCCGACCACGAGGCCGGCCTTGCCTTCCTCCGACACGCCGATGATGGCGACGATGCCGGAACCAAGCTGGCGCTTGGCGTCATCGACAAGCCCGCGCAGGTCCTTCGGGGCAACGCCGTGCAGCGTGCGGGCGAACAGCTTCACCGGCCCAAGATCGCGGATCGCCGAGGAGGTGTCGGCCGCAGCACCGCCGCCAAGCGCAAGCTCGCGCTTGGCGTCGGCGAGCTGCTTCTCGAGCTTTCGCCGCTCATCGAGAATGGCGGCGAGCCGCTCGATCATCTCGTCGGGGCCGACCTTGAGAAGCTCAGCCGCCTCGCGCACGCGCTGATCTTGCGTGGCAAGATAGGAGCGCGCGCCTTCGCCGGTGAACGCCTCGACGCGGCGCACGCCTGAGGCCACCGCGCTCTCGCCCACGATCTTGAGAAGGCCGATATCGCCGGTGCGTCGCACATGGGTGCCGCCACACAGCTCGATGGAGTAGGCATGCTCGGCCTTCTCGCTCGCCTCGCTCTTGCCCATGCTGACGACGCGAACTTCCTCGCCATATTTCTCGCCGAACAGCGCCAGCGCGCCCTTGGCGATCGCCTCGTCAGGGTGCATCAGATGGGTCTCGACGGCGGCGTTCTGCAGCACCATGGTGTTGGCGAGATCTTCCACCGCCTTGATCTCAGCTTGCGTCATCGGCCGCGGATGGGAGAAATCGAAACGGAGACGCCCCGGCTCGACCAGCGAGCCCTTCTGCGCCACATGCAGCCCAAGCACTTCGCGCAACGCCTCGTGCAGCAGATGCGTGGCTGAGTGATTGGCACGCGTTGCGGTTCGGCGCGCATGATCGACCTCGAGATCGACCACCTCGCCGACCTTCAAGCTGCCCGCTTCGAGCCTGCCTGAATGCAGGAACAGGCCATGCAACTTCTTCTGCGTATCCTCGACGGTGAAACGCGCGCCTGACGGCGCCGAGATCAGCCCGCGATCGCCGACCTGGCCGCCAGATTCGCCGTAGAACGGCGTCTGATTGACAATGACCGCGCCACGCTCGCCGGCGCTAAGCTCGGACACGCGCTTGCCGTCCTTGACCAGCGCCACGATTTCGCCGGACGAGCCCTCGGCGTCGTAGCCGAGAAACTCGGTGGCGCCCACCTCCTCTTTCAGCTCGAACCACAAGGTCTCGGTCGCGGCCTCGCCGGAGCCGGCCCAGGACCTCCGCGCCTCGGCGCGCTGGCGCTCCATGGCGGCAGCGAAACCCTTGGTGTCGACGCCGATGCCGCGGGCTTTCAGCGCATCCTCGGTCAAATCGAAGGGGAAGCCGTAAGTGTCGTAAAGCTTGAAGGCGGTCTCGCCGGGAAGCATGCCGCCGCGCTGCAATCCTCTTGTCGCCTCGTCGAGGAGACGAAGCCCGCGCTCGAGCGTATCGCGGAAGCGGGTCTCCTCCAGCTTCAGCGTCTCGACGATCAGGCTCGATCCCCGCTCGAGCTCAGGGTAGGCGTGGCCCATCTCGGTGATCAGCGTCGGCACCAGCCGCCACAGCAGAGGCTCCTCGGCGCCAAGCAGATGAGCATGACGCATGGCGCGGCGCATGATGCGGCGGAGCACATAGCCGCGTCCTTCGTTGGAGGGCAGCACGCCGTCGGCGATGAGGAAGGAGGACGCGCGCAAATGATCGGCGATGACCCGGTGGCTTGGCTTGGCCTCGCCCTTGGCCGGCACGCCGGTGAGCGAGACCGAGGCCGCGATCAGCGCGCGGAAGAGATCGATCTCGTAATTGTCGTGGGTGCCCTGCAAGACGGCGGCCAGGCGCTCAAGCCCCATGCCGGTGTCGATCGACGGCTGCGGCAGGTCAACGCGCTTATCCGCGGCGAGCTGCTCGTACTGCATGAACACGAGATTCCAGATCTCGACGAAGCGGTCGCCTTCGGCGTCCGGGCTGCCTGGAGGACCGCCTTTCACGCTCGGACCGTGATCGTAGAAAATCTCCGAGGAGGGACCGCAAGGTCCGAGCTCGCCCATCGACCAGAAATTGTCGGATCCTGCGATGCGGATGATCTTCTCGTCGGAGAAGCCGGAAATCTTGCGCCACAGCCGCGCCGCCTCGTCGTCGTCGGCATAGACGGTGATCAGGAGGCGCTTCCTGTCGAGCGCGTAGTCCTTAGTGAGCAGATCCCAGGCGAGCAGGATGGCCCGCTCTTTGAAATAGTCGCCGAAGGAGAAGTTGCCGAGCATCTCGAAGAAGGTGTGATGGCGCGCGGTGTAGCCGACATTGTCGAGGTCGTTATGCTTGCCGCCGGCGCGCACGCATTTCTGCGCGGTGGCCACGCGCGGGAAGGCGGCCTTCTCCGCCCCGGTGAGCACATTCTTGAACTGCACCATGCCGGCATTGGTGAACATCAGAGTGGGATCGTGGCGCGGTACGAGCGGGCTCGAGGGCAGCACGCGATGATCGTTGCGGGCGAAGAAATCGAGGAAGCCGGCGCGGATGGCGTTAACGCTCGCGTTGCCGAGGCTTGGCCGGCTCGGGCTTGTTTCCTTGGCGGATGTGTCGGTAATGGTCTTGTCGTTCATGCGTTTTTCGTCGGCTTTGTTGGTGGCTCCGGTCGCGCCGGCGGCCTTGGCTTTCTTGACGCTCGTCTTCTTGGCTTGGCTCATGGCAGCGATGCTGGGAGGCCTTAAGTCGCGCGACCGTTCGCGAGGGAGGCTACGCGAAGATCGCAAATGAATCCTAGCCGATTCTACCGAGGCAAGCCGCTTCCCTTGAGGAGGCGCGGGCTTCAAGGATCCGCCTGAGACATAGTTCGGGGAGCCAAGGCTGGCAAGCGGGAGCACGGCCGCAGACTGTGGCTTCCTTCTGCTCCGCGCGACCCTTGGTATTCCCCCTCTCCCCAGTGGGGAGAGGGTTGGGGTGAGGGGGTTTGGGAAGTCAGATCCCCCTCACCCGCGCCCGCGCTCCCGCGCGAGGCGCGTCCTCTCCCCACAGGGGAGAGGAAATTTCACCTCACGGTGAAATTAGACCTAGCGGCGGCCGCGTCTTGCGGCTCCGCCGGCAATCGGCGACACGCTGCCGTCCTCGGCAAAGCCGCTGGCACCCTCTTCGCCCGTGGCACCCTCATCGCCTTCCGTCTCGGCGACACCTTCCAGGATCTGCCCGGCGATCAGCCCGGCGCTCTGGCGAATGGCGCGCTCGATCTTCTCGGCCATTTGCGGATGCTCTTTCAGATATTGCTTGGCGTTCTCGCGTCCCTGGCCGATGCGCTCACTATCGAAGGAGAACCAGGAGCCCGACTTCTCGACGATTCCGGCCTTCACCCCGAGATCGATCAGCTCGCCGGTCTTGGAGACGCCCTCGCCATACATGATGTCGAACTCGATCTGCTTGAAGGGAGGCGCCACCTTGTTCTTCACCACCTTGACGCGGGTCTGGTTGCCGACCACCTCCTCGCGCTCCTTGATGGCGCCGATGCGCCTGATGTCGAGACGCACCGAGGCATAGAATTTCAGGGCATTGCCGCCGCTCGTGGTCTCGGGCGAGCCGAACATCACGCCGATCTTCATGCGGATCTGGTTGATGAAGATGACCATGCAGCGCGACTTTGAGATCGAGCCGGTGAGCTTGCGCAAGGCCTGGCTCATCAAACGGGCCTGGCTGCCCATTTGCATCTCGCCCATCTCGCCTTCGAGCTCGGCCTTCGGCGTCAGCGCCGCCACGGAATCGATCACCAGTACGTCGATGGCGCCAGAGCGCACCAGAGTGTCGGTGATCTCGAGCGCCTGCTCGCCGGTGTCAGGCTGGGAGATCAGGAGGTTTTCGAGGTCGACACCGAGTTTGCGCGCATAGACGGTGTCGAGCGCGTGCTCGGCGTCGATGAAGCCGCAAATGCCGCCGCGCTTCTGCGCCTCGGCGATGACGTGCAGCGCGAGCGTGGTCTTGCCGGAGGATTCCGGCCCGTAGATCTCGACGACGCGGCCGCGCGGCAGGCCGCCGATGCCGAGCGCGATGTCGAGGCCGAGCGAGCCCGTGGAGATGGCCTCGACCTCCACCGCCTTCTCGTTCTGGCCGAGACGCATGATGGAGCCCTTGCCGCAATTCCGCTCGATCTGCGAGATCGCAGCTTCGAGCGCCTTCTCCCTGTCCATTTCAGCTCCTTCGACGAGACGAAGCGCGACATTCAACATGGCCGATTCTCCCTTATTTCACAGGCCCGGCGATGCTGGCAAACGCCGGTTCAGCATGATCCCCGGGGCCGCAGGCCCCTATTTCGGTGCCTCTCTTGAGAGCGAGAGAGAAATGTACACGTTTTGTTCTCAGTTCGCAATCCGTTCTTTTTTATACACAGCTCTCAAGGGAAGTCGCGCTTGTCCTTGTTGTCGTCGCGGCCGAGATGAACGAGCCATAAGACCCACAGCCAGAGCCACACGAGAAGTCTGAGCCCGCGGAGCATCATCTCATTCAAGAAGGCCGGAACCGTTCGCTTTTTCATAGCGCAAGCGCCATGTCTTGCGGCAACGCGCGAACCCAGGGAAAGAGCCCCGAGCCTGCAATAACCCATTACAATTTTAATAAATATGCTAGCCGACGTGGCGCCCCGGCATCATCAGCGCCGGCCGGAAAACTAGCGGCGGTTGCCGGTGAGGCTGTGGGCCGGATGCCGCGCATCGCCGCGGCGATTCTGCCGGCGCACATAGGTGATGGTGGCGTCGGGGCGCTCGGCCTTCACTTTGAGCGCGGCAATCAGCGCATCCTCCGCGTCGACGGCGACGCGGTCGGCTTTGCCCTTGGCTACGAGGCCCACGGTGTAATGACCCGGCACGTTCTCAACCTTCCGCCTCGCAGCATAGCCATTGCCCCGTCCCTTGTCATGCCCACCGGCCTCCAGTAGCCACAGGCTGGTACAAAGCTGTTGAGGGCGGTGGGTACCCGGACCATCAAGTCTGTGCTCAGGCTGGCCATGCCAGACCCGAGTGCCGGGCGATGACGAAGAGAAGGCGATCGGTCTATTATTATCCTCCCCTTTAGGGGTGGGGAGCCCGGCTTGAACTCGCCGGCTTTGACGGGGAAGCACTGCCGCCCGCTAGAGCACCCCTGCGACAATCAACCAGACCAGGACGAATGAGAACACGCAGAACAATTTGACAGCCATCGCATCGGCCTCGCGCTTGGTCGCGGGGCTGCGCCAAAAGGACTTTCCCGATGTCGGTGCGATTGCCATCGTTTTCCCCTTTGTGAAGCCCCGCAGACGCGCGCGTTTTCCTTCGGCCGCTAGCGAACAACCAAGATGGCCGGCTCGCCGTTCCCTGGCTCTGTCGAAATTTTTTGGATCTCGCAGGTCCGCTCCATGATGGACATGCGCCTGCTGACGCCTGTCCGCTTCTCGGACTTGCACGAGACTTCCCTCATCCCCTTGAGAGGACGCGTGGCCAGCTACCGCAGCAAGATCGCGAGTCCGGGGAGGTATGAGGCGCCCAGATGGGGCGAAAGTCAGGAGGGCTGCGGCTCCGGCACTGGCTTGGCCGGCGCGCCCCTGGCAAGCTCGCGCGTCACCGCCTCGCGATAGAAGAAGCGGTCGATATAGGGAGCAAGGCGCTCGACGACCTTCCGCTTCAGCTCAAGCGGCATCTCATACTCCGAAACGCGATGCTCCTTTTGCGCGTCGAGATAGGCCTGCATCGGCGCCTCGGCGGAAGCAAAATCGCCGATGTCGAGACGCGCATAAATATCGCGCATGGTGGAGATCGGGTCCTTGACCAGGTCCTCATAGCGAAGCTCGATCAGGCGGCCCTCGGGAACGACGTGGCGGTCTTCCTCGTAGTCCTCGGTGAGCCGCGCGAACATGTCGAGCACGTAGTCGTCGAGCCAGTCATCGAGATAAGGCGGATTGTGCAGGCCTTGAGTGGAATAGAGCGCGCGCCAGAGCTTCACCGTGGAGGGGAAGACGTGGAGCGGATCGCGCGCAAGATAGATGAAGCGCGCGTCGGGAAAGAGTTCGGTCAGGAGCTTGAGCCGCGCGGCGTTGGCCGGGGTCTTCATCACGAGCGGTTTGCCGCCGTGCTTCAGCGACAGCCGGCGGTAGAGCCACATATAGGCATCGGCCCATTTCTTCCGCTCGGCTTCGGACAGGCCCTTGAAGTCGAGATAGTCGGTGTCGGCTGGGCCGAAGCGCGGCCAGGCATGGGTGAGGTAAGGGGTACCCTCACCCAGCATCAGCATGCCGAACTCTTCTTCCTGCGGCCGGTCGAAGCCCACTGGCACGTCGTCCTGCGGGCGCTTCTTGGGCAGGAGCACCTTCATGACCTTGGGGAGCGTGTTCTCGGTGAGGAGAAAGTGATGCGGGAAGAAGCATTCGTAGGTGGTCGGATAAGCGAGGTTGGGATCGACCGAGAAGAGATCGTGCAGAAAGGTCGTGCCGGTCCGCCAATGGCCGATGACGAAGACCGGCGGCTGGTCGAGCGGGAGCGCCTCGGCGCGGGCCCGGTATTTCGTCTCGCTGATCCGATAGAGCACCGAGTTCCACGGCACCCAAAGGAACAGCGCCAGCACATCGGGGAGGCAATTGAGCGTGAAGCTGTAGTGCCCGCGCTTGAACAGCTTCATCAGCGCGCCGAACCGCATGCCGAACCAGAAATAGATCAGCCGTCCGCCGTAGCGGTGGATGGTGAGCGCCGGCAGGCGAGGCTTCTTGCGGGCTCTCCGCCGGAAGCCTTCATGCTCCTCGGAGGGCTGTTTCTCGTAATCCGGCACGCGCGTTGAACCCCATATTCTGTGCACATCAGTGCCGGGCTTGACCCGGCAGTCCAAGGGCCGCTCGCGTGGAGTTGTTCCCCTGGATGCCCGGGTCTCCGCCCGGGCGTGACGAGGGGACAGTTAGCCGCGAACGGCGACGAAAGGAAGACTATTGCTGATGGTTCGTTCGCTCGCGGGGGCGCGGGGGGCGCGTGCGGGCGCGGGGGGCGCGGGGGGCGCGGGGGGCGCGGGGGGCGCGGTCAGCCCTGTAGCGCCGCCTTCACCGCAGCGGCAAGCTCCTTCAGGTCGAAGGGCTTTTGCAGGAACATGAAGTCTTCCTTCTCCGACAGGTTGCGGCGGAAGGCGTCCT
>NZ_JBOHJB010000091.1:0-10516 GCF_050728395.1 Methyloceanibacter sp.
GCCCCGGACACGTCCGGTGCTCGCCACCCTCCCCGCGAGGGGGAGGGATGAAAAGACTGAATCTCCCTATGATGCGAAGCCGCCGCCGTCACGAATGACGATGGCGGCGTCTCGAAGCATGCAGCTCAGTTCGCGGTGAGGTTGCCGACCACGAGATTGTCGATCTTGCTCAGCAGCGGCTTCTGCTCGAGCCCGAACGACTTCCGCGCCGCCGTGCGCACCGCATCGGCGGTGTAGACGTAAAGCTCGACGGTATCGATCCGCTTGTCGTCGTTGCCGAGCGGGCCCGCGTCGGCTCTGCCGGCCAGACCCTCGATCATGTATCGGGTGAAGAGCCCGATGCCGTATTCAGGGTCCTTGATGGTCTTCTGGTCGCGGTCGGACGCCTTGAACACGGCGAGGCCTGGCACCGGATTGACCGGCATGGCTTCCACTTCCAGCTCCGGCAGGTTCGGCGGGTTGATCAGCTCGTCGAGGTTCTTGGCGAAATTCGCCTCGAGCATGAGCATGATGGTCCGCGCCCCGATCTTGCCGAGGTTGTCGTAGAGCTCCTGCATCGGATAGGCGGTCTTGCCGAGGTCGTCGAGCTTGGCGTCGACGGGAAGCAGATAAGCCTCTTTGGCGTCGTCCTCCTTCACCATGCCGTGGCTCGCCACGTAGATGAAGACGTCGCCCGGATCCTTCTTGTCGATGCGCTTGGCAAGCTCCCCTTCAGGGTTGCTTTGCGAGCCGAACACGCGCTCGAAATCGGCGAGCGTCGCGTCGCGGAGATCGATGATGTTCTCCTGCTTGTAGCCGAGCTGATCGACGAGCAGAGCCAGCACCGCATCGGCGTCGGCCTTGCCGTCGGGATTGTCGGGCAGATCGCCGAGATAGTCCTGGTTGCCGACCACGACGGCGATATTGCCTTCATTCTTCACCCCGGCCGGCAGGTCCTTGAACACGGTGCGGATCTCGACCACGCGTTCCCCGGCATCGCCGCCGCCGATCGCGGCGGGAAGCCGGCACATGTCCGGATTGACGCAGATGGTGACGTTGGCAGCCTTCTCGAGCTGGAGCACCGAGGCAAGCGGCATGTAGCCGCCGACCTGCACGCAGTTCTCGCACCAATTGATGCCGCTCTTGGCCGCGGCCGCGTCAAGCTCTGCCGGCGTGAAGGAAGCAGGCTTCGGCAGGCACGCAGAGGGACACCGATCGAGTGCCGGACGTTTGCCGTAGGTCTGCTCCAAGAGGTCGTAAAGGTCCTCCGGCAGGCAGCGATTCGAGGCCGGCAGGACTTTTGCCAGCGACTGGATTGGGGCGGGCTGCTTCGGCGGGGCCGGCGAGGCCTGTCGCGGCGGTGGAGGTGGCTCGGAAGGCGGAGTTGCAGCCGGAACCACATGCGGCGGTTCTACAGGGCCAGGACCAGGTCCGACGGGAAGCACCGGAGGCGGCACAATGACCACAGTCGGCGGCCGACAATCGTGGCCGCGCTGGATGAAACCAGGCGGACAGGCGCAGCCATTGCCAAACTTGATGAAAGGCCGTTCGCAGTCGACCGTCTTTTCCGGGGGCGGCTCGCAGCCCTTGCCGTGGCCGTGCTCGCATTTGGCGATTTCGGGCTCGTTGGGCGGCACGCAGCCTTTGCCTTTGCGGTAGACGTCGCCGTGTTCGCATTTGGCGACTTCGGGCTCCTTGGGCGGCACGCATCTGCCCTTGCGCATTTCCATGGGCGGTTGGCATGTGGCGACCTCGGGGCCCTTCGGCGCCACGCAGCCTTTGCCCTTGCGCCACTGCATGGGCGGCTCGCATTTCGTGACTTCCGGTCCCTTGTTCTTGCCGGGCTTGACGCAGCCCTTACGTGAGGGCACGAGCCCTGGAGGGCATCCCTCAGGCGAGGCCGCCTGGTGGCGCTCCTGCGAGCGGCGAATGGCCTCGTTCAGGAGTATGGAGCCGACCCCGACGCCGACGCCGACACCGCCGCCTCCACCACCCCAGTGGCCGCCGCCACCGCCATGATGCCCACCGCCCATCTCACCGGCAAGCGCCGGGCTTTGGTTGGTGGGGCCCACGATCAGGAGAAGCCCCAAGGCCACTCCAACCGAGACAATCTTTTTCCAGGAAAGAAACAGAGGTTGCATGGCCCTCTCCCACGGGCTCGGCACATGCTGGGACCATAGCACGCTCGGGTTGTTGTCGCCCGTCAATTTCGTGACAATCCATAAGGCGACCCGGCACAAGACGGGTGCGGCCGAAGGCGGAGCGCTAAAGACGATGACTCCATGAAGCGACCCTTGATTCTGCTTTGCTTCTGGCTGCTGGCAGCCGGGAGATTCGCGTTTGGCGCTCCTCTCCTGAATGCCGCGGAGCCTGATAGCCTCGCCTCGCTACGCGAGACGGCGGAGGCAGACGATCTCCTCGACCGGATGATCGGCCAGACGATCATGGTGGGGTTCTCTGGGCAAAATGAGCACGATCCCGGGGTCAAGGCCGTGCGCGACGAACTCGCCAAGGGCTTGATCGGCGGCGTCGTGCTCTACCCCGACAATATCCGCTCGGCGCGACAGCTCCGCCTGCTCACCGCCTATCTGTTGAACGCCAATTCCGAGCTCGTGCCGTTCATCGCCGTGGATCAGGAGGGTGGCCGCGTGCAGCGGCTGACCAAGGGAACCGGCCACAAGCACTACCCTTCGGCGGAGAAGATGGGGCGCGATGCGACGCTGACGCCGGAGGAAGCGCGCCGCATCTACGGTGAGATGGCGAAGGAGCTTGCCGGCGTTGGCATCAATGTCAATTTCGGCCCCGTGGTCGATCTCAGCGTCAATCCCTGGAACGCAGTGATTGCGCGGCGCAAGCGGAGCTACGGCGCAGATCCCAAGACCGTGACGTCGCTCGCCCGCTCCTTCATCGCCGCGCATCGCGAAGCAAACGTGGTGACGGTGGCGAAGCATTTTCCCGGTCACGGCTCGAGCTTTAGCGACAGCCACAAGACGCTTCCAGATATTTCGCGGACTTGGCGGGAAAGCGAGCTTCAGCCCTATGTCGCCCTTTCGCATGACGGTCTGCTCGACATGGTCATGGTCGGGCATCTCTATCATCCGCGCTTCAGCGACGGCGAGATGCTGCCGTCGTCGTTGTCGGCCAATGCGATACGCGCACTCCGCGGCGATGGCTACATCGGCTACCAAGGCGTGGTGGTCAGCGACGACATGGAGATGGGCGCGGTGCGCGAGCGCTACTCGGTCGAGGACCGCGTGATCAGGGCGCTCGATGCAGGCGTCGATCTGCTCGTCTTCTCCAACGTCAACTCGCGCGACACCGGGCTTGGGGCCAAAGTCTACGCCATCATCGCGCAGGCGGTGCACGACGGCCGCATCCCGCGCGCGAAGATCGAGGCTGCCTACGGGAGGATCGCCGCGCTCAAGCACCGACTGATGGCGCATGAGCTTTCGAGCAAGGACTAAATCCCCTCCCCCCTTGAGGGGGAGGGCTAGGGAGGGGGGTTCAAGCAAAAAAATTCACCCCTCACCCTTCCCGCCATGCGACTTGCGCAGGCGCCGCTCAAGAGCGTCGCGCACAAGATCGCGGCGGAAAGCCCTCTCCCGCAAGGGGCGAGGGGATTTGATGGGGTGGCGCGCTTTTTCCCCTCTCCCCCCGCGGGAGAGGGTGGCTTGGACCTTTAGGTCCAAGCCGGGTGAGGGGGAAAACAACTCGCGTCAGTGATAGCCCTCGTGCTCGGTCGCGTCCCAGAACACGTAATAGGAATAGGCGGTGTAGCCGAGGATGACGGGCAGGATCGGAATCGCGCCGTAGAGCATAAAGAGCTGCGACTCTGGCGCCGCCGCAGCCTGCCATAGCGTGATCGACGGCGGAATGATGTACGGGAACAGGCTCACCGCGAGCCCCGTATAGCAGAGCAGGAAGATCGCGGCGGCGAGCAGGAAGGGCGCGTAACGCATCCGCCGCTTGAGCGAGAGCCACAGCGCCCCGATGGCCGCCGCGGTGGCGAGCGGCACCGGGCTCAGCATCACCATGTTGGCCGGGGTGAACCAGCGCTTGGCGATCTCGGGGTGCAGCAGAGGCGTCCAGATGCTGAAGATGAGGATGAAGACCGCAACCGCGATCAGCGCGTAGCGGGCGATGCCGTAGGCCCAGTCGCGCAACGCCTCGTCGCCCTTCATGATGAGCCAGCCCGCGGACAGGAGCACATAGCCGGCAAGCACGGCGAGCGCGGTGACGACGGCGAAGGGCGTGAGCCAGTCGAAGGCGCCGCCGGCATATCGGTTGTTCACCACGTTGAAGCCTTGCACGAAGGCGCCGATGATCAGCCCTTGCATCAGCGCGGCGAGGATCGAGCCCGCGGCGAAGGCGAGGTCCCAGGTCCAGCGGTAGCGCTCCGACTTGAAGCGGAACTCGAAGGCGACGCCGCGCAAGATCAGCCCGATCAGCATGAGGATGATGGGGAGATAGAGCGCCGGCAGCATCACCGAATAAGCAAGCGGGAAAGCTGCGAGAAGTCCGCCGCCGCCGAGCACGAGCCAGGTCTCGTTGCCGTCCCAGAAGGGCGCCACCGAGTTCATCATGGCGTCGCGGTCCTGATGCGTCGGCGCGAGCGGGAACAGCACGCCAAGCCCGAGGTCGTAGCCGCCGAGCAGCACGTAGAGGAACACGGCGAGCGCCAGGATGGCACCCCATACGAGCGGCAGGATGATAGGAAGGACATCTGGGGTCATGGGCTGCCTGAAGCGGCCATGGGCCGATGCGAAAGGTCTGCGTCCTCTTCCTCCGGCGTCGGCGGCGTCTCGCCGGGCCCGCGGCTCACGAGCTTGGCCATGTAATAGAGCCCTGCGCCGAAAACGACCCCGTAGACCAGAACGAAAAGAACGATCGAGGTTAAGACGCTACCGCCTGGAACCGGCGACACCGCATCAGCCGTGCGCAGAACGCCATAGACCACCCAAGGCTGGCGGCCGACCTCGGCCACGAACCAGCCCGAGAGCACGGCGAGGAAGCCGAGCGGCGAGACCCACACCAGAGTGCGCAGGAACCAGCGGCTCGCGTACAGCCGCCCGGTTAGCCACAACACCGAGCCGACGATGCCGACAGCGATCATGATCAAGCCGATGCCGACCATGATGCGGAAGGCGAAGAACGGGATGATGGGGTTCGGCCGGTCTTCAGGCGGGAAGGATTTGAGGCCCCTGATCTCGCCGTCCCATTCATGGGTCAAGATCAAGCTCCCGAGCTTCGGCACGGCAATTTCCAAATGATTGGTCTCGGCCTTGGGGTCGGGGATGGCGAACAGGATCAGCGGCGCGCCTTTCTCCGTCTCCCAATGGGCTTCCAAGGCGGCGATCTTGGCAGGCTGATGCTCTCTGGTGTTGAGCCCATGCAGATCGCCGATGACGAGTTGAAGAGGCGCAAGCCAGATGAGCATGCTCAAGCCCATGCCGAGCATGATGCGCCCGTGCGCGACGCTGCGATTGCGCAGGATGTACCAGGCGCCGATCCCGGCCACGATGAAGGACGTGGTGAGATAGGCGGCGGCGACCATATGGGCGAAGCGGTAGGGGAAGGACGGGTTGAAGATCGCCTCACGCCAGCTCGCCACATGCAGCACGCCGTCGGGGCCGACGCTGTATCCCGCCGGGGTCTGCATCCAGCTATTTGCCGACAGGATCCAGAACGCCGAGATCAGCGTGCCGAACGCCACCATGGCGGTGGCGAAGAGATGTACCCCCTTCGGCACACGCTCGCGGCCGAACAGCATGATGCCGAGGAAGCCTGCTTCGAGGAAAAAGGCTGTAAGCACCTCATAGGACATCAGCGGCCCGACGACGTTGCCGCCGAGCCGCGAGAATTCGCTCCAATTGGTGCCGAACTGGTAGGAGAGCACCACGCCGGAGACGACACCCATGCCGAAGGACACGGCGAAGATCTTGGTCCAATGCCGGGAGATGTCGGCATAGATGGCCTTCCCGGTCCTGAGCCAGAGGATCTCGAGCACGAGCAGCCAGGCGGCAAGGCCGATGGTGAAGGACGGAAACAGGATGTGGAATGAGATGGTGAAGGCGAATTGGATGCGCGAGAGCAGTAACGGATCGAGCTCTGGCATCTCTATTCGTGCCTTCCAGCAGTTTGCGGCGACCTTAACCGCGACTCAAAAGTGTCCAGGCCGAGAGCTTAGCCCGAGACGACGACCGCGCGAAGGCACAAGGGGCCGCATGGTGCGGCCAAGGCTATTTGCCTTGGCTCGGCGCCGCGGCACGTGCGGTCTCGTGATGCTTGCGGGACTCAGCGCCGAAGCAGCAGAAGATGACACGCTCGATCGAGGGAAAGTCGGAAAGTGCCTCGCGCACGGTGCGAACCGCAATCAGAGCGGCGCGGCCGGGCGGAAAACCGAAGATGCCGGTCGAGATGGCAGGAAAGGCGATGGATGCGAGACCGTGCGCGGCGGCAAGCGCCAGACTGTTGCGGTAGCAGGCCCTAAGCAGCCGGTCCTCGCCGCTCTCCCCGCCGCCCCACACCGGCCCGACCGTGTGGATCACGGTGCGCGCTGGAAGTCCAAAGCCTGGGGTGATCTTCGCCTCTCCCGTCTCGCAGCCGCCGAGTTTGGTGCAAGCCTCGGCGAGCTTAGGCCCGGCGGCACGGTGGATGGCGCCGCAGACGCCGCCGCCAGGGGCGAGCAGGGTGTTGGCGGCATTGACGATGGCGTCGACGTCGAGCCTGGTGATGTCGCCTTCGACGATCTCGATACGGTCCGTCATGGACCTATTGGAGACGCCGAACGGGGTGGGATCAAGCCCCGTGCTTGGCGCGCGCCAAAGGGAACCGTCTCGCGGAGACCGCGGGCCGAACGCGCTAAAACAGGAACGAAGTGTGGCTAGGCGGCGTTGGCGGCGATGCGCTGGAAATGCGCCTCGGTCAGGTCGCCCTCGACATGCGCCCGCTCGTCGGGCGTCTCGGCCAAGAGGTGGATATGCACCTCGTTGGCGCCGAGCCTCGCGCCCTGATGGCGGAGATGGGCGAGGTTGAGCGAGATCGCGTCGTCCTTGGTCTGGCCGAAGCCGAGCGGCGTCCTTGAGCCGTCGTCGTGGCGGCGGACCAGGATGTAGTTGGTGCGGGGGAGCGCAGGGCAGCCGATCAGGGTGTAAACGCTGTGCAGGTAGCGCCGGCCTGAGGCACCGCGCCAATAGTGGAACGCCTGGTCGAAGCAGGCTTCGGCACAGACAAGGGCGGGCTCATCGGCCGGGCCCCAAGGGGTCGTGTCGGTTACATCCTGGTGCATCAACATGATCCCGTTCCCGCCCTTAACCCTCTCCCTCGAACTGTCGTCAGATGGGTTTTCCGATGACGAATTCAAGACTGGCCGGCGGCGATTCGTAAGAACAAACCTAGAACAGCACCTTGGCCGGATCAAGTTAATGAAGGGTTAACAGCCTAGGTGCGGGCGACTTCCGGGGCCCCTGTTTCCACAAGCAAGCGGCTGGAGGCCCCCTCGATGGCTGCCTCGAGCTTGCGCAGGAACGCGTCTCTGGGGAGACCTGGGGGAATAGGCTTGAGAATCTCCACCACGATGGTGCCGGGGCGGCGGAGCACGCTCCGCCTTGGCCAGAACAGGCCTGAATTGAGGGCGACCGGGAGGCAAGGCACGTCAAGGGCATCGTAGAGCAGCACGATCCCGGTCTTGTAGTCGGGCGCGGCACCAGGCGGCCGCCGCGTTCCTTCAGGGAAGATGATGATCTCGCGGCCGTCATCGATGCGCTTCTTCGCTTCGCGCAGCATGCGGCGAAGTGCTGCCGGCCCCTTGTCGCGATCGACGGGAATCATCTCGAACTTGCGGGAGAACCAGCCATGGAACGGGATGAAGAACAGCTCGCGCTTCATCAACAGCGCGGGGTCGCGGAAGATCGGGATCAGCGCGAAGGTCTCCCAGGCCGACTGATGCTTTGAGGCGACGAGGCAGGGGCCTTGCGGAATATTCTCCCGCCCGCGCACCTCGATCTTCGTGCCGACGATGGCGCGCAACAGCCAAAGCTCGAAATTGGCATGCACCTTGAGCGCTGCCATCGCCCAGGCTCTCGGTGCGAACAACAGCGGGCTGCCGATCACCACGAACAGCGTGGTGGTCACGTAGAAGAGAACGTTGAACAGGAGCGAGCGCGTCATTGAGGGGCCGGCCGTCACGGCTCTGAAGGGTCCTCGACCGCGACTGTCGTCTTGCCGGTGATCAATTTGCTCACGAGTTGGGTGGCGCCGAGCCGCGCCAGCGCCGGCAGATATTTCAGATATTCCGAGATCAGCAATCTGGTGGTGCCAGGATAGGTCCACCAGCGGTCGAGATGCACGTTGTTGTCCACCACCGAATAGGGAATCAAGGTCACGCCGGGCATGACGCGGGCAAGCTCGGCGAGCGCGCGCGGCATATGATAGTTCGACGTCACCACGATGACCGAATTGTAGTGATTGCGCGCCACCCACTGGCTCGTCTCGGTGGCATTGTCGATGGTGTTGCGCGCTTCCTTGTCGATATCGACGCAACAGGAGAAAAGCTGGTCGCCTTGGCTCGCGAGCTGCTTCAGTTCCTCGGTCGAGGTGGTGCGGTTGACCCCGGTGATCAACAGGCGCTTCGCTTTTTGCTGGGTCAACAGCTTCATCGCCTCGTCGATGCGGGCGACGCCGCCGGTCAACACGGCGATGCCGTCGGCGGTGCGCGGCTCAGGCTGGCTGCGCTGGAGGTTGTCGGTAAAGATGAAGAAGCCGATGACGGTCAGCACGACGGCGAGCAATATCAGGTCGAAGATGAACCTGAGTCCGACGACCAAGAGCTCGAATGCGCTTGAAGATTCCGGCTCGACGCGCGTCACCGCTTACTCCCGCCCTGCCATGCGCGGCGCAAGAATAGGCTCAATTGAATCGATAGGAAATCGGCTTGGCGGCGCTCAACGATGGCCCTTTTCCCCGTACTCAGGCGTAGGACTTGAGCACGCGGATGACGCCGAGCCGCGAGGTGATCATGCACAGGCAGGCGATGACGAAAACCACCAGCATGCACAGCAGATAGCCCTTGAGATCGAGCTCGCCGGAGCCCACCAGCCGGCTCATCTCGGTGGCGGTGGCAGGCTCGCCGCCGAGCACGTGCATGGCGACCGGAAGCAGCAGGAACACGAGGGCCGCGCTCACCGCGCCGACGAGGCCGGCGCGGACGCCGAGGCCGACGAAGTGGCGCTCGAATTCGCGGCTGATGAAACGCTCGTTGGCGCCCACGAAATGCAGCACCTCGATGATCTCGCGGTTCGACGCCATGGCGCTGCGGGTGGCCGAGACGATGACGGCGACGGTGGCGGCGGCGACGAGAACGAGCACGGCGAAGCCGCCGGCAGCCGCCGACCTCGTCAGGGTGCGGATCTCGGCCCGCCAGCGGCGGTGGTCGTCGAGGGTGACGCCCTCGAAGTTTTGCGACAGCGCCTCGGTGATCGACTTGATGTCGGGCGGGTTGGAGCGGTCGATCTCCACCGCGATCAGGCGGGGGATGGGCAGCGCCGACAGAGCCTCGCTGTGGCCGAGCCAAGGCTCGAGCAGCTTGGCGGAATCTTCGGCGGTCAGCGGCTTAACCCTGGTGACGCCGGCCTGCTTGGCGAGAAACAGGGAGACCAGCGTCATCTTCTTCTCGATGTCGGCGGTGTTCACCGGATCGAGCTCGACGGTGATCTCGCTCGAAATGTCCTTCACCCAGGCCTCCGCCGATTGATTGACCATGTACACGGCGCCGGCGGTGAGGCAGGCGAGGAACGACATGATGGCGATCACCACGGTCAGCGCGTTGCCGGCGATCGAGGCCGAGGGCACGATCTGCGCCGTCTTCGGCTGCAAGCGGGCCGGCAGAATCCCGGCGAAAAGATTGCGCCAGGGATAGTCGCGGATGTCGGCGATGAACTGCACGGGTCAACGAATCTCCAGATGGCCTTCGTAGAGCACGAGGCGAGGCGCGTCGAGCTGATCCATCAGGCCGTAATCGTGGGTGGCGATGATCACCGAGGTGCCAAGGCGATTGAGCTCGACGAACAGCCGCAACAGGCGATCGGCGATCATCGGATCGACGTTGCCGGTCGGCTCGTCGGCAAGCAAAAGCTCGGGCCGCCCGATCACGGCGCGGGCGATTGCCGCCCTCTGCTTTTCGCCGCCGGAGAGAACCTCGGGGTAGGCGTCGATACGGTCGCCGAGCCCGACCCAGCGCAACAGGTCGGTCACGTCCTCCCGGTAGTCCGACTCCTTCTTGCCCATCACCCGCAAGGGCAGCGCCACGTTCTCCCAGGTGGTGAGATGGTCGAGCAGGCGGAAGTCCTGAAACACGATGCCGATGCGGCGGCGAAGCTCGGCGCGGCCTGCGGCGGAAAGATCGGACACGTTCTCGCCGAAAACGAAGATCAAGCCTCGCGTGGGCCTGAGCGACATGAACAGGAGGCGCAACAGCGTGGTCTTGCCAGCACCTGACGGCCCGGTGAGGAAGTGGAAGGACCCCGGAACCACATGAAAG
>NZ_JBOHJB010000092.1:0-10215 GCF_050728395.1 Methyloceanibacter sp.
GGTATGAACAAGGCACCACTTATCCCCACCGCTCTCGCCCGCGTTAGACTCAGCCCATCCCTCGTCCATGAGGACGCGAGCTGCAGACCGTCTGCTTCTCGGGATGAGGGCGCGGCGCCTGAGGTGCGCGCGTACGACGGGGGGCCGAAACCCCGCCCTCCGGACCCGCGCGCAGGCTAACGGACCAGCCTCAGGGGTCCTAACCCGCCGTCGCCTGGGCTGCGATGCCCAGGTCAACTCCGCCGTGGGGCATGCGCCTCCTGAGCGGAAACAGAGGTAAGGCGCGGCGGCATGGGCATTAAAATATCGCCGCAAGCGGGGCGCCGAGAGGCTGCCCAACTTTGCGCAACGGACGCGGCCGCTCGGCGCTCCGCTCGTTCTCTGTTCGCGGAGGGCAAAAGACTTCACGCAAACTCCGGGCGCTTGACCGCGTCGCGGCAGCGTCATCGCGCGGGCTTAATCGTTGCGCTTGCGTCTTGCCGCGAGGAGTGGAACAACGCGAGCCATGCAGAGCCGATGGAACGACATCAGTGCGCTCGACGCCGTCGAGACCTACGCCGAGAAGGGCGTGAGCGAGGATCTCGCGCTTCGCGTCTACACCACGCGCCTGCTCGGCCGCGACCCTCTGCTCGTGCTGCATGGCGGCGGCAACACTTCGGTGAAGACGCGCGCCAAGGACGATCTCGGCCAGGAGCACGAGGTGATCGCGGTCAAGGGCTCGGGCTGGGACATGGCCGAAATCGAGCCGCAAGGAATGCCGGAAGTGAAGCTCGAGCCGCTGCGCCGGCTTCGCGCGCTCGATGCGCTCTCCGACGAGGCCATGGTCAACGTGCAACGGCTGAACCTGCTCGATGCTTCCGCGCCGAACCCCTCGGTCGAGACGCTGCTGCACGCCTTCCTGCCGCATAAATTCATCGACCATACCCACGCCGCCGCGGTGCTCTCGATCGTCGATCAGCCCGACGGCGAGGCGCTCGCCCGCGAAGTCTATGACGGGCGCATGGGCATCGTGCCCTATATCGCGCCGGGCTTCGGGCTCGCCAAGGCGGCGGCAGAAGTTTTCGAGCAGGATGAGAAGGTCGAAGGCCTGATCCTGCACAAGCACGGCATCTTCACCTTCGGCGCGACGGCGCGCGAGGCCTATGATCGCATGATCGAGATGGTGTCGCTCGCCGAGAGCCGGCTGCGCCAGGGGCGCCCGATCGTGTTCCAGTCGCGCGCGCTCGCCGATGAGCTCGCCGAGGTCGCCGAAATCGCGCCGATCATCAGGGGCGCCGTGGCGCTGCCGGCCGACAAGCCTGGCGGAGAGCCGACGCGCTTCGTCACGACCTTCCGCACCGGGCCTGAGATCCTTGCGTATGTGAACGGCGCCGAGCTCGCCGACTATAGCCAGCGCGGGGTGGTGACGCCCGACCACATCATCCGCACCAAGAACACGCCGCTGGTGGTCTCGCCACCGGAACCAGGCAAGCTTGATGAGTTCGCCCGCGAGGTTCAGGGGTCGGTGGCCGATTTCGCCGCCCGCTACGATTCTTATTTCGGCCGCGAGAATGAGCGTGTCGGCAATACCAAGTCGAAGCTCGACTCGGCGCCGCGCGTGGTGCTCGTGCCCGGGCTCGGCCTGTTCGGCATCGGGCGGAGCGCCAAGGACGCCGACATCGCCGCCGATCTCGCCGAGAACACGGTGCGCGTGGTGACCGACGCCGAAGGCATCGGCCGTTACGAGCCGTTACCAGAGAGCGATCTGTTCGCGCTCGAATATTGGAGTCTCGAGCAGGCCAAGCTGAAAGGCGCTGTGGTCAAGCCGCTGACCGGGCAGGTGGCGCTCGTCACCGGCGCCGGCGCCATCGGCAGCGCCACGGCGAAGGCGCTCGCCGCCGAAGGCGCCGCCGTCGCCATCGTCGATATCTATGGCGATACGGCGAGGAGGGTGGCGGAGAGCTTCAAGGGACTTGGGCTGCAATGCGACGTGACCAAGCCTGAGGAGGTGCGCGACGCCTTTGCCAAAGTGTGCGAGCGCTTCGGTGGCGTCGACATCGTCGTGTCCAATGCAGGCGCCGCCTGGCAGGGCCGCATCGGCGACGTGTCAGACGAGCTGCTGCGCCAGAGCTTCGAGCTCAATTTCTTCGCTCATCAGACCGTGGCCAAGGAGGCGGTGCGCATCATGCTGAAGCAGGGCACCGGCGGCGCGCTGCTGTTCAACCTCTCGAAGCAGGCAGTGAACCCCGGCGCCAATTTCGGGCCGTATGGCCTGCCCAAGGCCGCGGCCATGCTGCTCATGCGCCAATACGCGCTCGACTACGGCAAGGACGGCATCCGCTCGAACGGCGTCAATGCCGACCGCGTGCGCAGTGGGCTCTTGACCGACGCCATGATCGCCGACCGGGCGAAGGCGAGGGGGCTGTCGGAGGCGGACTACATGAGCGGCAATCTGCTCGGCCGCGAGGTGCTGGCAGAGGACGTGGCGCAGGCCTTCGTCGCGCTCGCCAAGGCGCGCAAGACCACAGGCCATATCGAGGCGGTCGACGGCGGCAACATCGCCGCTTCCTTGCGCTGAGGCGTTAGCTCGCGCAAATCCCCGCGCCAAATTAGGAATCTTATCCTGGCGAAGATGTTAGCTGTCCGGTAGGATTGCTGAATCCCGGCAGCCCTACCTAAGCCATGACGAAAAAGTTTACCACTAAAACTCCGCCCTCTGGCAGGTTGCGGGGTCCTCGATCTCATCGTGCGGAGCGGATGCCATGTCTGTTTATGCTATTTGGAACAATAAGGGCGGAGTTGGAAAAAGCTATCTGACATTTCAAATTGCGTGCGAGTACGCGAGAACTCACCCTGACCAGCCCATCCTAGTGATCGACCTTTGTCCCCAGGCCAATGCATCCAGCATGCTCCTAGGAGGGATCATTGCGGGCGAACAGCTCTTAGTTGATATGGCGAGTCAAAATCGGCGGCGCACAATTGCGGGTTATATTGAGGAGCGAATCCGCAGTCCCTACGTCAGCCCAAAAGCCGGCGGACAGTTTATAGTAAGGGTGAACGACCACAACAATTGGGTGCCGGACAACCTCTTTCTGGCAGTCGGCGACGAGGCACTAGAGGTCCAAACTTCCCGCGTTTCCAATGCGACAAATCCCGGCCCCTCAGACGCGTGGCGTATCGTGCACGGTTGGATCAGCGATTTGATCGCCGATATTAATACTTCGTGGGGCGTCAAAAGTTCGACGGTCTTCATCGATTGCAATCCGAGCTTCTCGATCTATACCGAGCTTGCGATGTCAGCCGCCGACCGGTTGATAATCCCATTTTCTGCCGACGGATCATCTAAGAGAGCAGTCCGCGCCGTCCTAGGGCTGCTGTATGGAATCACTCGGGTCAAAGGGGCAGAGCAATCGGAATTTTTTCTTAATTCTCGGACGTTCAGGATGTCGACTCCGAAGATATATAGCTACGTGGGAAACCGGCTGACGCAAATGAACATGGGGGCCGCAAGCGCCTTCAAAACGGTCGTCAACGAGATTGGAAAAGAAATCTGGGCGGTCTGGCAAAGCAACCCGAACCATTTCTCGATACACCCCAATGGACAATTACCTCCCCGATCAATGGCTGATTTTCGAAGGATGTTTCAGGCAGAAATCAACGATGCAAATACGGCGTCAGTTGTGTCTGGAGCGCTTGGAATCCCAATTTCTCGGCTTTCCGCGGGCAAGCACTCGCTAGCAGGGCGCCGCATCCAGGTGAACCAATCTCAACTTGATCGCCAAAAGCCGAATCTCAGACGGTTTGTCAGCACCATCGAGTGACAGATCCATGGAGACTGACGCGATGCACGGCGTTATGGTGCGCATCTGAGACAGTTCGCACTCAATTCGCAAATCTGAAGTGCAGGACGTCGCCGTCCTTGACCACGTAGTCCTTGCCTTCGAGGCGAAGCTTGCCGGCGTCGCGGGCGCCGGCCTCGCCGCCAAGCGCCACGTAGTCGTCATAGGGAATAGTTTCGGCGCGGATGAAGCCCTTCTCGAAATCGGTGTGAATGACGCCGGCGGCTTGCGGCGCGCGGGTGCCTTCGGTCACGGTCCAGGCCCGCGCCTCTTTGGGCCCCGCGGTGAAATAGGTGATCAATCCAAGGAGCTTATAGCCTTCGCGGATGAGCCGGTTGAGCCCGGGCTCGGGCAGCCCAAGCTCGGCGAGATAGGCCTTGCGCTCGTCAGGGGAGAGTTCGGCAAGCTCCGCCTCGATCTTGGCGGAGATGATGACGCAGCCGGCGCCTTCGGCGTGCGCGCGCTCCTCGACGCGGCGCGAGTGGGCGTTGCCGGTCGTGGCCGAAGCCTCATCGACGTTGCACACATAGAGCACCGGCTTGGCGGTGAGCAGGTTGAGCGCCTTGAAGGGGGTGCTCTCCTCGTCAGAAACTTGCGCGAGTCGCGCAGGCTTGCCTTCGCGCAACAGCACGAGCGAACGCTCGACCAGCTCAAGCGTCTTCTTTGCTTCCTTGTCTTGCCCACGCACCCTTCGCTCCAGCGTCGGGATGCGCTTTTCGAGGCTGTCGAGATCGGCAAGCATCAGCTCGGTCTCGATGGTTTCGGCGTCGGCAATCGGATCGATGCGGCCCTCGACATGGATAATGTCCTCATCCTCAAAGCAGCGGAGCACATAGGCGACGGCGTCGACCTCGCGGATCACGGCGAGGAACTGATTGCCGAGGCCTTCGCCCTTGGAGGCGCCGCGCACCAGACCGGCGATGTCGACGAAGGTGAGCCGGGTCGGGATCACTTCGGCGGATTTGGCGATTTTTGCGAGCGTGTCGAGGCGCGTATCAGGCACCGGCACTTCGCCGACATTCGGCTCGATGGTGCAGAAGGGATAATTGGCGGCAGCGGCCGCCGCGGTCTCGGTCAGCGCGTTGAACAGGGTGGACTTGCCGACATTGGGCAGCCCGACGATGCCGCATTTGAATCCCATGTCAGGAAACCATCACGAGCCGAACCAGCGGCGGAGCTTGCCGAAGGGGCCCTCGGCGGGTGCAGGCTTCTCGCCATCTGCGCTCGCCGCATCCTTGCGCTTGCGCGGAGTGGGCTCAGGTCGGTCGTCGGCGGCCTCGGCTTCCATATGCATGGCATGAGCGACAAGCGATTGAAACTTATCGTTGGCGCCTTCGGCGAGATCGGGGGCCGCCTTGGCGATGGCGCCGAGCAGGGGCTCGAGCCACTCGCGGTCGGACTTCACGAAATTATTCAACACCCAATGAGTCACCAGCTCCTTGGAGCCGGGGTGGCCGATGCCGATGCGGACGCGCACATAGTCGTTGCCGATATGGGCGGTGATCGACCTCAGGCCGTTGTGACCGGCAACGCCGCCTCCGGCCTTCACCCGCACCTTGCCGGGTACAAGATCGAGCTCGTCGTGGAACACGATGACGTCGGCGAGGTCGAGCTTGTAGAAGCGCACCGCCTCGCCGACCGAGCGCCCCGACTCGTTCATGAAGGTTTGCGGCTTGAGCAGAAGCACCTGCTCGCGACCGAGCCTGCCTTCGGCGGCGAGACCCTGGAAGCGCTTGCGCCAGGCAGGAAAACCGTGGGTCGCGGCGATGGCATCGACCGCCATGAAGCCCACATTGTGCCGGTTGAAGGCGTATTCAGCGCCCGGATTGCCGAGGCCGACAAAGAGCTTCATCTCTTCACCCCGACAGACGGAACGGAGACCGCGAGAAGGCTAGCCCTTCTTCTTCTCCTTATCCTTATCCTTGTCCTTATCCTGCTCTTTGGCTTTCTCCTCACCGGCCTCAGTCGGAGCGGCAGCTTCCTCGGCGCCAGGCTCGGCGGCGGCAGCAGCGGCACTAGGCGCAACTTCCTCCGCGGTGCGGCCGACGATGGTCGCCACGGTGAAATCGCGCTCGGTGATGGTCGGGCGCACGCCCTCCGGCAGCTTGATCGCCGAAATGTGCACGCTATCGCCGATCTCGAGACCGGTCAGATCCACATCGAAATGCTCGGGGATGGCGTCGGCCGGGCAGCGGACCGGAATTTCGTGGCGCACGATGTTCAAGATGCCGCCGCGCTTGATGCCCGGAGAGGCGACTTCGTTCAGGAAGCGCACCGGAACCTCGACGGTGACCAGCGAATGCTCGCCCACGCGCATGAAATCGACATGGATGGGAAAGTCGCGAATGGGGTCGAGCTGCACCTGGCGGGGGATCACGCGCGTCTTGGCGCCATCCAAGTCGAGCATGTAAATCGTGCTCTGAAAGTGACCGGTATGGAGCTGCTGGGTGATCGCCCTATAGTCCACGTCGATGATCTGCGGCGTGGCCTTGTCGCCATAGAGGATTCCCGGGATGCGCCCTTCGCGCCGCGCCGCCCGGGCGCCGCCCTTGCCGGTGCGCGCCCGCGTCCAGGCCTTGAGTTCCAACGCCTCAGTCATGAATTTTCTCCAATAGAAACAATCAAGGGCCCGAGAGAGGCCCCAAAGTTGACCCAAGCGCCCACCGAGCGGGCCGATGCAAGATTGAGGGGGCTTATAAACGGCTCGCGAAGCCAAGACAATCCGCTATTCGGCCCTACGCGCGCGGCCGATAAGCAGCAAGTTGTCTTCTACGGCCCCGAGGGGGGAGCCGGCCATGGATGATCGGGGCTGATGATCTTGACGATGTCCCTGACGAAATTCCAAACGCCGACCGCGTCGGCATTGGAATTGACCATGACAACCATCGTGGTTTTCTCAAATGGAAGGTAGTAGGCGTAGGTTTGGTAGCCCGTGATATTTCCGTTGTGGCCGATCCAGCCGAATTGGTACTCGACGCCGAGCCCGTACAACGCGCCGTCACCTTCCGACGGGGCAATCTGAAACTTTTCGCGTTCGCGCTGAGCCGCCAGCGAGAGCAATTTGCCCGTGGCCAGATCTCGCACCCAGACGTGCAGATCGTCGACCGTCGAGACCATCTGTCCCGCCGCCCAGCCCCATGAGGGGTTCCAGCCGGTCCCATCCACAATCTTGCCGTCGGGCATTTTCGTGTAGCCGCGGGCGTGAGGCGACGGCAGGGTCGCATCGGCAGGGAAGACGGTATGCTGCAGACGCTCAGGCTGAACGATGTGCTCGTCGATATAGCGGTCCAAGGGCTGTCCAGACAGCTTCTCAACGACCAGCCCGAGAAGCACGGTGTTGGAGTTGTTGTAGTCGAACCGTGTGTCGGCTGGAAACACCGGCGGATGCTGCGAGATGATCTCGAGAAGGTCTTGGGGAGTGTACTGGCGTTGCGGGTCGTCGGGCATCGCGGCCTGCGTAACATCGGTATAATCGAAGAGCCCGCTGCGCATGCCCGCCAATTGGCGGATGGTGACCGCATCCCCATTGGGGACGCCCGGCACATGTTTGCTGATCGGATCGTCGAGGCCGACTTTGCCCTGATCCACCAGCTGCAGAATGGCGGTGGTGACGAAAGTTTTGGTCACGCTGCCGATCCGCATGGAGAGGTCGGTGGCCATGGGTTCGCCCGTGGCCGTGTCGCGGACCCCAAACGCCTGGACATAAGGCGCCTCGCCGTCCTTCCAGACACCGACGATGGCGCCGGGAACTAAAGCCTGCTCCATCAATTTGGGAATGGTTTCGGTGAGTTTCGCATCCCGCTCGGCTGTTTGGGCTGCCGCCTCACCGCCTCCGGCCAGGGCCGTGATCAGGATCACCAATGCTGCGGTTATTCTCGGCGGGGAGATCGTCCGGCCTGTGCCACCGTCTCCCCGATCGACGCCTCCCTTAGGTGCGCTCGACTCTTCTCTCATCGACCCGCTCGCGTTCAGTTGCGGTCAGCGAACACGTTCGTACTGCGGATACGAGCCCGCAACATCGGACGCGTTGCCAGTCTAGCCTAGATCATCGCGAGGCGGGAAGGACAGCGGCCAGACTAGGTGCGCCAGGGATGCGCGGGAAGCTCGGTCAGGCCGACGACCTCGACGCCAGCCTCGGCCACCGCATGGTCGTTCTCGACCGTGCTGCCGCTCACGCCGATGGCGCCGACGAGCACGCCGTCCTCATCAACGATGGGCACGCCGCCGGGAAAGGTGATCAGACCGTCATTGGAATGCTCGATGCCGTAAAGCGGCTTGCCGGGCTGAGACAATTTGCCGAGCTGGCCGGTGGCCATGCCGAAGAAGCAGGCGGTCTTCGCTTTCTTGATGGCGATGTCTATGGAGCCCACCCAGGCGTCGTCCATGCGCATGAAGGCCTTGAGATTGGCGCCGGAATCGACGACGGCGATGCACATCTGCGTGTTGAGCGCGATGGCCTTCTTGCGCGCGGCCTCGATGGCTTTCTCGGCGTTCTCCAGATTGACGTGCATGATCGCTCCTTGTGGTTCGATTGGGGATTCGATGCGGCTCGGCTCGATGTAAACGCACGAGAGGCCAATTGGTAGCATGGACCCATGGCCGAATAGACGCAGGGGTGATGGGTCCAGACAGAGTGTCACAATCGGCGTAGGATGAGGTTCGCTACTCGGAGTGAGCTCGCTGAGCCAGCTGTTAAAAGTCCAAGTTCTGAAGGAGGACTTCCCCCATGCCGCAGAGTGTCTACAAAGTCATCGAAGTGATCGGCACCAGCACGAAATCCTGGGAGGACGCCGCCAGGATGGCGGTTGAACTCACGGGCGAACATCTGCGCGAGCTGCGGGTTGCCGAAGTCGTCGAGCAGGACCTGGTCATCACCGACGGCAAGGTAGAAGCGTACCGCGCCAAGTTGAAAGTCTCCTTCAAATATGAAGGGCATGGCTGACGCGCATCAGCCTTCAGGCGCCCACCCGTCTCACCTCCGTCTCAATAGAACAGGCTCGAGACGGACTGCTCTTCCGCGGTGCGGGCAATGGCTTCGCCGAGCAGGGGCGCGACCGGCAGAATGCGGATGTTGTGGGTCTTCTTCACCGACTCGCTCGGCAGGATGGAGTCGGTGATCACCAGCTCCTTGAGGCGCGAATTCATGATGCGGGCAACGGCGCCGCCGGACAGAACGCCGTGGCTGATATAGCCGGTGACTTGCGTCGCGCCGTGATCGAGCAGCGCCTCGGCGGCATTCACCAGCGTGCCGCCTGAGTCGACGATGTCGTCGACGAGCAGGCAAGTGCGTCCGGCAACGTTGCCGATGACGTTCATCACCTCCGAGTCGCCGGGGCGCTCGCGGCGCTTGTCGACGATGGCGAGCGGGGCGTCGATGCGCTTGGCGAGGCCGCGGGCGCGCACCACGCCGCCGACGTCGGGAGACACCACCATGAGATTGTCGGTGGGGAAGACCTGGCGCATGTCCTGTACCATGACCGGCGCGGCAAAGAGATTGTCGGTCGGGATATCGAAGAAGCCCTGGATCTGACCGGCATGCAGATCGAGGGTTAGCACGCGGTCGGCGCCGGCGCGGTCGATCATGTTGGCGACGAGCTTGGCCGAGATCGGCGTGCGCGGACCCGGCTTCCGGTCCTGGCGGGCATAGCCGAAGTAAGGAATGACGGCGGTGATGCGGCGCGCCGAGGCGCGCTTCAGCGCATCGATCAGGATCAAGAGCTCCATCAAATGGTCGTTGGCGGGCGCCGAGGTCGACTGAATGACGAACACGTCCTCGCCACGCACGTTCTCCTGCACCTCGACAAAGATTTCCATGTCGGCGAAGCGGCGGACGATGCATCTGGCCAGAGGTGTCTTGAGGTAGGCCGCAATCGCCTCGGCAAGCGGGCGGTTGCTGTTGCCTGCAACCAGTTTCATCGGACCCCGCTCCTTAAGCCGTCAGAGCCTTACACCGGCGAGCTTACGCCGCGCCAGAAGGCTCGCGCATTTAGCAAGGCTAAAGGGCCGGTGTAAACTCACGGCAGCAAGCGCTTGTGGACGCATTAAGTCCTATTGGCCAAGAGCTTGAAGATTTCGTCGGCGGCCTTTCCCGCCGCAACGTCTGCGACGGGGCCCCAGGGGCCGTCCAGCGAGCCTTTGGTGATGGTGGTCTGCTGGGACACAGTGCCAACGCGCCTGCCGTTCGGATCGAACACCTGCCACTCGATGCGGATGCTTTGCTTGCCACCGGAGCCGTCGGTCAGGGTGACGGTCCCCTTAACGGTGTAGGTGTTCCCGGTCTGGACGGTCGCCAGCTTCACACCCTTGGCGTAGAGCCGCTTTTTGATCGCGGCGGTGAGGGACTTCGTGCCATCGCCCGGGGCTCCGGAGACCGGCGCAACGATCGTTGTCGCCGGAC
>NZ_JBOHJB010000093.1:0-10057 GCF_050728395.1 Methyloceanibacter sp.
GCGATCGTAGTCGGCGATCGCGCGGTCCAGGTCCCCCTTCTCCTTGAACACGCCGCCGCGGTTGTTGTAGGCCATCGCGAGGTTGGGATTGAGCTCGATGACGTGGTTGTAGTCGGCAAGCGCGCGGTCCCTATCGCCCTTGCGTTGATAGACGGCTCCGCGATTGAGGAGGAAGACGGCATTGTTGGGATCGAGCTCGAGGGCGCGGTTGAAGTCGGCGAGCGCGAGATCAGCCTCGTCCATGAGCTGATGGACAATTCCACGGTTGGCGTAGATCGGCGCCAATCCGGAATCGAGCTCGATGGCGCGATCAAAATCGGCGAGCGCTCGCGGAAGGCCGCCCCTCTTGCGCATGGCCACGCCCCGATTGGTGTAAGCAATAGCCTGCTGCCGCGTATTGAGCTTGCCGCCCTCGATCAGATTGGTACAGGCCATGATGGCCTGATCGGGCGGAGCGGTTTCGCAGTCCTTGAAGTCGTCGGCGCGCGCGACACCGCCGCTCAACAACAGAAAAGCCGCGGCAAGGACGATGCGGGGCATGCGGTCCCTCCACTCATGGCCGATGTCGCGGCTAATGCCCCTCGCGGAACCAGGTGATGGCCATCATGCCGAGCAACAGGGCAAGCGCGAGGAAGCCGGTGAACAGCGGAAACAGCCGTACCCCTTGCACGTGATAGGCATCGCGCTTGTGCAAGCCCAGCCAATCGGCGCCATGCATGACGTGACCGCCGCGGACCATGACGATGCGCGGCAACGGCGATGTGTCGGCTTGGTTGCGCCCGAGCCAGAAGCTGCCGCCGCCGGTCTCGTTGAGGAGAGGGGAAAGTGCTGCGTCGGTCGCCGTTACCGCGGAAAGCTCCTTGGCGTTGGCGTTGCCGACGGTGACCACGCTCGCAAGCTTGCCGGAAGAGATGCGGTAGACGCCCTGTTCTCCGGCGGTCATCGACTTCCGCCACAGTCCCGGCTCGGCCTTGTCGAGGGTGACGGTCTCCTCCTTGCCAGAGGGCGCCGTCACTGTCACCGGCTCGATCGTGTCCTTGATCGAGCGGCGCTCGAGGCTAAGCGTCTGACCCCGGCTCGTCGCCTTGAGCATCTCCTCTTCGAGGTCAGGCTCCTTCATCAGCCAGTGCGCCAGCCTGCGCAAAAGGTCGGTGTAGGGGCCGCCGCCCTCATAGCCGCGCGCCCAGAGCCAGATGTGATCGGAGAGCAGCAACGCCACGCGACCCTGGCCGCGCTCGCCGAGAACGAGGAGCGGCTTGCCTTCGGCGCCCTTCATCAGCACCTCGGCGTCGCGCGGGTCGACATCGACCACGCGGAACCAGCGGCCCCAGGAAGGCTGGTCGCCCTTTGCGCCGGCGAGATCGCGGGTCACCGGGTGCTTCTGCCCGAGATCGGTGAGCGCCGGCTTGAACGGCTCCTCCACCACGCGACCCGAGGGCACGGCGGGAAGCACCTGGCCAAGTGGCGTGCGGTAGAGGCTCAACGGCGAGGCGTAGTCGTCGCCGGCAGAGACGAGCACGGCGCCGCCGCGCTCGACATAGTGAGCGACGTTCTCGAGATAGAGCAAAGGCAGCACGCCGCGGCGCTGGTAACGGTCGAAGATGATCAGGTCGAACTGATCGAGCTTCTCCTGGAACAGCTCCCGCGTCGGGAAGGCGATCAGCGACAGCTGGTTGATCGGCGTGCCGTCCTGCTTCTCCGGAGGGCGCAGGATGGTGAAATGCACGAGGTCGACGGCGGCGTCGGATTTGAGCATGTTGCGCCAGGTGCGCTCGCCGGCATGGGGCTCGCCCGACACCAAGAGCACGCGCATGTTCTCGCGCACGCCTTCCACGGTCAGCACGGCGCGGTTGTTCACGGTGGTGAGCTCGCCGGGCGCGGCTTCGGCCTCGATCTCCACGATGTTGGGCCCGGCGTGGTCGACCTTGACCGGGATGTCGACCTTCTCGCCGATGCGCACGGTTTTCGTGCTCGGCGGCTCGCCCTGACGGGTGACGGTCAGATTCACGGACTTGGCATCGCCGGGCGTGGTCTCGGTGACCCTGACCTCGACCGGCTGCTCGCCGCCCACGAGGCCAAAGCGCGGGGCGCGCAGGACTTCGAGCCTGCGGTCGAATTCGCCCGGCTTGCCGGTGAGCAGCGCATGCACCGGGGCATCGAAGCCGAGCGCCGCGGCATTTCCCGGCACGTCATGGACATTGCCGTCGGTGAGCATGATCACGCCGGCGAGCCGGTCCGGCGGCACGTCGGCCAAGCCCTTGGCGAGGTCGGTAAAGAGCATGGTGCCGTCGCGGTCGCCGTCGCCGGCGGTCGACGCGGAATGGATCCAGCGGATGTCGAGATTGGGAAAGACTTTCAACCGCTCTTCGAGGTCCTTGCGGATCGCTTCGGTGCGCGGGTCGCGGCCGGCAATCGTCTGGCTCTGCGTGTCGTCGACGACGACGGCGAGCACGTCGTTGAGCGACTCGCGGTCCTCCTGCTTCAAATGCGGATTGGCGATGGCAAGCAGCAGCATGGCATAAGCAAGCGCACGCAACAGCGCGCCGCGCCGCGCGCGCCACAAGAGAAGCGCGAACAGCACCACGCCAAACGCGGCAAGAGCCCAGATCACGGGCCAGGACACGAAGGGGAGGAACTCGATCGACCAGCGCATGGCGTCCTACTGACCCAAACGCTCGAGCAGGGCGGGCAGATGCACCTGGTCGGCCTTGTAGTTGCCGGTGAGCGCGTACATCACGAGATTGACCCCGGCGCGAAACGCCATCTCCCGCTGCACCTCGCCTCCAGGCACGGTGGCATAGAGCGGCCGGTTGCTGTCATCAAGCGCCCAGGCGCTGGCCAAGTCGTTGGAGGTGACGACGATCGAGCTCACCCCATCGGTACGGCGTGAACGCTCCGAACGGTCGGCGTCGTTCTCCGGCTCGGCTTCGACCCAAAGCGTGCCGCCGTCCCAACGGCCGGGGAAGTCGCGCATCAGGTAAAACGACTTGGTGAGCACGTGATCTTCCGGCACCGGCTCGAGCGGCGGCACGTCGAGTTGGCCGATCAGCCTGGTCAGCGCCTTGCTCTGCGTGCCGCTTCCCGGAAGCGAACGTTCCTGGTCGCGGGTGTCGAAGATGATGAAGCCGCCTTGCTTCATGAAGGCGTCGACCTTGGCGAGCGTGGCATCGGAGAGCGGCTCGGCGTCCTCGCGCACCGGCCAGTACAGAATCGGGAAGAAGGCGAGCTCGTCCTTGTCGATGTCGACGCCCATGGGCTCCGCCGGCTCGAGCGCCGTCCGGGCGGTCAGCACCTTGCTGAGCCCGGCAAGGCCCTGACGGCTCACCTCGTCGATCTGAGCGTCGCCGGTCATCACATAAGCGAGGTGGGTCTTGAGCGAGGCCTTCAAGGCGAAATCGTCGGCGCTCGTCGCCGGCTGTTGCGTTTCGGCGTTGGCCGGCGCGTTCGGCAGCGGGAGCATGGCAAGGCCGAGCAGCACGGCGGCGGCCACGGCCCCGCGGCGGCGGAAGCCAAAACCCGTGCTCATGAGCAACACGGCGAGAACGTCGAGGGCGAAGAGCGCCAACACGGCGAGATAGAGCCGGGACTCAAGAGCCACGGGCTTGCGCATGACGTAGCCGCTCACCTGGCCAGCGCCCTCGATAGGCTTGAGCGGGGTGAGCACGGTCTTGGCGGTGATGACATTGAAGGCGCGCGTGGCGCCGGAAGAGCCATAATAGCCAGGCGGGTGCTCAGGGCTCGGCTGGGCGGTGTCGATCTGATCCGGCGCGATCGGGGCCGCCCGCGCCGGAGGCGAGCCCAGCTGGCCATAGCCGTCGAGAGTCTGGATCGGCGGCAATGCGCTTGGCGACACGAGGTTCGTGCTCGTGCTCTTGGCGCTACCGGCCGCCGCCTGCGCTTGATCGCCTGAGCTCACATCGACCTTGCTCGGGCCCATGTTGACGGTGCGGCGAAGCATCTCGACGAACAGGCCCGACAGCGGCAGGTTCGACCAATCGGAATTTGCGGTGACGTGGAACAGCACGATCCAACCCTCGCCGTTACGCGAGGCGGTGACGAGGGGCGTGCCGTCGGCGAGTCTCGCCCACACTTGCGCCTCGGTGGCGACGGTGGGGTCGGCCAGTACCTGACGGTTCACCTTGACGTCGTCCGGCAGGGCAAGTCCGCGGAAGGGACTGGAAGGCTCAAAGGAAGCGAGCGGCTGCGGCGTGCTCCACGACAGCGATCCGCCAAGCGACCGGCCGCCGCGGCGAAGCGCGACAGGCAGCAATTCATCGCCGCCTTGCTCGAGGCGCGGGCCGGCAAAACGGATGAGCACGCCGCCGGCCTTGAGCCAGCGCTCGAGTTCCTCCTCGGTGCCAGGAACGAGCTTGCCGATATCGGCGAGCACGATGGTCGAGACCTTGTCGTCGATCAGCTCATGCACGCCGGTGGAGACATTGCCCTCGGACGGTGTCACCACGTCGGCGTAGGGCGACAGCGCGCGCTGCACATAATAGAGGGGAGAAAGCAGGGGCTGCGCCGCCTCCCGCGATTCGCCGGAGATGATGCCGATACGATGCCACTCCGAGCGCGCATCGAGCAGATAGACCGCACCGGCTGAGCGCTCGCCGCCAATCTCGATGCGGGCGACCTGGTTGCGGATCTCGAGCGGCAGGTCGAAATGCGCCTTGGTCTCTCGCTCGCCCCGCGGCAGCGTGTACGACACTTCGCCGAGCGGCTCGCCCCGGCCGGTGACGGCCCTGACCACGCCGGCGCGCGGGCCTTCGACCCCGCTCAAGATCCGGGCAGTGAGTCCGCTTCGCTCGCCGGCGGTCTGGTCGAGGGCAACCGGCGCATCGTCTCGCTCGGGGCGGAGCGTCAAGACGCTGCCCGCGGAACCGGCAAGCTTGGCCAGGCTGTCGGCGAAGGACCGGCCCTCGCCATAGTCGAGACCGTCGGACAGCCACACGACGCTATAGTCCGTCTTGCCGCCAAGCTCGTGGTCAAGCGTCTCGGCAAGCGCCTTGCGGTCGGGCGCGTAGGGCTGAGGCGCTAGTCCCGCAGCGCGCTCGCGCGCCTGCTCGGCGGCGATCGGCCCGATGAGCGGGTCTCCGGGGGCGGACGGCGCCAGCACCACGGTTCGGCCGTCGCGCATGGCGCGGTCGATAGCCGCGTCGATCACCTCGCGCCGCTCCGGCCAATGGGAAGCCGAAGCCCAGCCGTTGTCGACAACGAGCAGGAGCGGCCCGGTTCCGGCAAAGCTCTCGCGGTCGGGATTGAGCACCGGACGGGCAAGCGCCAGCACGATCAGTGCCGCGAGCAACATGCGCAGCGCCGTGAGCCACCAGGGGCTGTGCGCCGGGGTCTCCTCGGTCGATTTGAGGTCCTTCAACAGCCGCGTCGGCGGGAACACCACCTGTTGCGGCGTCGGCGGTGTCAGCCGCAACAGCCACCAGATCGCGGGAAGAGCCGCAAGACCAAGCAGCATCCACGGCTGCAGGAAGCCGATGGCGCCCAAGCTCATCATGATCGCGACCTCGCCTCGGTCGCGCCGGCTGCAACAGGCGTCGACGGACGAAAGCGGTAATCGCGCTCAAGGCCGGACAGGCGATTGTGGATGGCGAGCACCACCTCCTCGGCCGGCCTGTCGGTGTGGTGGACGAGGAACGACCAGCTCAAGCGCTTTGCCTCGGCGGCAAGGGCATTGCGGTGGCTGTTGAGCCGCTCCCGATAGCGTTCGCGCAAATTCTCGGCGCGCCCGGCGATCACGCGGTCGCGGCCTTCGCTTGCGGAGAATTCGGTGCGGCCTTCGTAAGGCAGAGTCTCTTCGGCGGGATCGAGGATCTGCACGAGATGGCCGCGCACGCCTTGCGCCGCGATCGCCTCGATGCGCTTGGCGGTCTCCTCCACCGGCTCGAGGAAATCGCTGAACAGGAGACATTCGGAAAAGCGGCTCAGTCTTGCCGGCGGCGGCAGGCTCGTCGTCTTGTCCACATCCCTGACCAGGACCTCGGCGACCCGCCGCGAGGCGTTGCGGCCGGCATACGGCCTGCTGCCGAGCACGCCGACGCGCTCGCCGGCACGGGCGAGAAGCTCGCTAAGGGCAAGCGAGAGCACCACGGCGCGGCTTTCCTTGGTGGTGTTCGACAGGCGCGAGCGAAACCGCATCGAGGGCGAGAGATCGACCCAGAGCCAGACCGTGTGCGCCGCCTCCCATTCGCGCTCGCGCACGAAGAGATGATCCGAACTCGCCGACCGCCGCCAATCGATGCCGGCGCGGGAGTCGTTGTAGTCGAAATGGCGGAACTGCCAGAAGGTCTCGCCAGGTCCGGCGCGCCGGCGGCCGTGGCTGCCGTGGGTGACGGTGTGAGCGACGCGCTGCGCCTCGATGAGCAGCGCCGGCATGCGCGCAGCTAGCGCATGGGCCTCCGGCTCCTCGGCCGGAAACGGATGAAGTGCTTTCGCCTCGCGTGTGGCCAAGCTCGGATCACCCCAGCGGCTTGACGAGCTTTGCCACGAGGTCGCTCATCTGCAAGCCTTCGGCTCGGGCGGCGAAGGTGAGCGCCATGCGGTGCTTGAGCACGGGCTCGGCCAGCTCGATCACGTCGTCAATGGAAGGGGCGAGCCGCCCGTCGATCATCGCCTTGGCGCGGACTGCGAGCATCAGGGCCTGGCTGGCGCGGGGGCCCGGGCCCCAGGCGATCATGTCTTCGAATTCCTGGTCGATGCCGGTGCCGGGGCGCGCCGAGCGCACGAGCTTGAGAATGGCGTCGACCACCTGATCGCCGACGGGCAGCTGGCGCACGAGGCGCTGGGCCATCATCAGCTCGTCGGCCGACAGGATGGTTTTCAGCGGGCGGTCCTCCAGTCCTGTGGTGGCGAACAGCATGCGCCGCTCCGCCGCCTCGTCGGGATAGGAGACGTCGATCTGCAACAGGAAGCGGTCGAGCTGAGCCTCGGGGAGGGGATAGGTTCCCTCCTGCTCGAGGGGGTTCTGGGTGGCGAGCACATGGAAGGGCCGCGGCACATCATGGCGCACGCCGGCGACTGTCACATGATGCTCCTGCATGGCCTGCAACAGCGCCGACTGCGTCTTGGGGCTTGCCCGGTTGATCTCGTCGGCCATCAACAGCTGGGTGAACACCGGCCCCTTGACGAAGCGGAAGCTGCGCCGGCCGCTGTTGCCTTCCTCCAGCACCTCCGATCCCACGATGTCGGACGGCATCAGGTCAGGGGTGAATTGAATGCGCTTGTTCTGAATCCCGAGCACGGCTCCAAGCGTCTCCACGAGGCTCGTCTTGGCGAGGCCGGGAACGCCGATGAGGAGGGCGTGGCCGCCTGACAGGAGCGTGATCAGCGCAAGATCGATGACGCGTTCTTGGCCGAAAATGGTGGCGGCCGTTGCCTCGCGCACGTCGTGAATCTTGGCGCCGATCTCGTCGATGCGCTCGAGAAGCTGGGTTTCCGTGGAGGCAAGTGTGGTCATGGGCTCGCTTTGGCTACGAAATGGTCAGGAAGGAGGACTATAGGCCGAAAGGCCATGGGGAGAGGAATACTTTGGGTTAAAAATTGGTCACAATAGTGTTTGGTCTCCCGCTGGCGTCTCCCACGTCAGGTTGAGAGTTAGGTAAGAGGCGTGGAGCGACCGCTCAATATGGCAAGACGAGACGAAAAGAGCGTTCTCCACGCCCTTGGTGAGATCCAAGCCAAGTCCGCGCCGTCAGGCCGCCGGGTCCCCCAAGACTGCGGAGACATCGGCCTCAAGATCGGGCGCGACGGCACCTGGTATTATCGAAATAGCGCCATCGGGCGGAAGCCGTTGGTCAAGCTCTTCGCCTCGGTGCTGAGACAGGAAAAGGACGGCCGCTATTATCTGGTCACGCCAGCCGAGAGGGTTTTGATTCACGTCGAGGACGCCCCCTTTCTCGCCGTCGGCATGACCGTCGAGGGCAGTGGCAAGCGGCAAAGGCTCGGCTTCCGCACCAATCTCGACGATGAGGTCGAGGCTGGGCCGGACCATCCCTTGAGCTTTCGCCCCGAGACGAACGGGAGCTTCACTCCTTTCGTGCTGGTGCGCGATAAGCTGGAGGCACGACTCACGCGGCCGATCTATTATGAGCTGGTCGCAAGCGCCGTGACCGAAGGCAAAGGCGGGAAGCGTGAGCTCGGGGTGTGGAGCGGGGGAACCTTCTTCCCCTTTCCGGGGCCCAAGTCCTAGGGCGCTTCAGCAACACGAGCGCCGCTCGCTTTATGAGGGTTCCGCCGCTATTGTGCGGGTCCGTTCCTGAGCAAGGCATGATTCCCGATGCTTCGCATCGCCCTGATCGACATCTTCATGTTCTCCCTGCCATTTCTGATCTATGGCGCCTATATGCTTGCCGCCAAGGGCGCCGCGCCGGCAGATGTGTGGCAGGACGCGCCGGTGCTCTGGCTGCTCGCGGCGGGATGCGGACTTTTGCTGATCACCATGGCGACTTTGATCCAGTTTTCGGGGGGCAAGCCCGGTGGCATTTATCATCCGGCGACCATCGAGGACGGGGTCATCAAGCCGGGCGAGATCGACTGACGGTTTACGCCCCGATGATCGCGCATGATCGTGAGTGCCGCTCCGAGGCTCCCTCGCTTGCCGGCGCAGAGTGGCTCAAGCGCCGGGAAACGAGCGCCGTGTTCGGCGCGCTTCGCGGCGACAGAATCGAGACGCGCGCGGTGGGTGGAGCCGTGCGCAATGCGCTGCTCGGGCTTCCTGTCACCGAGATCGACCTCGCCACCACGGCGGAGCCGGGGGAGGTGATGGCGCTCGCCGAGCGGGCCGGGCTCAAGGCCGTGCCGACCGGCATCGATCACGGTACGGTCACCGTCATCGCCAATGGCTTGCCGTTCGAGGTCACCACGCTCAGACGCGACGTCGAGACCTTCGGCCGCCACGCCAAGATCGCCTACACCACCTCATGGGAGGAGGACGCGAAGCGTCGCGACTTCACCCTCAATGCGCTTTACGCCGATCGCGACGGCAAGGTGTTCGATCCGCTCGGCGGCTATGGCGATCTCGCTGCGGGGAGGGTGCGCTTCATCGGCGACGCCGAGGCGCGTATCAAGGAAGACTTCTTGCGCATCCTCCGCTTCTTCCGCTTCCATGCTTATTACGGCAGGGGCGAGATGGATGAAGCCGGCCTCAAGGCGGCGGTGAAGCTGCGCGCCGGGCTCGAGCAACTCTCGGCGGAGAGGGTCGCCGGGGAGATGCGGCGTATTCTCGTCGCGCCTCAAGCGGCGCGCGGGGTGGAGGCGCTTTACGATTATGGTCTTCTCACCTTCGTGCTTGGCGGCGTGCCGCGGCTTGGCCGGTTCGAGAGGCTGGTCGCCATCGAAGAGGCCAACGGATTGGCGGCGGACGCTAGCCTAAGGCTCGCGGCGTTGGCGGTCTTCGTCGAGGAGGATGTGGCCCGCGTTGCCCTGCGCTTGCGGCTCTCCAATGCCGAGCAGGCGGTGCTTGCACTTGGGGTCCGGCAAGTCGCGACCGCGGGCTTGCCGGACGAGGCTGCGGCGAAATCCGCCCTCTATCGCCTCGGCCAGAACTACCGCCCCGCCCTGCTGCTTGCCTGGGCGGATGCGGGCGCCTCTCCCGACGATGCAGAATGGCGCGGGGCGCTGGCGCTGCCGGAGCGATGGCAGGCTCCATGTTTCCCGATCGGAGGTGATGACGTGATCGCGCTCGGTGAGCTCAAGGGCCCTGAGATCGGCGAGCTGCTGGAGGTGCTGGAGCAGGAGTGGATCACCTCAGGTTTTACGCTCGGCCGCGATCAGCTTCTCGCCAAGGCCCGCGCGCTCGTGGCGACGCGGAGATAGGTCGCGCCTAGCGCACGGCGATCCAGATCACACCGATCAGCGTTGCGGCAAAGGCGAGCGAGACCGGAATCATAGCAATCTCGATCAGAACTTCGCGACCACGCATCGGCCCCGTGTTGGTGCCGACCTCGCTTTCAAGAAACTCGCGGAAGGTCGTCTTGCGCTGGCGCCAGGCGAGCGTCGTCAACGGGCCCGGGTCGGGCGGCGGCCAGTCGTAGTCGGACGTCACGAG
>NZ_JBOHJB010000094.1:0-9866 GCF_050728395.1 Methyloceanibacter sp.
GCAACCTTGGCTAATCCACGAGCAGGCGGCTGGTAACATTGCTGATGAGGCAACCGGTAACAAAATTACGTGAGGCAATACGGGGGCATCACCCCTTCCGAGGCTTTGAGGTTGTTTGCTGCACGGTGTCTGCGTACTTCACGAGCAAATCGTCGGCCGCTTCTCGCAAATACGTCGCTAACGGTATCCGTGTTTTCTCAGCCAGCTTCTTGAGCTGTGCCGCCGTTTCTGGCGGGTAGTAAGAGCAAATCTGCACCTGCTTACCCTTTTGGCTTCCGACCATGTTCACCGCCCGCCAGCTTCCTGACTTTACATGTAACATCAGGAAGCGTAGTTTTGATTGAGTAACAGCGGAGGCCGGACGGGTTGCAGCCCGGCCAGCCTCCTGACCACACGCATCCCAGCTAAGGAGGCTGCGCATGGCTATTCAGAATGGTAACAAAGCCCGAAAGGGCGACTTCCAAAGACGATCAATCCGTAAACGTCGCGACTTCCGTCTAGCCCCTCGAGCGGAAAGTCCGCCCATCGATCCATCCCCTATTCGCCGGTCAACTCGGGTCCGCAAATCGATCGCCTCTAAGCTCCGACCCCGAGGTCGTCGCCTACAGGACCCCCTCGCCGATATCACGCGTCACCTCAGGGTGATCAGCGCTATTGCCATCACGACCCACATCGCACTGAGAACACAGAACTGCGAGCAGGACGCCGACATCGCCGAATGCCTGCGACACGGCGTTGTGGATGCGCTCGCGACTCAGATCGAGCGCATCCGCCGACTTTACATCCCCGCGGCGGCGGCCACGACATGAGCCACTCCGACGCCAGACTGGAAACGCTTGAGGCAATGGGAGATTGATGTTCAACTGTCTCGCGACGCCGAGAAGTCGCAGCCATGAGTGCCCGCCGTCGCGAAGTGGCCTGCGCATTTGGCGTGGTGCTGAGAGACTCTCGGCGCGAACGCAATATGACTCAAGAAGCGCTTGCCGAGCGAGCTGACCTGGATCGCACTTACCCCAGCCTGTTGGAACGCGGAATGCGACAACCAACGCTGACGTACCTGTTCGCAATCGCCGATGCGCTCGGCATGGACCCAGCGGAATTGGTTCGGATGACACACCGTGGGCTGCATTCGTAGCGCGTGAGAAGGCGCCCGCACCGGATGATCGCCTTCCTCGTGTAGATCGCCCAAGCGTCCAGGATGAGCCAACAGAGACCGCAGATGTCCGTTGACAACTGCGTCAGCTTTGCTGCTTAAGACGGATTCGGTTTCCCGTGGCGGCTCTCGGTGATCCTGTCCGCTACCCACTTCTGGACCTCATCCTCCAACCAACCGACTGCCCGCGCGCCGATCTTAATGCGCTTTGGGAACCTATTCTCGGCCTGAAGTTTGTAGATAAACGACCGCCCCAGCCCGGTAAGTGCTCGCACCTGGGGCAGTCGAAGCACGCGCTGGGGCTTAACTTGCTCGGTCGCCTTGGCTTCCTCAAACGCCAATTCACCCTGCCCACTTCCAACATGAACCATGTGCAGATACCTCGGCTGTTATAACGGCCCACAGCATCACTATGGATGAAGAGCGCTCTATCGCCTACCCTTGAAATGCGACGAATCACTGCACAACTCTCCCCATCGAATGCCGGTCAGCTCGAGACGGTTGTTGCTCCAAACTCGCTAAGTTCGATTCGACTACCGCGCCTGATTCATACGGCTGACAACTCCACGCGCACGGCGTTCCTGACGCCATTGCAAGCAGGAACTGAATTCCATATGGAACGTCCCGACGTTAGATTCCGGTGCGCGATGTTCGGACGGACGGCGGTTCGGCATGTTTGCAGTTGCAGATGGATTCGACGCTAGTGCAGGATAGCCAACTGGCAGCTCGTTGTTTCAAACTCAACTCCACATGAAGACTCGTGTTCACCTCTCGACGTGGATAGATTCCGACTCCAGGGCACTCTTTGCAGAGATCGCGCACGCCCAAGGACTGTCTGAATCAGCTCTGTTGAGGCGGCTGGTCAAGTCGGCGCTTATCATGGCCGATACGGGGACGCAGTCAGTGCTGGATCCAGTCGAGTCAGTTGCCTCAAGCGGGCGAATCTCGGTTCGCCTGCGGCCAGACGACCTGCTATTTCTGCGCGAACGCGCCAGGGCAAGGGAACTGCCGACGAGCACGTATGTCTCGTTTCTTGTTCGAGCTCACCTTCGTGCACTGACACCGCTTCCGACCGCTGAACTAGAGACGTTGAAGCGGTCCGTGGCAGAGGTAGGCGCGATCGGCCGCAACATCAATCAAATTGCGCGAGCAGTGAATCAACAGCAATGGCCAAATGGACCGAACCGTTCGGATCTGCTCTCACTCCTTCGAGCACTGACCGGACTCAGAGACCATTTCAAGGCATTTATCAACGCGAACTTGGCCAGTTGGGATGCGGGACATGAAAAGGAGAGTCATTAACCTTGGAAGCCAAAGGGCTTTGTTGGACGTCGTCAGCTATGGCCGCGCCGTCGGCCGGCAATTCAGCGCAAGCCAACGTCTTTACATCGCACGAACGGTTCGGAGAGCACCCGAGGTGGTGGTCAAGGTAAGCGGAGGCGGCAGAAGCCGCGCCGGCGTGGAAGCTCACCTGTCCTATATTGGGCGGGGAGGTGAGTTGGAGATCGAGATGGACGACGGTCGGCGGGTGACCGGAAGCAGCTTCCAGAAATCGATCGTTCTCGATTGGGATCTCGATCTCGAAGACCACCGTCGCCAGGACAAACACTCGATCCGCCGACGTCCGAAGCCATTCAAACTCGTTCACAACCTCATTTTCTCTATGCCGCCAGGAACTTCGTCAGACAAGTTAGTCAAGGCGGTGCGCGGGCTTGCGCAGAATCAGTTTGCGCTGAAGCACAGATACGCAATGGCATTGCACACCGACGAGGCCCACCCGCACGTGCATCTGGTCGTCAAGGCGATGAGCGAGCAAGGCGAGCGACTGAAGATTCGGAAGGCCACACTGCGGGAGTGGCGGTACGAATTTGCCGATCATTTACGAGAGCAAGGTATTGCGGCGAACGCGACAGAGCGAGCCGTTCGCGGACAGGTGCGGACGAAGAAGCTCGATGCTATCTACCGAAGCGCTGAACGAAACGAATCCTTCTACGAACGCAAACAAATCCATGAACTTGCGGCCAAGACGCCGAGTGCCCTCGCACGTCACCGGCAGGGCAAGGCTATCTTGGAGCAGACCCGATCAGAGGTAGTGGCTGGATGGCAGGCCGTAGCTCAGCGCCTTCGGGAGGAGGGTGACCATCGCCTCGCGGACGATGTGCGAGCGTTCATCGATCGAATGGCGCCGGCAACGACCGACCAGGAGCAGCTAGTGCGGAAATCGGCTGCCCGCGCTGGGTGGAGGAAAATCGAACCGATGCAGAGGACGCGCTGAAAGATCGAATGGCCGTGGCGTCCGCTACCGCCGGACGCACAACCGGGCATTCCACGCCCCGACTGCTATCGAAACGTAGTCCGGGGCAATCTTCGCCAGCCGGTTACCGGAACGTGATGGTCCTCCGAGGCGACCGCAGAGCCGACGCCATAGCGTTCGGCGGTAAGGCTGCTCCGCGCCCCAACCAACGCTGCTACCATTGCCGGTCCTATGTCCCCTCAGGAAATCGGCACACAGTTCGGTCTTGATTCCAATCTGCTGAAGCAGATCGATTGGAAGCTTGCGCTCGCGCGCATCATTCAGGACCTGCGCTCCGATTTCATCTACGCACCGCACCTCGGCTTCATCTACCGCAAGGCGCAGGATAGGCTCATCGACCAGGTTCACTCCCGGCTCGCTAGTGGCTCGTACAGCGTTGGGCTGCCGCTGACCATTGAGGTGCCGAAGACATATCGCATTCGGGTGAAAGCGTCGATCAGGCGACTCGGGCCCAACTATTCGCGGCCCGGCAGCATCCTCCTGCCCCACGATCGGCTGCTTTACCAGGCGCTTGCTGATCAGGCCGGGCCGATCGTGAAGGCCAGCACCGACAGCACCCGTTCCTTTAGTCACCGGCTGGAGGAGCCCGGCAGTCCATCCATGTTCGCGCCGACTCGCGAGTGTTGGGCCAAGTTGCAGAAGGCACTGGCGAACAACTCGAAGCCGAAATCTGTTCGCTACGTTCTGAAGCTCGACGTCGCAAACTACTTCGGCTCGATCAACCAGCACAAACTCATCAACGTGCTGCAGGATGCGGGATATCCGAGCGGCCTGGCGTCCCGGCTTGAAGCTGTGCTGTCGCGCTACACGGGTGAGCGTAATTCGCGCGGTATTCTGCAGGGGATATTTCCCTCGGACCTATTCGGGAACTATTACCTCGCGCCTATTGATCTCATGCTGAAGGACCTGGATGTCCCTTCGGCCCGCTATGTGGACGATATATATGTGTTCCTGAAAAGCGTCGATGAGGGCGAGAAGTTGCTACGCGCGATCATTCCGGCACTGCGGAGCTACGATCTCGTTATCAACGAGGCCAAGTCATCGATTATGCCCAAGGCAGCACTGGTGACGGAGGAGCCCGATCTCGAGCAACTGTTTGCGGATGCGTTCGACGAGGTGTCCAGCCAGGTCGGCGACCACAAATTCAGGACGGACTACGGTTTTCAGTCCGAATGGGAAGACGAGGAAGAGCAGGACGACAACCTCGACGAAGAGAATCTCAAGATCGAAGCTACGAAGGTTCTTTTTGACTCCATCAGCGACTATCCCGGTAACGAGGAGAACATCGAACGCTTCTGTCTACCGCTTTTCGCCGCCGCCGACTCGGACTACGCAGTCGATCATGTCATGAGTTCATTCAAGAAACGGCCCTCGATGACGCAGATCTACTGCGCATATCTCGCGCGCTTCCTCGACAGTTCGGTGCAGAACTTGATGCTGTCAACGTTGCAGGACAAGTCGTTATTCGACTGGCAGAGGATGTGGCTGCTCGCGGGCTTGACCCAAAACAAAAAGGGCGACGATGCCGTCGTAAAGGCCGCACTAGACCTACTGAAGTCAACCGATTGCCATGACGCACTGCGCGCCGTCGCGGCAATCTACGTCGGGCGGTACGGCGATCATGCACGCCGCACGGCGCTGCGCAGTCTCTATTCTTCGGCTAGCAACTACGTCCAGGCTGCGATTTTCTATTCATCCCAGAAGTGGCCCTCCGCGGAGCGTGCAACGGCCAAGGCGAGCTGGAGCGGACACGGCGTGCTGCATGATCTCCTGACGCCAGTGGCTTCTTCGGGGGCGGGGAAAAGGAAGGGGAGCTGACTGGCGATTTGCAGGCGTGTATATGGGTCGGCAGATTCAGACGAGAGGCGATTACGTATCCAGCGATTCTTCCCAGTTCGCGCCCAGCACCCACGATAGAGCTGACATTCGTCCACTCAATAACCCCCACTCGAAGTCGCTCCTGTCGCGCGACAATCAGGGTGAGAAGCGCGTCAATCAGGATGAGAAGATCATGGCAGGTCGATTTTCGAGGCTTTGGCCCTCGATTTGACCCGCCAGGAGGCGATTTCGGACTGATTTGAGGTCCGGCTCGTCGGTGATCGCGGCCGATCGGGTATTGAGGTGGTGTTCCCAGTGACGGAGTACCTGCCTCATGCCCGGTCGACACATCAACGATCACCAGATGAGGCTGTACATGAAATCCAGATTGACCGTGTCGAAGCCGGCGGCGGCGGCGCAAGCGGCGATGAGCTTGGCGAGCGCATACCGCATCGAGAACGATCCGCGATTACCGTCACAGAAGGCGTTGCCCCGGGGTCGGCGCCGCCCCGATCCGCTGGTGAGCATTTTTGATCCCGAGATCGTCCCGATGCTGCGGGCGGCGCCGGGGCTGAGGGCGATCGCGATCTTCGAGGAGATGCAGCGGCGCCATCCGGAGCTTCCGGAGAATGTGCGTCGGACGGTGGAGCGGCGCATCCGCCAGTGGCGGGCGTTGAACGGTGAGGATCGGGAGGTGATCTTCCGCCAGGTGCAAGAGCCGGGACGGATGGGGTTGTCGGATTTCACCGAGATGGCGGATCTGGCGGTGCGGGTCTGCGGGGTCGAGCTCGATCATCGGCTGTACCACTTCCGCTTGGCGTGCTCGGGGTTCGAGCACGTGCATGTCATCCTGGGCGGGGAGAGCTACGTGGCCCTGGCCGAGGGGCTGCAGAACGCGCTGTGGGCTTTGGGGGGCGCACCGCGTGAGCACCGCAGCGACAGTTTGTCGGCGGCGTTCGGTAATCTCGAGCACGATGCGCGCGAGGATCTGACCCACCGATACGATGCGCTGTGTGCGCATTACCGCATGGAACCGACCCGCAATAACCGTGGCGTCGCGCATGAGAATGGTGCGATTGAGAGTGCGCACGGGCACTTGAAGCACGCAATCCGGGATGCCCTGCTGATGCGCGGCACGAGGGACTTCGAGGACCTGGGTGCCTATCGATCCTTCCTCGATGAGATCGTCGGTCGCAAGAACGCGCGCAACATCAAGCGCATCGATGCCGAGCGGGCACTGCTGCAGGCCCTTCCCGACACCCGCACGGCCGATTACGAAGAGGAACTGGTCTACGTGACCAGCTCGGGAGGCTTCGTGCTGCGCAAGGTCTTCTACACCGTGCCCTCGCGCCTGATCGGGCACCGGCCGCGGGCGCGCTTGTATGACGATCGGGTGGAGCTTTACGTCGGGGGCACGCGGGTACTGAGTCTGGTGCGCGGTCGGCCGGGCCGTGATGGCAAGCACGGTCACGTGGTGGACTATCATCACCTGATCCACGCCCTCAGGCGCAAGCCCATGGCGCTGCTGAATCTCCTCTACCGCGACCAGCTCTGGCCGCGCGAGGCGTATCGGCAGATGTTCGATTATCTGTGCGAGCGGCTCAACGAGCGCAGCGCCTGCAAACTGATGCTGGAGCTGTTGAGTCTCGCGCACGATCGGGCGTGCGAGGGGCAGTTGGCCGCCATCCTAAGCGAAGACCTCGCCGCCCATCGGCTGCCGCAGCTCAAGGAGCTGTGCGCGCGCTTCGCGCCGGACCTTGCGAGCTTACCGCAGGTATGCGTGCAGCTCTCGCCTCTGAGCCTGTACGAGGCGCTGAACGACTCGTGCATGGGAGAGGCGGCATGAACGAAAGCATTGACACCACGCGCCTGACGCTGCTGCTGAGCGAACTGCGTCTGCCGGCGATCAAGCACTTGTGGGAGAAGTTCGCCGAGCGCTCGGACAAGGAAGGCTGGCCGGCGGCTCGGTTGCTGATGGCCCTCGCCGAACATGAGATTGCTGCACGCGATCGGCGGCGCATCGAACGCCATCTCGGGGAAGCGAAGCTGCTGCCGGGCAAGACGCTGGAGAACTACGACTTCGAGGCCGTGCCGATGATCTCCAAGGCGCAGGTCTCAGCGCTGTGCGCCGGCGACGGCTGGCTCGAGAAAGGGGCCAACCTGTTGCTGTTCGGACCGCCCGGCGGGGGCAAGTCGCATCTGGCCTCGGCGATCGGACTGTCACTGCTCGAGAAAGGCTGGCGGGTGCTGTTCACGCGCACCTCGGATCTGGTGCAGAAGCTGCAAGTCGCACGCCGCGAGTTCGCGCTGGAAGCGGCCATCCAGCGGCTGGATCGCTATCATCTGCTGATATTGGACGACCTGGTGTACGTCACCAAGGACCAGGCGGAAACCTCAGTGCTGTTCGAGTTGATCAGCTCTCGTTACGAACGCCGCTCGGTCCTCATCACGGCCAATCAACCCTTTGGCGAATGGGGGAAGATCTTCCAAGACCCGGCCATGACGCTCGCAGCCGTCGATCGGCTCGTCCATCACGCGACGATCTTCGAGATGAACGTGGAGAGCTACAGGCGACGGGCGGCTCTGGCTCGAAAGAAGCAAGGCCCGGGAAGGACCGCCCACTATGCCACGACCAAGAACGTTGGGCCGTTGACGCCGAGCGACAATCAAAACCCGACGTAGTGCTCTGCGATGGACAACGGCGAGATGAGCGATGCGCACCAGCCAGATCAAGAAGCCAAATCCGGGGATAGCAGGCCCAGGGGTCACCCGAGATCTCCGCTCCTGGAGCCTCAGGCGAGGTCGCACAGCAAAGCCGAGGCGAAGAAAATACCCCGGAGATCGGCATAGGGGGCGCGGTCACCCGCGCACCCCTGCCACACCACCGGACATGCGGATCCCGCATCCGGCGGTTCGGCGGGTTGAGCCGAGCGTCTTGGAAAGACGGAAAAGTCCCAGCGAGTCGAAATGCGCATTGGGAAGGGCGACCTGGACAGCCAGGCAGCGTGCGAGATGCCATGGGCCGCGTGAGCTGGCAGCCGTTGTCACGGCTGTTACCCAACTCACGCCCCGTTTGAGCAACTCGCTACACCGTCGCTGTGGGCGCCTCCACTGTTTCCATTGCACCGCCCTCAGGCGACGGCGCACCCAGCTATCAAGGCTGTCGAACACCTCGGGGGTCTGGCAGAAGCCGAAGTAAGCTCGCCAGCCACGCAGAAACGCTGATAGTTCCTCCACCATGCATTTCATGCTCACCCCTCGGTTCCGGCGCGTGATCTCCCGCACCCGCTCCTTGAAGCGTCGCAGAGCCTTTGGCGCAATACTACGCCGCAGTTCAGGCGAAGCCCCAAGGCGTGTGAAGGTGAACCCGAGGAACGTGCGCTCCTCGGGTCGAGCCACCGCACTCTTCCGGGCGTTGACCTTGAGTTTGAGTCGCTTCTCGATGAAGCTCGTAATGCTCTCCATGACCCGCTGTCCTGCGCGTTCGCTGCGAACGTAAATGTTGCAGTCGTCCGCATACCGAACGAAGCAGTGGCCGCGTCGCTCCAACTCTCGGTCCAGCTCATCTAACACCAGATTACTTAGCAACGGTGAAAGCGGCCCGCCCTGCGGCGTACCCTCATCCACCGCGCTCACCAGTCCGCCCTCCATCACGCCGGCCGTCAGGAACGCACGAACCAGCTTCAGCAAACGCTTATCGCTGATCCTCTCCGCGATCCTGGCCATCAAACGGTCGTGGTTGACTCGGTCGAAGAATTTCTCCAAATCCAGGTCTACCACCCACCCGTACCCCTCAACGATATATTGCTGGGCACGGGCGACCGCCTGATGCGCCGAGCGCCCGGGTCGAAACCCGTAGCTGTGATCGGAAAAACTCGCATCCCAACGCCTTTGCAGCACCTGAAGTACCGCCTGTTGGATCAGCCGATCCAGCACAGTTGGCACTCCGAGCTTTCTCATCCCGCCATCCGGCTTGGGTATTTCTACCCGCCTAACCGGCTGCGGGCGATAGGTCCCGCTCAGGAGCTGGGCGCGAATCTCGGGCCAGTGTTGCACAAGGTATCCCGGCAAATCGTCAACGCTCATCGCGTCAACTCCTGGGCTACCTTTGTTAGCCTTGACTCTCCGCAATGCTTCTCGACAGTTCTCCTGTTCGCAGATCTCCTCCATCATCGGTTCGGTCTCGGCCGGGCTTTCGTACACCTGCTTCGCCATGAGCGATTCAACCCCATCCCGAGCGGCTGCGCGGCTTCACCGCGCCGACGGGCGAGATGACCGACGTACCCAGAACAGGCTCGGTCTTACGGCTGCTATTCCCCATGAGTCGCACTGACTACTCCCCGCTCCCATTACCCTGCTTACGCAGGACCGTTTGGGCCTTCACCGGTCGTTCGGCTTGCGCCTGCCGGCTAGTACGCCCGCTGCTGACTTCTGTCGCCCGCTCAGCAACGATCGCTCGCTGCTCAGTCCACGCCTCCCGACGTTGACAGAGAGACAGATCTCCCGAGGTAAGTTCGACCGCTTTCAGCACACAACCGGCGGATCTACCTCTGCGGCCTTGATGGATACGCACTTCGTAGC
>NZ_JBOHJB010000095.1:0-9856 GCF_050728395.1 Methyloceanibacter sp.
CTCATGCGAAGCAGCCAGCCATGGCTGCCACCCGCATCCTCTTCGTCTGCCTCGGCAATATCTGCCGTTCGCCGATGGCCGAAGGCGTGTTCCGCCGCGTGGCCGAGGAGGAGGGGCTGATCGACCGCTTCGAAATCGATTCGGCGGGTCTTGGCGATTGGCATATCGGCCAGGCGCCGGACCATCGCGCGCAGAAGGCGGCACGGTCGCGCGGTGTCGACATCTCCAGCCAATCGGCAAGGCAAGTGGTGGATGAGGATTTCGAGCGGTTCGATCTTCTGCTGGTCATGGATCGCTCGAACTACGCCGAGCTCAAGGCTCGCGCGCCGCATGAAGCGCGCGCCAAGATCCGTCCTTTTCTCGATTTCGCGCCGCATGTCGGCACCAGCGACGTGCCCGATCCCTTCTTCGGCGGCACAGAAGGCTTCGACCATGCGCTCGATTTGATCGAGGCGGCTTCGCGCGGTCTGCTCGCCTCGCTCACCGGAGAGGACCGAGCGAAGGTAAAGCGCAGCGGCTAAAGCAGAATCGAACTCAGTTGAGTCGTCATGCCCGGACTTGATCCGGGCATCCATTCCGTGAATGCCAAACTTGATGAGGCGCAATGGAATGGATTGCCGGGTCGAGCCCGGCAATGACAAGCTTCATTCGAGCGGATAGGCGGCCTCAACCACATAGGGGCCGCCGCCGACGGAAGCGCGCGAAGAGAACAGCACGAAGCGGGTCACCTCGAACGGCTCGCTCGAGAATCCGCCCTGGCGCTCGAGATACGTGGCGACGGATTCGGAGCTTGCACCTCTCAGCCGCGCCACGGTGACGTGCGGCGTATAGTTGCGCGGCTCAGGCGGCAGGCCAGCGGCGCGCGCCGCGCGTTCATGCGCCCGCTGCAGGGATTCAAGCGGGTCGCTCGGCGCAATGCTGGCAAAAATCGCCCGAGGCTTGCGTCCGCCAAAGCTGCCAAGTATGTCGAGCCTGAGCTCGAAGGGCGAGGCGACAATATCTCCCAGGCTATGCGCGAAGTCGCGCGCCGTGGTGCCGTCGACATCGCCGAGAAAGCGGAGCGTCACGTGGTAGTTCTCGGGATCGATCCAGCGCGCGCCGTTGAGGCCCGCCCGCACGAGGGTCAGCCGGCGCGCGACGGCAGCTGGTATCTCGATCCCGGAAAACAGCCTCGGCATCTCGCGGTTCCTCGGCGAAGGCTTAGGGGCAAGGATTGGGGTAGGTGAGGTGAAGCTGCTCGATATCTTGGATTGCTGCGTCGGGCAATCTGAGCAGGCAACCTTCAATATCGGTTTTTAGCTGGGCGAGCGTCGTCGCGCCAATGATGGTGGACGTGACGAAAGGCCGCGAAGCGGCGAAGGCGAGCGCCATTTGCGCAGGGTCGAGGCCATGGGTCCGCGCCAAGGCGACATAGGCGGAGATGGCGCGAGGGCCATTGCCCATCTCGTAGCGCCCCAGGCGGTCGAACAGCCGCTTGCGCGAGCCTTCAGGAAGCGCGCCGCCCTCGTATTTGCCGGTGAGGTAGCCCTGGCCGAGCGGCGAATAAGCGAGCAGGCTCACCTGCTCGCGATAGTGGATCTCGGCGAGACCGGTCTCGAAGGAGCGATTGACCAGGTTGTAGGCGTTCTGGATCGAGACGATGCGCGGGAGCGCGTGGGTTTCGGCCGCCTTGAGAAAGCTCATCACTCCCCAGGGCGTTTCGTTGGAGAGGCCGGCGAATCTGATTTTGCCTTGCCTCACGAGATCGCCGAGCACGCCGAGGATCTCTTCGATGGGGTGGCTGTCGCCCTGCAGATGCACATAGTCGAGGCCTTCGAAGATGCGCATCGGCCGGTCAGGCCAATGAAGCTGGTAAACGTCGATATAGTCGGTATTGAGCCGCTTGAGGCTTCCCTCCACCGCCTCCAGGATTTGCCCGCGGCCCTGCCGCCCGGGGGAGCCATCCTTGCGCAGCCAGTTCATCTTGGTGCGGCCGATCACCTTGGTCGCCACCATCACTCTGTCGCGGGCCTTTCGCGAAGCAAGCCAGCTGCCGATGATCGATTCGGTGCGCCCTTGGGTCTCGGGCTTGGGCGGAACGGGGTAGATTTCGGCCGCGTCAAAGATATTGATGCCGCGGTCGACCGCGTAGTCCATCTGCGCGTGACCGTCGGCTTCCGAGTTCTGCTCGCCGAAGGTCATGGTGCCGAGGCATATGGCGCTGACCTTGGCGCCACTCCGGCCAAGCTCGCGATACTCCATTCCCCTCCACCTCAATATTGGTGGCGCGCCTCTTGGGCGACGGTTTCGAGATACCGCCCGTAATAGGTGTTCTTCAAGGACGCCGCGATTCGCAACAGCTGCTCGGCGTCGATGAAGCCGCTGCGATAGGCGATCTCCTCGATGCAGGCGATCATCCAGCCTTGGCGCTGCTCGATGGTGCGCACGAACTCCGCGGCGTCGAGAATTGAGTCGGGCGTGCCGGTGTCGAGCCAGGCGAAGCCGCGCCCCATGCGCTCGCAGTTGAGCTCGCCGAGAGCGAGGTAGGCAAGATTGACGTCGGTGATCTCGAGCTCGCCGCGCGGAGACGGCTTGAGGTTTGCGGCGATGTCGAGCACGCGGTTGTCGTAGAAATAGAGGCCGGTCACCGCCCAATGGGATTTCGGAGAGGCCGGCTTTTCTACAATACCCACCGGTTTGCCGTCATCGTCGAACTCGACGACGCCATACCGCTCAGGATCGTTGACCAGATAAGCGAACACGGTGCAGCCAGCGGCACGCCCCATGGCGCGGTGGAGCATCGGGGTCAAGCCGGTGCCGTAGAACATGTTGTCGCCGAGGACGAGAGCGCAACGGCGCTGGCCGACGAACTCGCGCCCGATGATGAAGGCTTGGGCGAGGCCCTCTGGGCGGGGTTGTGCCGCATAGGAGAAGCTCATGCCGATGCGGCTGCCGTCGCCGAGGAGGCGCACGAAGCGGTCCTGGTCCTCCGGCGTCGACACGATCAGTACCTCGCGGATGCCGGCGAGCATCAGCACCGAGAGCGGATAGTAGATCAGCGGCTTGTTGTAGACGGCGATCAGCTGCTTGCTGGTGGCGATAGTGATGGGATAGAGGCGCGAGCCTGAGCCGCCAGCCAAGACGATGCCTTTCATGCCGCTTCTCCCCGTCCAAGCAGCCGCTCGAGCGTCGCGATGAGACCGGCGCGGAGCGGCCGAGGCTTGATGCCGAAGGTGCGTTCGAGCTTTGCCGTATCGAGCACCGAGTAAGCGGGCCTGGGTGCGGCCGTGGGAAAGTCGGCGGTCGCGATCGGGCGGACGTGCGGGACTTTGCGCCGTCCGAGCCTTGCCGCTTCGGCAAAGATCATGGCGGCGAAGCCGTACCAAGTGACCGCGTCGGCGCCAGCATAGTGATAGGTGCCCCAGCCGGAAAAGTCCGGCCGCTCGATGCTCTGCACCAAGGTCAGGATTGCGAAAGCGAGATCTTCCGTCGAAGTGGGGCAGCCGGTCTGGTCGTCGACGACGCGGAGGTCCTCGCGTTCGGCGCCAAGCCTGAGCATGGTCTTCACGAAATTGGTTCCGAACGGACCATAGACCCAGGCGGTGCGCAGGATCAGGTGCCGGTCATGGGCGGCCCTCACGGCGCGCTCGCCCGCCTCCTTGCTTGCGGCATAGCTGCCTTGTGGATTGACCTTGTCGGTTTCCTTGTAGGGGACCCGGCTCGACCCGTCGAACACATAGTCGGTCGAGAGATGAATGAGCGGGATATTCGCTTCGGCCGCGGCGCTTGCGACCAGCGAAGCGCCGTCGCGGTTGACCGCAAATGCGCGCATCGCCTCGCTCTCGGCCTTGTCCACGGCGGTGTAGGCCGCGGCGTTGACGATGCTTGTCGGTGAATGTTTGGCGATTGCCTTGGCCACCGCGCCGGCGTCGCAAATATCGGCCTCTTCGTGCGTCAGGCCGACCAGGTCATGACCGGTGGCGGAGGCCAGCTCGATTAAATGGCATCCGACCTGGCCGCCTCCGCCAAACACCATGATCCTCGATCCCACGGCACCGGCCCGGTTAAGCGCGCGCCACCTGCACGAGAGGCGGCTCGGCTTGCGGAAGGGCGGCCGGCTTGTCGAAGGCTTCGCCGGCGAAGAACCCGATCCACAGCTGCCACAACACGAACGCCAGGATGGTAAGGAGCGCGACAATTCCGAAAATTTTACCGTAATGCAGCGGCATGATCCCTCCTTGAGCCTCGCGCCAAACCTCGGGGCGAACCTGGACCAGCATCGGCACCAATTGCAAGGCTAGATGGAAGGCCTTAGGAAAGGTCAGGCCCACCACACCCCCCGCTTCAGAGGCGCATCGGTGCAAGATATCGCGGAGCAGCCTCCTTGGGCCGGTGTGGATCCTGTTGGCTCGTCCGGCACGCCGCGAGAGGTTCTCGTGGTCTGCTCGACCTTCCGCGACCATCGCGAGCTGCCTCGGCTCGCCCGTCCCGGCCTTACCTATCTGTTCCATGACTATGCGAGCACGAGCCTCGAGGAGCTGATCGACGGCAGGGCGGAGGGGCTCGACGGCGTCGCCGACCCAATCGCCGAGATCGCACGCATCCGCGCCGAGGTCTCGGGCCGCGATATCGCGGCAATCGTCAGCACCGACGACTACCCCGGCAGTGCCCTTGCGGCAGTCGTCGCCAAGGTGCTGGGGCTGCCTGGTCCCGACCCCAGGGTCAATCTCATCTGTCAGCACAAATATCTGTCGCGCATGGCGCAAGCCAGCATCGTTCCCGAAGCTATTCCTCCGTTTTGGGCCATCGACGTTGCCGAAGGGGCCGCGCTTCCAGAGGCGATCGCCTTCCCGGTTTTCGTCAAGCCGATGAAGTCGTTTTTCTCCATCGGCGCGCAAAGGATCGACTGCGCGGCCGAGCTTGCCGAGGCCAAACGAAGGTGGGTCGCGCTTGACGATTTCTTCCTGCCGCTTGAGCGCCTGCTCGAACGCGAGGCAAGGGTCGGGATCGGCTCCACCCGCCTCATCGCCGAAGGGCTGCTCAAAGGGCAACAGGTCACCGTCGAGGGTTATGCCTTTGGTGGTGAAGTGAACATTCTCGGAGTGGTCGATTCGATCTTCTTCCCCGGCACGCTTGCCTTCTCGCGCTTCGACTATCCATCTTCATTGCCTGAAGATGTTCAGGAGCGCATGGAGGAGATGGCGCGGCGGCTTATGGGTGGGCTCGGCTTCGACAACGGGCTGTTCAATGTCGAGATGATGTACGACGGACGCGAAGACCGCATCGCCATCATCGAGATCAACCCGCGCATGGCCTCGCAATTCGCCGACCTTTACGAGAAGGTCGACGGCACCAATGCCTATGAGGTTCTCCTCGATATCGGCACCGGGGTTCGGCCCTCGCCGAAACGGCGCCAGGGTGTATACCAATTCGCCGCGAGCTGCGTGCTGCGCAGCTTCGAGGATTACCTCGTGGTCGCGCTTCCCTCCGAGGACCAGCTTTCGGCGCTCGAATATCTGTATCCGGACATCAGGGTGGAGATCCACGCCACGGCGGGGCGGAAACTCTCGGACGAGCTTCAGGACGGAACGAGCTTCCGTTACGGCATCATCACTCTCGGCGGGCGCGACCTCGCGGAGGTGTTGACGCGTTTCGACGATGTCAGGGCCCGGCTCGGCATCGCGCTGCTGCCCGTCGACCGGGCCAAAAGCGTGAACGGTGGGGGGTCCCGGTCTGCCGGTTGCTTGCAGACGCAAGGCCCGGCATAGTCCGACCATCGGCGGTTCGTAACAGACACCCCGGGTTCGTCCAGTCGGTAAGGACTTCATCATGTACAGGGTTCGAGCAGCGACCCGGTTGCTGACCGCTCTGGCGATTTTGGCTTGTTTGGCACCTGTTGCCGGGATTGCGGAGTTGGCCAGGCAGGAGACCAGTCAGTCTCCCAGCGTGTTTGTGATGTTCTCGACCGGGTTGGGGCAGGCGGGGCTCGACCGGCTCAACGACAGCGACCCCGACCCGAACTCAATTTATACGCGGGTGTTGTTGCGCCATCTTGCCGACCCCGGCAGAAATCTCGTCGAGTTGGCGACTGACGTCCAAGCCGAGGTTGGGGCGCTTGCGGCGGAAGTTGGCTACCAGCAGACCTCCGCGTATTACGCCGAAGGGAGCGCTGGCGCGTTTGTGCTGACGCCGACCGCATCGGAGGCGCCGAAAGGAAAGCGCCTGGCTTTCGTTGTTGGGATGGGCGATTACCCCAATCTTAGGCAACAGTCACGGCCCTTGAGTGCCCACGAGGACGCGGCGGCAATGACCGCCAAACTGCAATCGATGGGGTTCAGCGTTGTCAGCGCGACTGATTTGGGCCGCGCCGAATTCAATGAGAAACTGGAGGCCTTCCTGCAGGGGCTCGCGCCGGGCGATGTCGCAGCCTTCTACTTCTCCGGACTTGGCCTGCAAATCGACGGCAACAATTATCTTCTGCCGGCAGACATTTCTACGGCGAATCTCGAAGACGGCGGTGCCAAGTTAGCGAGGCAGGCGATACAACTCTCCAGTCTTGTGGACGCTATGACTAAGCGGCAGGCAGGCTTGACCCTTATCATCCTCGATGCCGCCCGCGACAACCCCTTCGCGGCACCGGCTCGGTGAAACCCACGGCTGAAGCGGCGTGAATGTGTCCCCCGACCTCTGCTTCGATACAACTCGTCCGAAATCCTAGGTGTCGTGTGAAGGCCGTCCGCGATCCGCTCCTGTTGCAGCTGGTACCTTCCTTGGCCGATGCGCTAAGGTCGGCACTCGCAAAACCCGAGACCGACTACCGAAGGAAGCCCGAGTTGAGTTCATACCAGTTTGCGCGTTGCCGCCGCCTTGCCGTTCTGGCCTGCGTGTCCTTAGGCCTCGCATTCGCGAGCTTCGGCGCCTTGGCCAACCAGAAGGTGTGCCGTTCGCTCGATCAGCGCTACGAGCAGATCGAGCGAAGTGCCTCGAGCATCGAGGTCAATGCCATGCTGTTCTCCGCCGCCGATAAAGGCTGCAAGGAGCTTGCGCAGCGCCTTCTTGACAATGGGGCCTCGCTGGAGGCGAGAGACAGGCTTGGGGTGAAGCCCTTGGGCCGCGCCGCAGCTGCCGGTCAGCCCGAGCTCGTCGCCTTGTTCCTCGACCGCGGCGCACCGATCGACGCCCGCGCCATCGACGGCTCGACGGCCCTTTATCAAGCCGCCGAGGCTGGGCGCCTGCCCATCGTCCAGCAATTGGTGGAGCATGGGGCCAACATAACGCTGCCCGGACGCAGCGGGCTCACGCCGCTGGAGGCGGGCGCCTATATGGGCAGCCAGCCGATCGTTGAGCTTCTGATCGATAAGGGGGCAGACCCCAAGGTGGCCGACAACACGCAGAAGACCGCGATCATCTACGCCGCGGGCAAAGGATTTCCCGACATCGTGCGCCTGCTGCTCGACCATGGCGTCGACGTCAATGCGCGCTACGGCAACGACCTGACGGTGCTGATGTGGGCGGCCGGATATTCGGATGAGGCCGGCGTCAATGACATGGAGAAGGTCATCACGCTGTTGCTCGATCGCGGCGCCCATATCGACGATCAGGACAATCGCGGCCGCACGCCCTTGATGATCGCCGCAGAGCTCAACCACGCCGTCGCGGCCGATCTCCTGCTCGCCCGCGGCGCCGACAAAAGTCTTCGCGACAAGCAGGGGAAGAGCGCTGCCGACCTCACGTCGCTCACCGCGCTTCGCGAGAAGCTCGCGGCGACGCATTAGAGGCTAATGGCTTTGGCCGAGATAGGAATCGATTTGAAGGCCAGCGAGATAATCGGCGAGCGCGCTTATGGCGTCGGGTGAGGTCGCATTCATCAGGTCGGACATGCCGGGGTTGTTGCCGCGCGTCCTGGTGCGAAAGTCCATCATGGTCTTTTGCAGGTAGTCGTGCTGCTGGCCGGCGAGACGGGCCGTGGTTCCGTCGCCCTGAAAATAGGCGAGGTGGCAGGCGGGGCAACCGACCGACGCGGCCGCAGCCTTAGCCTTGTCGGCCACGTCCGGGGCCGCGTCCGGCTGTTCCAGGTTGGGCCATTTGAGCTTCGAAAAATATTCAGCGAGCGGGAGCAGGTCTTCCTTGGCGAGCGTCGCGGCGATCGGCGACATCAAATCGTTCTTGCGCGCGCCTGACTGGAAGTCACGCAGCTGGAGAAACATGTAGCCCGCGTTCTGGCCCCAAATCGCCGGCGTCGTCTTGAGCTGGGGAACGCCATTCTCGCCATGGCAGGCGGCGCAGACCTTTGCCTTCGCCTCAATCTGCGGATCGTCGGCGAAAGCGCTCGTGCCCATGACGAGAGCCACAAGCAACGGGAGAAGAAGGGCAAGTTTGGTTCGCATGACGTGAGCAATCCGCAGCATCAACAGATTGTTCCCTCGGTATGAAAAGGACGGGGCATTGGTCATGCCCCGTCCTCTTCTTTTGAGTCCAGCCTGCGTCCACGTGGCGTGGACGCAGACTGCGATCAATCGACGGTAAACGCGATGATGTTGTTGCCGCGCTTGAAGTTGATCTGGGTGTTCCCCCCGGCGCCGACGACGATGTATTGCTTGCCGTCGACGGAGTAGGAGGCTGGCGGTGCGTTGACGCCGGCGCCTGCAAAGAACGACCACAACACGTCGCCGCTCTTGGCATCGTAAGCGCGGAACCAACCGTCGCCTTCACCGGTAAACATGAGCCCGCCGGCGGTGGTCAGCGCGCCACCCATCATCGGCAACGGCGTCTTCTTCTGCCAGGCGATCTTGCCGGTGTTGTAGTCGACGGCGGTGACGTTGCCGAACGACTCCTCGGTCGCGATCACCGTGAAGGCGCCGCCAAGCCAGAGCTTGCCGCCAGGATAGGGCGAGCTCTGAACCTGATAGGTCATCGGCTGATGCAGATTGACCGCGTAGGTCAGGCCAAGCTCGGGATTGACCGCCATCGGCGACCATTCGACGCCGCCATTGGCGCCGGGCAGCATGCGGGCGCCTTCCTTGGTCGGCAAAGTCCACATGCCCTCTTGCGACACCATCGGCTCGGAGAAGCGGATGGGGCTGCAATCCTTGCGGTTGTTGACGAACACGTTTCCGATCTTGTTACCATGAATGACGGCAGGAACGACGTTGCCATCCTTGTCCTTCGCGTCGACCAGGACCGTCGGGCTGACGGCGTCGAGATCCCACACGTCGTGCGGAATGAACTGGAAGTGGCAGACATATTTACCGGTATCGAGATCGACCGATACGAGCGACTCGGTATAGAGGTTGTCGCCGGGCCGAATGGCGCCATCGAGGTCAGGCGAAGGATTGCCGACCACGAAGAAGATGCGGTTCAGCTTGAGATCAACCGACGGATTCTGCCACACGCCGCCGCCGACCGTCTTGTAGGGGTCGCCGGTCTTGGCGAGCTGCGCCTTCTCCGCCTCGATATCGCGATGCATGTCGTGGCCGGTCGCGTCGTGCGTCGCCCATACACCGACTGATTTCTCGGCTGTCGTGTCGAAGTTCCAGATGAGCTTGCCGGTCTCGGCGTCATAGGCGCGGACGAAGCCGCGGATGCCGTATTCGCCGCCATTGGTGCCGATCAGGATTTTGCCGTTGACGGCGGTCGGCGCCATGGTCTCGCTGTAGCCAAGCGTGGGATCGGCGATCTGGGTCTGCCAAACGATGCTGCCGGTCTTGGCATCGAGCGCGACCAGCTGGGAATCGAGCGTGGCAACATAGACCTTGTCGTTATAGACGGCGACGCCGCGATTGTTCGGGCCACAGCAAAAGGTCGTGATCGGGCCCATCTTGTGTGCGTAGTGCCAGTACTGCTCGCCGGTCTTGGCGTTCAGCGCATAGACGTGGCG
>NZ_JBOHJB010000096.1:0-9780 GCF_050728395.1 Methyloceanibacter sp.
GTGATGGGCTCGATGGTTTTGGACGAGCTTCTTTCTCAGCGCGACGAGATCAATCATCGCCTGCTGAAAGTGGTCGACGACGCCACCTCCAATTGGGGTGTCAAGGTCACCCGCATCGAGATCAAGGACATCGAGCCGCCGCGCGATCTGGTCGATTCCATGGCGCGGCAGATGAAGGCAGAGCGCGACAAGCGCGCCACGATCCTTGTCGCTGAAGGCGAGCGGCAGGCGGCAATCCTGACCGCGGAAGGTGCCAAGCAGGCGCAGATTCTCGCCGCGGAAGGGCGCCGCGAGGCTGCCTATCGCGATGCCGAGGCCCGCGAGCGCTCGGCGGAAGCGGAAGCCAAGGCGACCGAGGTGGTCAGCGATGCGATCAGCAAAGGCAACGTCCAGGCGATCAATTACTTCGTCGCCAACAATTATGTCGGCGCGCTGAAGGCGCTGGCCGAAGCCAAGAACCAGAAGGTGCTGATCCTGCCGATCGAGGCGACCTCGGTGATCGGTGCGATCGCCGGCGTCGCCGAAATCGCGCGCGAAGCTTTCGGCGACCGTGGCGGCAATTCGGCCTCGCCGCCCGCTGACCGCCAGCCGACCACGACGCCGCGGGTCCGTCCTGGCGGCGGCGTACCCTCGCTATAAGCCAAGTCGATGGTGGAGTCTGGCCGATTGCTCTTCCCTCCCCCCTTGAGGGGGAGGGATAGGGAGGGGGGTCAAAAAATGAACTTCACCCCCCTCGGCTCCGCCTTCAGCGGAGCCTGCTTTCCCGCAAGGGGGGAGCGGAAAAGGCTCAAGGCGCGGAGGTGAGATCAATGGACATGTTCACCAATCTGAGTCCCTGGACCTGGATGATCCTTGCCGCGATCCTGTTCGCGCTCGAGGTGATGTCGCCCGGAATTTTCCTGATGTGGTTCGGCATGGCCGCCGCCGTCACCGGCCTTCTCGCCTTCGCCTTCGACATCAGCTGGCAGTGGCAGCTCGTATGGTTCTGCCTGCTGTCGCTCGCCGCCGTGCTCGTGGCGCTGAAATATCTGCGCAACAACCCGCTGCACAGCGACCGCCCGCTGCTCAACGAGCGCGCCGTGCAGCATATCGGCCGGTGCTACGATCTCGTCGATCCAATCGTGAACGGGCGGGGCAGCGTCAAGATCGGCGACTCGATCTGGCGGGTGCAGGGGCCTGAGTTGCCGAAGGGAACGCGGGTGCGCGTGCTCGGCGCCGACGGGACGCTGCTGAAAGTGGCGCCCGCCTAAGGGCTAGGTCGGTATTTCAGGCTCGCTGTCCTTCTCGACGATGTCGACGATCTCGACCGGCTGTTCCGCGGTCGCGTCGTCGCTTGGCCAGTAGCCTATGGCGAGCCTGATCCCTCCTGACCCCTCGACCACTACGTTGGTGAAGCCGGCATCTTCGAGCTTGGCGGCAACCATGCGGTTTGTGGCAAACCGGTTGAATCCGGAAAGCGCGATCCTGGCGACGTACCACTTGCCCTTGCGCACAGTGTATTCGGCCATGCCGTTGCTCTCTTTTTCGCCCCATAGTTGTATTCTGCACTTTTATAGGTCGATGGTTGCAGGCGCAACTGGAGGTCAAGCGTTGGTCGCGAACCACGTCGCGACGGCGTCTCGGCCTCGCTGATCGAGCAACAGATGCAGTCTGGTGCGGCGGAGCAGGAAGTCCTCCGCCGTCATGGCGTCTTCAGTCTCGACGGCATGGATCAGCTCGGCGCGCGTGACGCCGGGGGCGATCTCCTGCGCGAGGGTCGGTTCGAGCAACAGCTTCGCATAAAGCCTCTCGATCTGGTCTCCGTAGGTGAAAGCCCAGCGATGGCGGGTCTCGCGGGAGATTGTTGCCGGGCCTTGGGCGATTAGGGAGAGAAGCGTTGCGCGGGATTCTCCGCCGCCATAAAGGGGAACGTCCTTGGTCCAGGGGCCACCCATGTAAGCGTCGAGCTCGCGAAGCTCGTCGAGCACACGTTCGGCGAAGGCGCGGTGAGTGGTGAGCTTGCCGCCGTAAAGGGTGACGAAGCCGCCGCCGCCGTTGGCGATGCTGGCGAGCGCCGGACGGCGGGTGAGGCGGCTCGACTTCCTCTCGCCATGATCCTGCAGGGCGCGGACCCCGGCGAAACTCCACACCACATCGGCGGCCGTGGCTGGTCCGCTGCCCGGGGCAAAGTAGCGGTTATAGGCGTCGAGCAGATAGGCCTGCTCCTCGGCCGAGCAGGCCGCTGCGCCTGGATCGCCTTTTTCAGGCACCTCGGTGGTGCCGACGATGAGGAAGCGCCGGTCGAGCCAGGGCAGCACGAAGATCACGCGGTCTTCCGTGTCCTGCAAGGTATAGGCATCGGCCTCGAGCGGCGCCGGCATTCGGAGGACGATGTGGCTGCCGCGGATCAGCCGCAAAGGCCGGGCCGGGGGAGCGATGCGGCTCAAGGCGTCGACGGCGGCGACAAAGGGGCCTGCGGCATTGACGATGAAGCGCGCATCGACCTCGCGCTTGACCCCGCGCTCGTCGAGCTCGATCGCATAGCCGTTGGCGAGCGGCTCGATCCTTGTCACCGCCCGGCGGTTCAGAATGTCGGCGCCGCGGGCGCGGGCATCGAGCAGAACCGCAAGCACGAGGCGGGCGTCGTCGGCCTGGCAGTCGTGGTAGTGCAGCACGGCGCTAAGATCTTCGCGGCGGAGCCTTGGCAGAGCCGCGATCTCCGGGGCCTTGAGGCGCCCGCTTGGCGGCAGCCCGTCGCCGATCGAGAGGAGATCGTAAAGGGAAAGGCCGGCATGCAGCAGCAGGGCGGGGCGCTTCTGCCAGCCATAGATCGGCAGGAGAAAGCGGAGCGGCTCGACCAGATGCGGCGCGGTCACGAGCAGCTGCGCCCGCTCGACCAGCGACTCGCGCACCAGCGCAAGCTCGAGCTGCTCGAGATAGCGCAGGCCGCCATGGATCAGCTTGGACGAGGCCGACGAGGTGGCGCAAGCATAGTCGCCCTTCTCGGCGAGCATCACCTTCAGCCCGCGGCCTGCGGCATCGCGCGCCACGGCCGCGCCGTGAATGCCGCCGCCGATGACGAGAACGTCGAAGCTTTGCGTGGCCAACTGGCTAGGCGACGCCGGCGCGGAGCAGATCGTGGATGTGGATGATGCCGACCGGGCGCCCATCCTCCACCACGAAGAGCGCGGTGATGCTCGATGAGTTGATGATCTCGAGCGCGGCGCTTGCCAGCAGATCAGGCGATACGGTCTTCGGCGCTGCCGTCATGATCTCGCCGGTGCGGCGCGACAACAGCCCGTTGCCCATGTGGCGGCGCAGGTCGCCGTCAGTGATGATCCCGGCAAGCCGGCCGTTCTCATCGACCACGCCGAGGCAGCCAAGGGCCTTCTCGGTCATCACCACGATGGCTTCGGCCATCGGTACGTCGCCGGCGGTGAGCGGCAGGCGATCGCCCTTGTGCATCAGGTCGCCCACGAATTTCAGCCTGGCCCCGAGCTGCCCGCCCGGGTGCAGAACCTGGAAGTCGCGGGCGGTGAAGCCCTTGCTCTCGAGCAGCGCGATGGCGAGGCAATCGCCGAGCGCAAGCTGCATGGTGGTCGAGGTGGTGGGGGCGAGGCCGTGCGGGCAGGCTTCCTTGCTATGGGGAAGCGCCAGCACCACTTCCGCCGCCTTGGCCAGCGTGCTGTCGGAATTCGAGGTCACCGCGATCAGCGGCACGGCGAACCTTCGCGAATAGGACACGAGATTGCCGAGCTCGACCGTCTCGCCGGACCAGGAGAAGGCGAGGATCACGTCGTCGCGGGTGATCATGCCGAGGTCGCCGTGGCTCGCCTCGCTCGGATGCACGAAGGACGCCGGCGTGCCGGTGGACGAGAGCGTGCCTGCCACCTTCATGCCGATATGGCCGCTCTTGCCCATGCCGGTGACGATCACGCGGCCGCGGCAGGAGCGGATGAGGCGAATAGCTTCGGCGAAGCTGTCGAGGAGCTCGGTGTCGAGGGCCGCTTCGAGCGCGCGCAAGCCTTGCGCCTCGAGCTGGATGGTGCGCGCGGCGGACGCAATCGCGTCGCGCGCGTCGTGTCCCGGAAAACGGTCCCGTTTGAGGCTGACAGCCATGTCCCTCGTTCCCCCGCTTTTCCCGTCCCTTAGTAGCACAGATCGGGCGCCTTGCGGGCCTCTTGAGAAAAGGCCGATTCGCCGGCCAGGGCCAGGCGCCCGCCGACTCTATTCCCTCGCAGCGCCTCCGATCAACACCCGCAAAGCATTGAGAACTGCGGCTTTCCCGCTGCCACACTCTTGCTTCATAGCTCCCCCTTGCGGGGAGGTCCGACGCCGCCCCCTTTTACTGCGCTACCGCTCCGCTACTTGAGCGCAGGGGCGGCGCCGGGGTGGGGGCACGTTCTTGCAGGACTCGTGGCTGTGTCTCCCGGCAGTCCCCCCACCCCAGCGTCGCAAGAGCGCCGCCGGACCTCCCCACAAGGGGGAGGTATGGAGTCCGTTGCTGCGCCGTGACGAGACATGCGACTCCGTTGCCGCGGCGCTGCTCAGCGTCCGGCTCATGTCAAAGAGCGAGGGATGCGGGGCGCCAAGCGGCCGCGTCCTAATTTTTAGTGGGCAGCCTCTCGGCGCCCCGCTTAGCGGCGATATATTGAGCCCCTTCCCCTCGCTTATCGTCTCTTCCGCGGGCAGCGTATAGCTGCCGGCAGAGATGGACCCGGGCTTTCCAACCCAGGCGGGGGGCAGACGAGCCCCTGAGGTGGTCCGTTACACCGGCCGCGAAACGCGAGACCACTCTTTCTCAGATGAGGTCGCACGCCCGTTTCGCGGTTCTCCTCAGGCGCCGCTTCCCTGCCCTCTCATGCCAGGACGTTCCTAGGTCACGCATCCCTCATGGGGCAGGGATGGGAGGAGTGTATGCAGGCGCGGAGGGCGGGGATAAGTGGTGCAGAGGTCCGCTAAGTACCAAGAGCGGACATTTTGCCATTCGTGCTACATATGTACTCGCGAGGGCATACGATGCTTTACCTGATCACCAAAGCTTTGCTCTCCGGAGTGATCGTCATGGCAGCTTCGGAGGCGGCCAAGCGCAGTCCCGCCTATGGTGCGCTAATTGTCTCGCTACCTCTTATTTCAATTCTCGCCATGATTTGGCTATGGCGAGACACGGGCGACAATGAGCGGATAGCTGCTCTTTCGGAGGGAACGTTCTGGCTCGTGTTGCCGACGCTGCCGATGTTCCTCGTGCTACCCGCGATGCTGAGAAATGGTTTTGCATTCTGGACCGCTCTTGCGATCTCATGCGCTCTGACCGTGGCTCTCTACTTGGTAGCTGTTTGGCTCTTGCCAAAACTCGGGATCAATCTCTAAGCCTGCGTCAGAGTGTGAGAGACCTGAGCATCATCCAGAGGCCGAACACCAACACCATCACTGAGCCGCCCACCTCCAATACCCGCCCCACGCGATGTCGCCAGCTCTCGGTTCTGACGAGCAGCCCCATGAAGCGCTCACGCGCGAACGCCGCAGCGAGCGCGATGCCGCCGATGGTGGCGATCATGCCGAGGGCCATGGCTGCTGTCACCGCGAGTCCCTCTGCGAGCAGCCCGCGCGCGAGCGCGTAGCTCATGATGAAAGTGGTGAGCGGGCATGGGATCATGCCGGTCACCAAGGCGAGGGTCCTGCCATCGCGTTCATGCATGTGGTGGTCGTGCCTTGTGGAGCGCCATAGCAAGAAGGCACCAATCAAGGCGACGAGGGCACCGCTTGCAACCTCGAACTGCGGCGTGCGCCCGCCCTGGGCGAACGCTTTGCTGATAAACGCGAAGCCAGCGAGGACGAGGACGATGGCGAGCCCGACATGAGTCAAGGTGAGGATGGCGCCGTTGGCTATGCCTTCCCGCAGCTTGCTCGGCTGACCGAGATGGTAGGACACCAACACCGTTTTGCCGTGGCCCGGCATCATTGCATGTACCGCGCCAAATAGGATGGCGGCTGCCATGGCAGCAAAGACAGCGCGAGTGTCACCACTGGCCACGTCGCCAAGGCCGCTGCGCATGCCGCCATAGAGCCAACCTTGGATAGCTATGAGGCTGTTCATTCCGACCCGTGTCAGCTGCGCGCGACCCCAATCTTCTCAAGAGCCGCCTGCACCCCTTTCGCCAGTTTTAGCGCATCATCATTTGCCCAGAAGTGCACGAAAAAGAGGCGCGGTTGCTCGTTGAGCATGTGGCTGTGGATGGCCGTTACCTCGATACCGTTTTCGCGCAAAACGCGGATCAGCGGATTCACCTCGTCAGCTGTGATTACGAAGTCGCCGGTGATCGCCGCCTTGCCGCCGCCGGTAGGCTGAAAGTTGATCACGGTGGCAGTTCCCATAGCGGGTGGAACCGGCATGCCGCTATCCGAGATCGCGTCCTTGCGCGGAACCGAGAACTGATAGACGCCGCCGTTGACCTTCCCCTTCGCACCGATGGCACTATCTAGGGCTGCCGTGTCGAGGTCGATCTGTGCGGCCTGAGACGTAGGCGCGGCAGGAGGCCCAAATGGTGTTTTGCTCACGCCAAGCGCGCCGCGAATGGCGGTTGCTAGTGCGACGGCATCGCCATGGCCATGAACGTGCATGTAGTAGGTGGCCGGGTTGGCGCGCAGGAGGTGGTTGTGAAGTGCGGTAACTTCGATGCCGCTCGCAAGCAGCTTTGTCATCACCGGTTCGATCTCCGGCTCCGTCAGCACGAGATCGCCCATGACTAGCGCGCCGCCAGCGATCGGCTCGAAGCCGAGCCAGCCGCCAAGCGCCAGCGCAGGCTTAATGGTCACTGCGTCAACGGTTACACGGAGGTCGCTGCGCGGAATACCGTAACGGTGAACGTCGCCCTGTACTGACGCAGATTTGCCGAGCGCGGCGTCGACCTTGCCCCAGTCAACGTCAGCCGCGAGAGAGGGACTGCATAGCAGCAAACCGAAAGCGAGGACGGAGGTTGGGAGAGCGTAGCGCATTTGAAAGCTCCTTTCTGATGCCCCCCTGCGTTAAGTGGACCCCCAAGAGCTTCATTCATCAGGCACTCGGCTTGTTGGTCGGCCAGTTGTGCGTTTCGTCGGTCGCATCGCGGCACCAACGGTAGAGGGCGTCGTAGAGCAGCATCCCAGCCTCGAGCTGTTGCAGATCATCTGAATACATGCGTGAGAGGCCAAGCGAGGCTGCGAGCAAGCCGGAAGCCTGTGGCGACAGATCGAGGCGGGCAGTATCCGCTGCTCGTACCATCGTCGCCAGGCGGAGCAATGCTGGCGTGCCTAACGCAAGCTCTTCGATCATGGTGTCGAAGGTGCAGGTATCACCGCGATGGCTCCAAAAGACATTCTCGATGTCGAAGGGAACGCCGCCGAAACGCTCCGCCACCTCAACGACGTCAGACGGAGCAACAAACAGGAATACGGCGAAAGGATCGACGAAGCGACGAATGAGCCAGGGGCACGCGATGCGGTCGATCTTTGGTCGTGTGCGGGTCACCCAAACGGTTCTTCGACGACTGTCAACAGCAGGCAGCTTGGCGGAGGGAACCAAGGGAAGCTCCGCCTGCTTCCACGCTTCAAATCCTCCTTCCAGAACTTGCGCTGGGACGCGTTGCCCTCGAAGGAAGGCTGCCGCGCCTTGGCTTAGGCTCGTCCCGTTTTGGCAAGCCACAATGATAGACTGTCCCGCGCGCTCGCCAATCCAGTCCGCTATCTCATCGGGGCCACAATGGTGGGACGACGGAATGAGACGCGGATCAGCCTTGAAGGCAATTGCGTCTCGTACATCCACCAACATCGGACACTTGGGTGTGCCGATAAGGCGGATAAGCTTGTCGATTGAAATGGTGTTTGGAGCCGACATGATGCGTCCCTTCTCAACAAGGAGCGGAACGCGATGCTTCGGCTTGCGCCTCGTGGGGAGATCGCGGTCCCCATGCGCGAATAGATGACCTCTCCGCGCTTGATGTCAAGATACGCTGGGGCGAATGCCGGTCGATGTCCGCTCTGTGTCAATAGCGGACGTGACGCGTGCAGGCACGCGACGCGAGCGTCTCATTGCGCTCGCCGATGCCTATCTGAAAAATGCAGAGAGACAGGGTATTCGGCAGGCGCTTGGGAAGGGGGTAAGACGTGGATGGCCGGGACAAGCCCGGCCATGACCATGTCTTGAGGGGCAAGCTCAAATCGTATCGGAGCGGCCTCTTTTATATGGGACCTTGTATATGGGACCTTGCCCTGGGACCGCCGAACTTCCTTTTTTCGGCGGCAGGTCCTAAAGAGTGGGCATCATGGCAAAGACTGAGCTCAAAACCGAGGCCCCGAACTGGGCTCTACGAGCGGCCGCGATCGTGGGTGTCATTTACGGCTTCGGCTTTCTGCTGATGCCGTCTTCTCTGCTGGAGCTGAGCGGAGATCCGGGCGTGCCAGCCAACCCGGGTTGGGTGCGCTGGGCCGGAGGGTTCGTTCTTGGCATTGCGCTCGGCCCGTGGCTCGCATCGGAGGGGTGGGTCAAGGAGCAGCCGTTCATCGCCGGTCTCGCGGCGGCCTACACTCTGTCCGGCCTCGCGCTCCTGTATAGTGTCGTGAGCGGGGAATATGCCGGCGCGGCGTGGTTCATCTGGATGCCGATCGTCATCCTCGGCGCGCTCGCCCCGATCATGTGGCGGCTCGCAACCAAGTAAGGATTCGGTGCCCTCTCGCGGGGAGAGGGAAGCCACCTCGTCCTGAGGAGGCGCGGAACGCGCCGTCTCGAAGGATGAGGCCAGATGCTTCGTGACGCGCTGCTGTCGCAGCGCTTCTCAGCATGAGGAAAAGCTACAGCAGCTTTTTCACCTCGGCGGCAAAAGCGGGGCCGAGGTCGGGGCGGGCGAGCGCGTAGGCCACGTTGGCGAGCAGGAACCCCATCTTCGAGCCGCAGTCGAAGGTGCGCCCTTCATATTTCAAGGCGTGGAAGTCTTGCGTCTCGAGCAGCCTGATCATGGCGTCGGTGATCTGGATCTCGCCGCCGGCGCCGGTCTCCTTGGCAGAGAGGATGTCGAAAATCTCTGGCTGGAGGATGTAGCGGCCGAGGATGGTGAGGTTCGAGGGCTCGGTGCCTGGCGCGGGCTTCTCCACCATGAAGTCGATGGGGAACACGCGGCCGTCGCCTTCGCCGATCGAGACCACGCCGTAGTTCTTCACCTGATCGTCGGGCACCGGCTCGACCGCGATGATGTTGCCGCCATGCGCCTCGTAGACATCGAGCATCTGCGCGGTGCAGCCCTTGCCCTTGCTCTGCACCAGCACGTCGGGGAGGATCAGCGCAAACGGCTCGCGGCCCACGAGCTCGCGGGCGCACCACACCGCGTGGCCAAGGCCGAGCGGCTCCTGCTGGCGCACGAAGCTCGTCTCTCCCGGCGCCGGAAGGTCGCGGGTGAGCGCCTCGAGCTCCGCCGTCTTGCCGCGGGCGGCAAGGGCCTGTTCGAGCTCGGGCTGGCGGTCGAAATGATCCTCGATCGCGCTCTTGTTCCTGCCGGTGACGAAGATGAAGTGCTCGATGCCGGCTTCCCTCGCCTCGTCGACCACGATCTGGATCAGAGGCCGGTCGACCACGGTCAGCATTTCCTTCGGGATCGCCTTGCTCGCCGGCAGAAAGCGGGTGCCGAGGCCTGCGACGGGAAACACGGCCTTGCGGACGGGAGCGGCCATTTAGGTCCTCAGATCGCGGGTTATGCCCCCGGGATCGGAGGCAGGCCGCCCTCTTTCCGACAGAGGGAAGCGAATTGCAACAGCGGCTTGTCCAGGACCTGT
>NZ_JBOHJB010000097.1:0-9660 GCF_050728395.1 Methyloceanibacter sp.
GAGACCGCCACCCGGCGCGCGTCGCGCGCCGACCTCCCCACAAGGGGGAGGTATGCACCGCCACTTTGCGCTATTCTTGCCAAATGGTCGAACGGGTGCTTGCCACTGATGCCGCGATCGAACTGATCGAGCGATTGCGCGCGAAGCACGGGCCGCTGATGTTCCACCAGTCAGGCGGATGCTGCGACGGCTCGTCGCCGATGTGCTACCCGAGGACCGAGTTCCGCATCGGCGGCAACGACCAATATCTCGGCGAGATCGGCGGCTGCCCGGTGTACATGGACGCCGACCAATTCGCCTATTGGAAGCATACCCAGCTCATCATCGATGTTGTGCCGGGACGCGGCGGCGGCTTCTCGCTCGAGGCGCCGGAGGGCGTGCGCTTCCTGACGCGCAGCCGTGTGTTCACCGACGAGGAAGCCGACGCTCTCGAAGGCGCGGATTAGGCTAATCCACCTCCCACTTGCCCGAACGGCTGTTCAAATGCGCCTCGAGCAGCCGCGCGTTCTTGCGGTTCGCCTTCCAGGCGACGTCGAACAGATCGCCGACCACCGGCACCGAGCCGACCAGGAAATCGACACCGACATTGCCGAGCATGCGCGCCAGCGTGAGCTTGGAGGCGCCGCTCTGCCAGGCATGATGGACGATGAGGAGCGAGATGACGCTCGTCATGGCGTCGCCAAGGCCTGGCAACAGGCCCAGGATCAGGTCGAGGCCGAAGCGGATATTGGTGCCGGGAATGGCGAACTGATCGTCCATCAGGCACGCGATGAAGCGCACCTGCTTAAGCCGCTGCTCGTGCGTCAGGCCTTTGCTGTAGTCGCGCCAGAAATCGGCGGCGGACCTGCCCCGCGCACCGCCATAGGCAAAGGCACGTCCGAAAACCTGCTCCGTGCTGCTCATCGTCGGCAAAACTCCCACTTCCGGTAGCCCCATATGGGGGCGCGCGCCCGCACATCAAGGTTGAGACGGTAACGAGGACCCTGGCGCCGAGGTTCCCCCCCTGGCCTGTCCTCCAATTCGTCCTTTCGCCGCGACTATGGCAATAATGCTTCCTGGGCATTGGAAAGACGGGCCATGCCTCGGCTAAATCAAGCTCATGGCATCCGATAGCTACGATGTGCTGATCCTGGGCGGCGGCAATGCCGGCTTCGGCGTCACCGTGCCGACCCGCGAGGCCGGCATGAAGGTGGCGATGGTCGAGGAACGCGACCTTGGCGGAACCTGCCCAAATCGGGGCTGCACGCCGAAAAAGGTCCTGGTCGCCGCCGGCCACGCTCTGCACGAGATCGGCCAAGCCCACGTCCACCACATCGACGTGAGCAAGCCGAAGCTCGACTGGGCGGCGCTGATCGACCGCGAAAAGGAGATGATCGGCGGCATCCCAGACTCCCTCGCCGAGACGCTTCAAGAGCGCGGAGTCGACCTCTTTCGCGACAGCGCCAGCTTCGTGGGACCTAATGCGGTCAAGGTGGGCAGCCGGACCATCGAGGCGAAGCATATCGTCATCGCCACCGGCTCACGCCCGCGGCCTCTGCCTATTCCCGGCGCCGAGCTGATGATCACCTCTGACGAAGTGCTGAGCGATCGCGAGCAGCCAGGCAGCGTGCTGTTCGTCGGCGGCGGCGTGATCGCGCTCGAACTCGGCCATGTCTATGCGCGGGCCGGCACCAAGGTCACCATTCTCGAAGCTCTACCGCACCTTCTGCCGGCGCTCGATGAGGACGCAGTCGAGCAGATCAGGCAGGAGAGCGCGCGCATCGGCATCGACGTGCAGGCGAGCGTCAAAGTCTCGCGCGTCGAGACGACCGGCAATCAGTTGCGTACGACCTTCGCCACAAACGGCAAGGAGCAGGCGGTCGTCTCCGACCGCGTGGTCAACGGCGCCGGCCGCATCGCCAATGTCGAGCATCTCGACCTCGACGCCGGCCGTGTCCAACATGGCAACTTCCGCATCTCCGTCGACGCGCATTTGCGCTCGACGTCGAACCCTGCCGTCCATGCCTGCGGCGATGTGCTCTCAGGCCCGCCCCAGCTTTCGCCCATCGCCACCTATGAGGGGCGGATCGTCGGCACCAACATCGTCGAGGGGCCGAAGCACACGCCCGACTATGCGAGCCTTCCGTCCGCCGTCTACACCGTCCCTGCGCTTGCCACCGTCGGGCTCACCGAGGCGCAGGCCAAGGAGAAGGGTCTCAAGACCAAGATCACGGTCAGCGACATGGAATATTGGTTCTCGACGCGGACCTACGCCGAGACCAAGGCCTGGGCGAAAGTGATCGTGGATGAGGCGAGCGACCAGATCCTCGGCGCCCATATGGTCGGGCACGCGGCCGAAGAACTGATCAACATCTTCGGGCTCGCCAAGAAGCACGGCATCACCGCCACCCAGCTCCGCGACTTTATCTACGCCTATCCGTCCTTCTCCTCCGACATCAAGCACATGCTGTAAGGGATGCCCCTGCCCTTTGTCATTGCCCGGCACTCGGGTCTGGCTTCGCCAGCCCGAGCACAAGCTTGATGATCCGGGCGATCCAGTAACCAACGCTGTGCTTAGCCTTACGAAGCCTGCGTTTACTGGATGCCCGCCTTCGCGGGCATGACAACACCACGAGGTGCGCGGGTTCGCTCGCGGCTACTCGGTGAGAACCGGCGCCGCAGGCGCTCCGCTCGCCTTGACGGCCTTGCCCGGCGCCAACACCGCGTTGCGCACGTCCTCGATCATCGCCTTGGCGATTTCGAGCTCGCCCATGATCACGGTGGTGGCGCCGTGCTTCTTCAAGTGAAGCACCTCCTCCTCGGAATGAGCCCGGGCGATGATCAGCAGATCAGGATTTGCCTTGCGCGCCTGCATCACGGCCTGGCCGCCCTCGAAGGCATCGGGGATCGCCACCAACAGGCAGCTTGCGGCGCCGAGATTGGCCGAGCGCACGACTTCAGGATCGGCGGCGTTGCCGGTGATGGTCTCGATGCTTTGCTGGCGAAGCTCGGCCGCAGCGTCCTGATCGCTCTCGATGACGAGGTAAGGCAATTTGGCCTCGCGCAGCGCTTCGCTCACCACGCTGCCGACCCGGCCATGGCCGACCAGGACGACGTGATCGGTGAGCCTGGTCGTCGGGATCGGCTCGCGGCCACGCGCCTCGGGCGGAGGACCGGGCTCGACATCGCCGGCTTCCGCCGCGGCGCGCCATAGTGGCAGGCGGTCGATCAACTCCATGAGCAGAGGATTGAGCAGGATCGAGATGATGGCGCCGGCAAGAATCAGGTCGCGCGCGTCTGACGGCAGGATCGCGAGGCTGACACCGAGCCCAGCAAGGATGAAGGAAAACTCGCCGATCTGCGCGAGCGACACCGAGATGGTGAGCGCCGTCGGCGCCTGATGGCCGAACAGCCGCACCACAAGGTAGGCTGCCGCGCTCTTGGCGATCAGGATGATGAAGATGGTGGCGAACAGCGCGCCAGGCGCCTCGATGAGGATGCGCGGGTCGAACAACATGCCGACCGAAACGAAGAACAGCACGGCAAAGGCGTCGCGCAAGGGAAGCGACTCGGTCGCCGCCTGCTGGCTCAGCCGCGACTCGCTCAGGATCATGCCGGCGAAGAAGGCGCCGAGCGCGAGCGATACGCCGAACAGCTCGGTTGCGAGGTAGGCGAAGCCGAGCGCGATCGACAGCACGGCGAGGCGGAACAGCTCGCGGCTGCCGGTATGGGCCACGTAATGCAAGATCAGCGGGATGACCTTCCTGCCCACCAAGAGCATGACCACGACAAAGGCTGCGACCTTGCCGAGCGTGAGGGTAATCGCTTCCAGCAGCTGCGACGGGTCAGGCCCGTCCCCGGTGCCTCTGAGCACGCCGGCGAGTGCCGGCAGCAGCACCAACACCAGCACCATGCCGAGATCCTGGACCACGAGCCAGCCGACGGTGATCCGCCCGCGCTCGGTGTCGAGCAGCCGCCGCTCCTGAAGCAGGCGCAACAGCACCACGGTGCTGGCGATGGAGAGCGCGATGCCGAAAACGATGCCGGCTCCCGGCGTCCAGCCCTGCCACCAGCCGACCGCCATGCCGAGCGGTGTCGCCACCAGCCCCTGCGCCAAAGCGCCGGGAACGGCGATGGCGCGCACCGACAGCAGGTCCTCGAGGGAGAAATGCAAGCCAACCCCGAACATCAGCAGGATGACGCCGATTTCGGCGAGCTGATTGGCGACGCTCTGATCGGCGACGAAGCCCGGCGTGAACGGGCCGATGGCAATGCCGGCGATGAGATAGCCGATCAGCGGCGGCAGCTTCAGGCGCTGGGCCACGAGACCGAAGCCGAAGGCAAGCACAAGGCCCACGGCGAGCGTCGAGATGAGCGGAGCCGAATGCGGCATGCGAAGAGCCCTTGGCGGCAGAAGACCAGCGCGCAATTAGGCCCGTGAATGGGGGCCGCGACAAGGCTCTTGCCGCGTTTTCGATTAAACGGCCTCGCGCTTCGTTCAGCGCACGGCGCCGGTCTTGGGCAGTGTCTGCCGCGATAGGAGGGTGCCTAAGTCGATGGCGCGCTGCCGGAGCGGCGAGAGGCTCTTCTTCCAGCCTTCGTCGAGCACAAGCTCGCTTTTCGCATCGAAGCGAACGTGGTTGCCGGCGACCTCGTGCTTCTCGGCTTCGGCCCAAGCGAGCTGGCGCGGATCGAAGGTGAGCCCTAGAGGCTGCAAGATGCTCGCCAAGGTGGCCGCCGGATCGCGCACCAGATCCTCGTAATGCACCACGCTGTGCGGCACCGATTTCAGCGTCCGGCGGATCTGCTCGTGGATCAGCTCGTAGCGGAAGATGTGCTGGAGGAAGCCGCCGTGCTTGCGCGTCACCGAATTGATCTGCCCCTTGGGGTCGCGCACGATATGCACCGGATAGACGTCGAGCTCGGGAAGCCGCATCAAATAGGCGAGACGCTTGGGCAGCTTCGACGAGTCGACGACGAAAGCCTTGCCGGTGACCTCGGCGATCGCTTTGAACACGACGGCGTTAGGCGCCTGCGCGGCGCCGGTCTCGCCATAGTCGAGCATATCGAGATCGGTAAGCGACTTGCCGGCGGTCTCGCGGGTGCGCGTATCGACGCGCGACCAGACCGGGCATTGCCAAAGCGACGGCGCCCCGCAGGAGCAGGGCACGGAGGTCTGCTTGCGCGGATGGTTGATGCCGAGTTGCCGATTGAGCTTCAGCACCTCACCGGCCGAGAAGATCGCGGGATGGGCGTTGAGCATCAGGTCGAGCAGCGTCGAGCCGCTATGGCTCGTTCCGGCGATGTAGATCACCCGCATGGGAGGAGGTGTATCACGCGAGCGCGGCGGCCACGCAACAGGTTAAGCGGGCACTGCTGTCATCGGTTTCGCCTCAGGACGAAACCAATGAAACGCTGGCGATCCTCGGTGCGGACCCCTCGCTGGGCGCGCCGGTCGGAACGAGAGTGACGTTGGGTTCGCGGGAAAGGCGGCCTTCTTTTTGCAGCTCCCTCACGCGATCAGTGACCACGAAGCTGTAATTGCGCCCCTTTCCTTTCGGCTCCGCGGCCTCATGCTGCTCGTCGTGGGGCGCAACGTCAAAAAACGAAAGCGAACCCACGTAAGCGCTTTCCGAGCGTTTGAGTTCTCCCTCACCGGAGGGATCGAGATAGACGTCGTAACCCGCGTCGGGTGGGGCTGAAGCATTGACGTCGTTCAGCCGAAGATAAAAGACACTGTCCTCCTTAAGAGACTGCAACTGGACCGACAGATCTTTCTTGATGCCCTGGAAGTTCAGCTCGGGAGCGGGTTGAGTCGTCAACTTCACGGTTGTCGGGCTCGCACCGAGCGTCACCGGCCCCGAGACACGGCGAGCGACGGCACGTATGGCGAAGACCTCAACGGTCAGTTTGGATGGGAAGGGCGGACTGCCCGGCGGCCGGTCGATATAGCGGTCGTAGTCGTAGTCGAGATCGTTCAGATCGAGAACCGAACCCACACTGCCCTCGACTAGAGCCCCATTGCTGTCGGCAAATGTGAACTTTTCATTCTTAAAGCCTGGGGAGCTTGGATTGGCACCTCCGGCTTTGATCCAACTCGCCCACAGGCGATCGATGTTGCAATGGTGCAGCCAGAAAATGGGATCGTTGGCCGCCCACGGTACCCTGCCCATGCCTCTCTGGTTGCCAACGTCGCCATGCACCGACCCGTGTGGGTTGTTATCGACATTCGAGCAGAGGCCGGCATCCCCCGTGGTCTGTCCATAGACGATCGACTTCATGGCCTTGATGTCGATCGGGCTGGCGCCGCTGATCTGATCGATCGGCACCCCATCGTTGGTGTCTCGATTTCGGTCGGGTCGGAACAACGGCTTCCACGCCGCATCGCCTGACGACCGGAACTGCACCGGCAAGATCCGGTTCTGCGGACTCGGCCCGGTATAGTTCCAATAGGGAAGCGTGAATTTCGGCTCACCGGAAACCTGCCTGATGATTCTCTCGAAGTAGATCAGGAAGAGGCGATGCCAAGGAAAAAAGAAGTCTTCCCGTGCGGGATTGCGGTGCGCCTCGCACGTGTTCCACATCTTATTGGCAAGGGCTCTGACTGGGTCCGAGGCATTGGGGTAGATGCGCGCAAGTTCGGCCGCCTTTGTCCGGTCGTTGGGTATGGCGTGGGTGTACCACTGAAATAACCAGCTGAGCGGACTGCCAGGATTGCTCTGGGTGGTCGCCATCATTGTCCCAACGGCGCCAGCGTAGATCTTCAGCATGGCCTGGCCTTCGGCGGAGGTCACGTCATGGCGAGTGAGTTTGGCCGCCGCCTCTGCATGGGCAAAGCGTCCCAGCCAATCGGACAGCGGGACAGTGGCCGCCGCGAGCGCGCCGGCGCTGGTGGCGACGAAGTTTCGTCTGGTTTGCATCGGGGTGCTCCTCAAGACGCTGCGATTGAGGATTTAGCGACTATACGTGGAACCCCGTCGGCCTACAACTATTGAGAGTAGCTAATTCTCGTAGATATCAATTTTCGCGACCGAAGCGCGACTGCCCTCGGCCGGCCGGCCGGTGGGAACGAAGGTTACCGAGATTGGCCCGCTGAGGCGGCCAATTTCTTCGAGCCTGACGAGAGTCGGAGAAATCTCGAAACTGACGAGCCTTGACGGCTCGGCCGCGGTTGGGGGCATGCCGAAGAAATTGATGGCACCGACATAACCTTCGTCGTCCGTCGACGACTTTGCCTTCTCATCAAGGTTGAGAAAAACGAGATACCCAGTTTCGGGATCCGGATCAGCGGCGAGCCCACCGAGCACCAGAGTGAACCTGTGGGTTTTTGCCCGGTTCGCCAGTCCTGCCGGGCTTGTGCGTTCATCCAATTGCAGAAATACGCGCGTCGGCTTCGGCGCCAAAGTTAGATTGGTGCCATCCCACGAGGCGACCAAAGACGCGGCTGAGACCGGTGTCGCGATCACAACGCAAAGCCCCACAAACGCCACACTACGAAAGGTAGCCACGATCACTCTCAACAAGCGCCGGCGCCAGGCAAAAGCCGCGCCGCGTCCGCTACCAGATGTATGGTGCTCAGCGCCCAATTCAATGTCGGGGGTCGCCGAGGCCGGGCATGTCTTCGGCCTGCGACATAACGGGCTGCGACATTTCAGGGTGCGACATCTGAACAAGGAAACAAACGAGGCGACTGGCGTTCGGCCGGTGAATGGCCGTCGTGCCCCCCTTCCCTCAACCCCCGGCGCGACGATGATCATTCCTACAAAGGAGACCTGTCATGTTCACCAAAACCGCAGTCGCGCTCGCCGCGGCTTCGCTCGCGCTCGGCGCCACCGCCGTCGGCCCGGCGAACGCCAACTACGACTATTGCACCGAGAATCCGAGCGCCGCGAAGTGCCCGGGCAATTACGACGTCACCAAGGAGTCGTTCTACGTGGCGCCGCATAGAAGCGCGGAGCATGAAATGCATCCCGCCACCACGCCCCGCCGCCATCACGGCTAGTGGTGCTGTCCTCGCGTGAGCGATTGAAGGTTGGCAGGAGAGATCTCCTGCCAACTTTCGTTGCCCCCTTGGCTCAGGAGCGATAGAACCTGCCATCCTGCATCGCTCGTAAGACCCGGAAGGATGGCCCATGAGAATTTCTGCCCGCAACGCGTTGCCCGGCAAGATCGTCGACATCAAGAAGGGCGCGACCACAGCCCATGTGCGGATCGACGTCAACGGCATCATCGTCACCGCCTCCATCACCAACGAAGCGGTCGACGATCTCGGCCTCAAGGTCGGCGACAAGGTCCACGCCGTGATCAAGGCGTCGGACGTAATGGTGGCTATTCCTTAGGCCACCGATCACGTCCTCGCGTGCAGGAGGGGGGAACTCCTTACGCGGTCTTGGCGAGATAGTCGGCGAGCTGGTCGAGGGTGCCCGTATAGCCGCCCTCCATGCTCTTGAATCCATCCTCGAAGATCTTCCGTTCATGCGCGGTGGCGTTGATGGCCACGGAGTGGAGGGTCAACGCGGTCTTGCCGCCCTGTTCGGTAAACGTGGCGGTGTTGAGCATCTCCGCCGGCCATTCCGGGCTCAGGAAATGGCGCGTAATCCCGCCTTTGGGATCGGAGAAGGATACCACGTAGACCATGCGCTCGGGCTTGACGATCTCGCGATAAATGAAGCGGCCCCACATCTCCTGGCCGGTCGGCGAGCGAAGCCCATAATGGAACATGCCGCCAGGGCGGAAATCGAGCGTGCCGGTGACCCAGGTGAAGCCCTTCGGCCTCCACCACTGTTTCAGGCCATCGAGCTCGCTATGCGCCTTCCACACGAGATCGCGCGGCGCATCGAACACGCGGGAGATGACGAAGGCGCGCGAGGTGCCAATGACCCCGCCGGCGACGTGCTCGTCGAGACGGGCAAGATGCTGCTCGCCGCCTTCGACGGCGCCGTGTTCCTTGACCACGCGGTCGCGCTCTTCTCGCGTCGGGAACACCGACCGAATAGTGACCCTGGTCCTGTTGCCTTCAGCCACGAACGTCACCGTAGTCTGGAAGCTGATGACCGGCTCGAGATCCTCGTCGCCACTGTGGCTGTAGACGAGGCGCTCAGGCGGCACGATTTCGAGATAGGTGATCTTGTTCTGGTAGTCGCGGCCGTCAGGCCCGTGCATGACGAAGCGCCAGACGCCGCCGGGCTTGACCTCCATCTTGTGCGTCGTGGTGGTGAAGCCGCGCGGCCCCCACCATTGCACCACCTGCTCGGGATCGGTCCAGGCGTCGAATACGCGCTCCCGCGGCGCATCGATCAGGCGCGACAGGACGATCTCGCGATCGGTCGGCATCCTCGCATCAGCGGCCATGGCGTCCATGCCTCTTCCCTTTCTTTTGCTTCGCTTGCACATCGCGGAGATAGCTCTCCAGCCGGTCGAAACGCTCGTCCCAGAACTCGCGGTAGCGCTCGAGCCATTCATCGACGCCCTTGAGACCGCCAGGCGCGATGCGGCACGGGCGCCATTGCGCCTCGCGCCCGCGCTCGATGAGGCCTGCCCGCTCGAGTACCTTGAGGTGCTTGGAGACCGCAGGCCCGCTCATCTTGAACGGTTTGGCAATCTCGTTGACCGTGGTCTCGCCAAGCGCAAGCCGCGCGAGGATCGCGCGTCGCGTCGGGTCGGCGAGGGCTGCGAAGGTGA
>NZ_JBOHJB010000098.1:0-9569 GCF_050728395.1 Methyloceanibacter sp.
GTCGTGGTCAAGACATTCTCGATCGGATTCGGGCCTGAGATCGTCGGCTTCAACGACAGGCACGGGACGCGCTGGCGGCTCTCCTGGATCCCGCTCGGCGGCTATGTGAAATTCATCGACGACGAGAATGCGGCGAGCGCAGGCCAGCGGCCGCTGGAAGCGCTGAGCGACGAAGAGCGCAAGCGGAGCTTCCAGGGCAAGTCGCTTGGCGCCCGCGCCGCCATCGTCGCCGCCGGGCCGATCGCCAATTTCGTGCTCGCCATCGTCATCTTCACGGCGATCTTCACCTTCTTCGGCGAGCGGAGCACCGCGGCCAAGGTCGACATCGTCAATCCTGGCAGCGCCGCCGAGCGCGCGGGCTTCAAGCCCGGCGACCTCGTGGTCAAGATCGACGGCACGACGATCGAGAGCTTCGGCCAGATGCAGCGCATCGTCGGCACGAGCCCCAACCAGCAACTTCATTTCGAGGTCGAGCGCGAGGGCAAGCCTGTCGCGCTGACCGCCACGCCTGAGCTGAAGGAGATCACCGACAATTTCGGCAACACCATGCGTATCGGCTTGCTGGGCATTCAGCGCAGCGCCTCGCCGGACGACTGGACCTTGAAGCGGCACGACCCGCTGACCGCCTTCGTTATGGCGATCAAGGAATGCTACTTCGTGATCTCCCGCTCGCTTGGCTATCTCTATGACGTGATCACGGGCCGCGAAGCCGCCGATCAGCTCGGCGGGCCCATCCGAATCGCGCAAGTGTCAGGGCAAGTTGCCTCGGCAGGATTCTTTGCCCTGCTCAATCTCGCCGCCATCATTTCGGTGAGCATAGGGCTGATCAACCTGTTCCCGATTCCCATGCTCGACGGCGGTCACCTGCTGTTTTACGGAATTGAGGCGATCCGCGGCAAACCGCTCAGCGAAAACACACAGGAAATCGGTTTCCGCATTGGCCTTGCCTTTGTCCTTATGCTAATGATCTTCGCGACCTGGAACGACTTGATTCACTTGAAGTTTCTCTAAGCTGCGGCGTCAATCAGTACATAACGAAAACGCGTAGTTTTCCTTACGCCCCCAAGGGGGTTCGGACCAAAATCGGCCACAAAAACTGGCCACTTTCGATCCTGGACGCTGCGTCCACGGGGGATCGGTGTTTGAGGGGACGACACCAGTGATGGTGCGGTCGTGGTTGGCTAGAGGGCTGTTTGCGGCCCTGCTCGCAGCAGGTGTGTTTGTGCTGTCAATCGGCATGAGCGCGAGCCTAGGCGAGCTTTCCGCCTATGCCCAGTCGGGGCCCGCCGTCGGCGTTATCCGCGTCGAAGGCAATAAGCGCGTCGAGCCCGAAACCGTCCGCACTTACCTCACCTTCAATGTCGGCGATCCCTATGACCTCGCCAAGGTCGACGAATCGCTAAAGGCTCTATTTGCCACCGGCTTGTTCCAGGATGTTCGCATTCGGCGCGAAGGCAACACAGTCGTCATCCTCGTGGTCGAAAACCCGATCGTCTCCAGGGTCGCCTTTGAGGGCAACAAGGAGGTCGAGGACGACGCGCTAACCGCCGAGGTTCAGCTCAAGCCCCGCACCGTCTACACCCGCGCCCGGGTCCAGGCCGACGTGCAACGCATTTTCGATGTCTATCGCCGCCAGGGCCTCTATGCGGCACAAGTCGATCCCAAAATCATCAAGCTCGAAAACAACCGAATCGACGTGGTGTTCGAGATCAATGAGGGACCGACCACCAAGGTCCGCGCCATCAACTTCATTGGCAACTCAGCCTTCAGCGATTCTCAGCTTCGCTACGTGATCAGCACCACGCAAACCACGCTCTTGAGCTTCTTGAAGAGCACCAACATCTACGACCCCGACCGGCTCAATCTCGATCGCGAATTGTTGCGCCAGTTCTACCTCAAGAACGGTTATGCCGATGTTCGCGTCATCTCGGCCACCGCCGACCTCGACCGCGACGGACGGGGCTTTTTCATCACCTTCACCATCGACGAAGGCGTGAAATACCGGTTCGGGGACATCGACGTCGAGACCACGCTGCCCTCGCTCGACGTACGCACGCTGCGCAGGTCCATCGTGACCCGGACGGGCCGCGTCTATAACGTCCAAAGAGTCGAGAATACCGCCGAGGCCCTGACCATCACCTCCTCGCAACAGGGCTATGCCTTCGCCCAGGTCAAGCCTCGCTTCGACCGCGATGAAGTCAACCGGCGCATCAACATCACCTATGTCATCGAGGAAGGTCCGCACGTCTATATCGAGCGCATCAACATCGTCGGAAATTTCCGCACCCACGACGACGTGATTCGCCGCGAGTTCAGTCTCGCCGAGGGCGACGCTTTCAACCGGCTGCTCGTCGAGGCTGCCCGGCGCCGCTTGCGCTCGCTCGGCTTCTTCAAGAGCGTCGATATCGAGACCGAGCCAGGCAGCGCTCCGGACCGCGTCGTGCTCATCGTCACGGTGCTGGAGCAACCGACCGGCGAACTGTCCTTCGGTGCCGGCTACTCCACCAGCGAAGGCGTGATCGGCGACATCAGCATCACCGAGCGCAACCTGATGGGCAAAGGCCAGTATGTGAGGTTGGGCTTCTCCGGCAGCCTTGAGCGCGCCCAGGTCGATTTCAGCTTCACCGAGCCGCATTTCCTCGATCGCAATCTCGCGGCGGGCTTCGACCTCTTCCACAAGGAGGTCGACTTCACCAACGTGGCGTCATACCGGGAACGCGACACCGGCGGCAATCTCAGGATGGGATTCCCCATCGCCTTCAATACCCAGCTTGGTCTGCGTTACCGGTTCGAGCGCGAGGAAATTTACGACGTCGCCAGCAACGCTTCGCTTGCGGTGAAGCAGGCCGAAGGCGTCTCCAATGTGTCGAGCGTCGGCTTCACGGTTGCCTACGACACCCGCAATCTGCCCCAGTCGCCGTCGAGCGGCATCTTCTCCTCCTTCTCTGAGGACTTCGCCGGCGTCGGCGGCGACGTGAACTACTTCAGGTCGGTGGTCGATACGCGCGGCTACTATCCACTCACGCCCAAGATCACCTTGGTCGGACGCGCGCAGGGCGGCTTCATCCAAGGTTGGGGAGGCGAGGAAGTCCGCCTGACCGATCTATTCTTCAAAGGCGGCGAGACCATCAGAGGGTTTGAACGGGCGGGCATCGGACCGCGTGACGCCTGCCAAGACGGCATCACCGGAAAACGCATCAGGGATTGCTCGAGGGATCCGCTGGGCGGCGAGGCCTTCTGGGCGGCGACCGCCGAAGCCCGCTTCCCGCTTCCCTTCATCCCCGACAATCTCGGCATGCAGGGCGCTGTGTTCGTCGATGCCGGATCGCTGTGGATGCCGAGCGGCCTTGCCGAGTCGGCCGTAGCCGAGGAAGGGAGCTTCATCAACGACGGTTCGAATGTTCGCCTGTCGACCGGCATCAGCCTTATCTGGCAATCGCCGCTCGGACCGCTCCGCGCCGATCTCGCGCAGGCCCTCCTCAAGGCCTCTTACGACCGGACCGAGATCTTCCGCTTTGGCGCCTCGACCGCCTTCTAGGGGCTTGTTTCTACCTGCCGCTTGGCGTCATTAGCTGATTGCCAGATCCCCTTCGGTGAGAATTCGATGGAACATCCGGGCTTTTTCGAGCGTGCTGGCCCCTTTTCCCTGCGCGCCATGGCTGAGGCTGTGGGTGCGGCAGCGGCCGGGGAGGTCGACCTCGAGACGAAAATCAAGGATGTGCGGCCGCTCGATGCGGCGGGAAGGGGCGATCTCTCGTTCCTCGACAACCCGAAATATCTGCCGCTGTTCACCCATACCGGCGCCACGGCCTGCCTCGTCGCTCCCAAATTCGCGGGCAAGGCACCAGCCGGCACCGCCGCCCTGGTGACGCCCGAGCCCTATCGCGGTTTCGCCAAGGCGCTCGCCCTGTTCTATCCCGACGCGCTGAAGCCCAAGGCGGCGAAGGACGGCACCAGCGGCGGTTTGGAGAGCGTCCATCGGAGCGCGCGCCTGGAAGAGGGCGTCACGGTCGAGCCGGGCGCGGTGATCGGAGCCGAGGCATCGATCGGGCGCGGCACCACCATCGCCGCCGGCAGCGTGATCGGCTACCGGGTTTATGTTGGACGAGATTGCTATATCGGCCCCAATGCCACGCTGACCCATGCGCTTATCGGCAATCGGGTGACCATCCACGCCGGCGCCTCGATCGGGCAGGACGGCTTTGGCTTTGCCATGGGCCGCGCCGGGCACCAAAAAGTGCCCCAGATCGGGCGCGTTATCATCCAGGATGACGTGGAAATTGGCGCAAATACCGCGATCGACCGCGGTGCCTTGCGGGACACGGTCATTGGCGAAGGCACGAAAATTGATAATCTCGTGCAAATTGGGCACAACGTGGTTGTCGGAAGGCATTGCATCATCGTGGCACAAACCGGTATTTCCGGTAGCGCCGAGCTTGGAGATTTCGTGGCGCTCGGCGGCCAGGTTGGCGTCGTAGGCCACGTCAAGATCGGAGCCGGCGCCCAAATCGCCGGCAGCAGCAACGTGCGCGGCGATGTGCCGCCGGGGGTGAGGTGGGGGGGAACCCCTGCCAAACCGACGCGCCTTTGGTTTCGCGAGCTCACCATTTTACGCCAGCTCGCCGAGCGCAAGGATTTGAGGTTCGATGATAAGGAAAGTGGCGACTAGGGCATTGCCGGTCGCGTCAGGAGCGAATGGGAATGAATGAAAGCGGCGCAAAGTCGAAGCTGGGGAGGGCGGAGACCACCGACATCCTCAAGCTGTTGCCGCATCGCTATCCGTTCCTCCTTGTCGACCGCATCGTCGACATGGACGGGGACCGCTCCGCCACCGGCATCAAGAACGTCACCGCCAACGAGCCCTATTTCCAGGGGCACTTTCCCGGCAACCCGGTCATGCCGGGCGTGCTTCTGATCGAGGGCATGGCGCAAACCGCCGGCGCGCTGTGCATGCACCATATCGGGGAATTCAAGGACCCGCCGCTCGTCTATTTCATGGCCATCGATAAAGCTCGCTTCCGCCGCCCGGTCGTTCCCGGCGATACTGTGCATTACCACGTGCAGAAGATCCGCAATCGTGGCCGCGTCTGGCGCTTTCGGGCGCAGGCGCTCGTCGACGGCGCCATCGTCGCCGAAGCTGAAGTCAGCGCCGTCATCGTCGAGACCTCCGAGACCGTCGAGACTTAGAGTTCAAAGTTCCGCGCATGGCCAACATTCATGCGACCGCCGCGGTCGACCCGAACGCTGACCTCGGCGCCGATGTTGAGATCGGGCCGTTCTGCGTTGTCGGACCGGAGGTGAGGCTCGGCCGCGGCGTCGTGCTGCATTCGCATGTCGCGGTCGCCGGCAGGACGACGATCGGCGACTCCTGCCAAGTGTTTCCCTTCGCCTCCATCGGCCACATCCCGCAAGACCAGAAATATCAAGGCGAGCAAAGCAGCCTCGAAATAGGATCGCACACCGTCATCCGCGAGTATGTGACCATCAATCCCGGCACCGAGGGAGGGGGTCTTGTCACGCGGGTCGGCTCGCACTGCCTGTTGATGGTTGGGGCGCATGTGGCCCATGACTGTCAGGTCGGCGACCACGTCATTCTCGTCAACAACGCCACGCTCGCGGGCCACGTCACCATTGGCAACCACGCCATTCTCGGCGGCCTATGCGCGGTGCATCAGTTCGTGCGCATCGGCGCCTATGGTTTTGTCGGCGGCATGTCCGGCGTGGAGAAGGACGTCATTCCCTTCGGCATGGTGCTTGGCAATCGCGCCTATCTGTCAGGGCTCAACATCGTCGGCCTCAAGCGCCACGGTTTTCCCCGCGAGCAAATCCATGAGCTGCGCCAAGCCTATCGCATGATGTTCTCGAGCGAAGGCACGTTGATGGAGCGGCTGGAGGACGTGGAGAACATGTTCGCGTCAAATCCGCTCGTCCGGCAGATCACCGAATTCATCAAGTCCCATTCCGATCGCTCATTCTGTGTCCCGAACAACAATGTCCCAGCGCCGAGTCAAAGCTGAGCCGAGCGAGTCCAAGGCCGAGGCCGAGGCCGTGGCACGTGAGAATGGCCCGCTCGCCATCATTGCCGGCGGCGGCACGCTTCCCGCCACGCTGGCCGATGCTGCGGCGGCACGAGGCCGTGCCGTTCATATTCTCGGCATTCGCGGAGAGGCCGACACGAAGATCTCGCGCTTCCCCCACACCTGGCTGAAATGGGGCGAGGTCGGCAAGCTGTTCGCCACTCTTGAGGGCCTGGGCTGCCGGGATCTCGTGATCATCGGCTCGGTTTCGCGGCCCGATCTCGCCAATGTCAGGTTCGATTTTGGCGCCATCAGGAATCTGCCCTTCCTGCTCAGTCTCGGCGTGGGAGGCGACGACCAACTGCTGTCGAGCGTGGTTCGCTTCCTCGAAGGCAAGGGCTATCGCGTGTACGGTGCGGGCGAGGTGGCTCCCGAGTTGCTCGCCGCGGAAGGAACCCTTGGCGACAAGGCCCCCACGCCCGACGATCGCGCCGATATCGAGACGGGCTTTCGCGTGGTCTCTGCGCTCGGGCGTCTCGATATCGGTCAGTCCGCGGTCGTGGTGAAGGGCCGCGTGCTCGCCGTTGAGGCAGCGGAAGGCACCGACGCCATGATTGCCCGCTGTGCCGAGCTGCGCAAAGGCGCTCGCCGCCGCGGGCTCGCCGGCGTGCTGGTCAAGGCGCCGAAGCCGGGACAAGAGGAGCGCGTCGATTTGCCGACCATCGGGCCCGACACGGTCGAGATGGCGGCGCAGGCGGGTCTCGCCGGCATTGCGGTCGCCGCCGGGCGGGTGCTCATCGCCGATCGTGCCGCCACCCTCGCCGCGGCCAACACGCATGGGCTTTTCCTCTTTGGCCAGAAGCTCGCCCGCGACCAGAATGCCTAGTCAACGGACTTCGATGCCGGCCTTGCGGCCGCTGAAGCTTTTTCTGATCGCCGGCGAACACTCCGGCGACGCGCTTGGTGCCAAGCTCATCGAGGCCTTGCGCGCCCAGTCGGCAAGACCGCTCGAGCTTCAAGGTATCGGTGGCGAGCTGATGCAAGAGCAGGGCTGCCCTTCGCTCTTTCCTCTGTCAGAGCTTGCCGTCATGAGCCTCGTCGACGTGCTGCCGCGCCTCCCCAATATCTGGCGTCGCATCCGGCAAGCGGTGGACGCCGTGATCGCGCAAGCCCCCGACGCTCTGGTGATCCTGGACAGTCCCGAATTCACCCATCAGGTGGCCAAGCGCGTGCGCCGGCGCGCGCCGCAAATCCCGATCGTCGACTATGTCTCGCCGAGCGTCTGGGCCTGGCGGCCGGGAAGGGCGCGCAAGATGCGCCGCTATGTCGATCACATCCTCGCCATTCTGCCCTTCGAGCCCGACGCGCATCGCCGCCTCGGCGGCCCGGCTTGCAGCTATGTCGGTCATCCGCTGGTGGAGAAACTCGATTGGATGAGGAACCTCGATGCGGAAGCCTTGCGTGGTCGCCTCGGCATCGCCAAGGATCGCACCGTGCTCGTGGTCCTGCCCGGCAGCAGGACGAGCGAGGTCAAGCGGCTGATGGCGCCTTTCGGCGACGCCTTGCGCCTTCTGCAAGCGGAGGTCGGGCCCTTCGAGGTGATCCTGCCCGCGGTGACAAGCGTTCGCCCGCTGATCGAGGAGAGACTCAAAGCCTGGCCGGTGGCGCCGCACATCGTGAGCGGCGAGGCCGACAAATTCGCCGCCTTCAAGCTCGCGCGCGCGGCGCTTGCCGCGTCAGGCACCGTGACGCTCGAGCTTGCGCTCGCCGGCACACCCATGGTCGTCGCCTATCGGGCAGATCCGATCGCGAGCAGCTTGCGCTTTCTGCTGATCGCCCACTCGGTGGTGCTGCCCAATCTGATCCTCGGCGAAAACGTCTTCACCGAGCTGCTTAATAAGGACTGCAACGGCGGGGCGCTGAGCCAAGCCCTTTTGCCGCTCATGCGGGGAGGGCTCGAACGCGACGAGCAGCTCGCCGGGGTCGCCTCTGTGCTCGAATGCGTGCGCGAGACCGATGAAGCCCCAAGCGCCAAGGCGGCGCGGATCGTCCTTGCCTATGCCGAGCAGGACAGCGCCGCTCTCGTCGCGCTTCAGCGCGCCTCGATCGGGATATAGCTGCGCTCGATCGCGCCGGTATAGAGCTGCCGCGGCCGGCCAATGCGCTGCGACGGGTCCTCGATCATCTCCTTCCACTGGGCGATCCAGCCGACCGTGCGGGCAATGGCGAATAGCACGGTGAACATGTCGGTCGGGAAGCCGAGTGCCTTGAGTGTGATGCCCGAATAGAAGTCGATGTTGGGATAGAGCTTCTTCTCTATGAAGTAATCGTCGTTCAGCGCGATGCGCTCGAGCTCCATAGCCACCTGGAGGATCGGATCGTCCTTGTGGCCGACCGCCTCGAGCACTTCATGGCAGGTCTTCTGCATGATGCGGGCGCGCGGATCGTAGTTCTTGTACACGCGATGGCCGAAGCCCATCAGGCGGAAGGAGTCGTTCTTGTCCTTCGCCCGCTTGACGTATTCCGGGATGCGGTCGACGCTGCCGATCTCCTGCAGCATCTCAAGCGCCGCCTCGTTGGCGCCGCCATGGGCGGGACCCCACAGGCAGGCGATGCCGGCGGAGATGCAGGCGAAGGGGTTGGCGCCTGACGAGCCGGCGAGCCTGACCGTCGAGGTCGATGCGTTCTGCTCGTGGTCGGCGTGAAGAATGAAGATGCGGCGCATGGCGCGGGCGAGAATGGGATCGACCTTGTACTCCTCGCACGGCACGGCGAAGCACATGTGCAGGAAGTTTGACGAATAGTCGAGCTCGTTGCGCGGATAGATGAAGGGCTGGCCGATCGAATATTTGTAGGCCATGGCGGCGATGGTCGGCATCTTGGCGATCATACGCACGCTCGCCATCTCGCGCTGCCTCGGATCCTTGATGTCGATCGAGTCGTGATAGAAGGCCGAGAGCGCTCCGACCACGCCGACCATGACGGCCATGGGATGCGCGTCGCGGCGGAAGCCGGTGTAGAACCGGGTCATCTGCTCATGCACCATGGTATGGCGCGTGATCAGATTGCAGAATGTCTCGTACTGCTCCTTGGTTGGCAGCTCGCCATAGAGCAGCAGATAGCAGGTTTCCATGAAGGTACCCTGCTCGGCGAGCTGATCGATGGGGTAGCCGCGATAAAGCAGCACGCCTTTTTCGCCATCGATGAAGGTGATCTTCGACTCGCAGCTTGCCGTCGAGGTGAAACTCGGGTCGTAAGTGAAGTGGCCGGTCTCGGCGTAAAGCGTGGTGATGTCGATCACGTCAGGGCCGAGAGTGCCTTTGCGCACCGGCAGCTCGTGATGGCTCCCGGCCAGCATCAAGGACGCCTCGGCCCCGACCGGCTTGCCGATATAGCTTTCTGCGACGCTCATGAGAGCCTCCTGGAACTCCTATGCGATGAGATGAACCCAACGCCTACTGCGGCACATTCTGCCAGCAGTTCGGAATTTGGCGTAGTAAAATTTTTGCACTGCGGGATAGATGCGACAAATGTGACGCGGTGCAACAAGAT
>NZ_JBOHJB010000099.1:0-9558 GCF_050728395.1 Methyloceanibacter sp.
GTGGGGGGCTTCGCGCTCAAACAGCAAAGCGATAGCGCGCATTAAAGCGCATCACCCCACCCGGCGATCTCGGCCAAGCCGGGCTCGCCACCCTCCCCATCAAGGGGAGGGATGAAAAAAGAATGCCGACGCGGTGACTACGAACTGCCGAACGGGCCGCCGCTCTCCCCTCCCCCCTTGTGGGGGAGCGATAGGGAGAGGGGTTCCATCAAAGAATCCATCGCCTCGACTGCCTCGCGTCTTGCCCCCCTCGGATCGGCTACGCCGATCCTGCTCCCCCGCAAGGGGGGAGCGGGGAGCGAGATGCCGCCCTCAGCAACTCCTTTACAGGCTTGCGAGCTTGCCGTTGGCGATCACCGGGCCGGTCGGCTGACCGGTGGGCGAGCCGCCGGGAGGCTCGAGCGAAACCGCGAGCACCGCATCGCGATTGACCTGCGGCAGCAGGGTCTCCGGCAGGGTGATGCGAACCGGCTTGGTCGGATCGATGAGGCCGAGCGAGTGCGGCTTGTCGCCTGGCGGGATCAGCCACAACTCGAAAGCCTTCTGCTGATCGCCGGTGAGAAGCGTCGCCGGCACGATGGTGAGGCTGTCGCCTCCCTTGTTGACCGCGGCAACGAAGCTTGCCTGGCCGCTCTCGGCGTTGAGCTGGGCGAGCAGCGGCGGCCCGAGCGAAGGAACTTGCGCAAGATAGACGAGGCCGGCGAGGCTCGCGGCGGCGAGCGCTGTCGAGGCGATGGCGAAGGTCCGCCAGAAGGCGAGGCTCCGCCAGATGCCGCCAGGTTCGGCGGAAGCCTTCAGCGACGCTGACAGCCTGGCCTCGATGCCATCCCACACCGTGGAGGGCAGCGCAACGGCGGGGATCGCTTTCGCCAATCCGCCAAGGCGCGCCTCCCAGTAGGCGACTTCGGCGGCAAAGCGCGGCTCGCTCGCCATGCGGAACTCCACGGCGCGGCGCTCCTCGGGCGCGAGCACGCCGAGCACATATTCGGCGGCGGTCAAATCCTGGCGGTCGCCGGCGCCTATGGTGTCTTCATCGCTCATCGTTCAAGACACGCCCGCAGTTTCAACAGCCCGCGCCTGATCCAGCTCTTCATGGTGCCGAGCGGGACGCGGTTCCTCATCGCAAGCTCCTCATAGGTGAACCCGTCGAGGAACGCTGAGCGGATCGCCGCCGACTGGCGCGCCTCGAGCTCCTGCAAACAATCCCTGAGCCTTACCTGATCCTCGCCGATCTCGAGCTGCTCGAGCGCGCTCAAACCCGCATCGGGAATCTCGGCGGCAGCCTCGAGCGGCGCATGGGCGCGCGACGCACCGGAGCGCAGGCGGTCGATGGAGCGGTTCCGGGCAATGGCCACGAGCCAGGTGATCGGGCTTGCGACGGCCTCATCGAAGCTCGCCGCCTTCCGCCACACCGTGAGATAAACGTCTTGCAACACGTCCTCAGCCTCGCTTCTGTCACCCAAGATACGGAGACAGACGCCGAAAAGCTTCGCCGAGGTCTCTGAATAAACGAGGCGCAGAGCGGCGCGATCGCCGCCGGCGACTCTGGCGATTGCGGCGACAAGCTGGCGGCGCCTTGTCTCTGCATCCATGGGCTTGCCTGCCCGCCTCGTATGCTGCCCAAAAGAGGTGCACCCGTTGCATAGCGCGCGGCAAGGGCCCTGTCTGCTGCGATTGGCTTTGAAAACCGGCAATTTCGCAGTTGCGAATTGAGATCGTCGCGTTACTCTTCCAGCCGGTCACGGAACAGTCGAATTTCGGTTGACTATAGGGCCGCTCGGCGGACCGAGAGACCAAGGGCCCGAATGGGATGCGGGGAAGGGAGCCGGGGCCGGCTCCCACGGGTATCAGCGCGAAGCCCGGCTGGTGCGGCCGCGCCTTTGGCGGATGCGGCGGATACCCGAGCGAGGGGAGCAAGAGAATGCTGACACGTGCCTGCCTTGGCCTACTCGTTGGGGCGCTGCTCACAGCTCCATCGGTCGCCACCGCAGGGCCGGCGCTCGTGTTCGAGCCGGTCAACGGCACGGTGTTCTACTCCGAGGACCCCGATGCGCAGTGGTTCCCCGCTTCGCTCACCAAGCTGATGACCGCCTATGTCACCTTCCAGGCGCTGAAGGCGGGGGAAATCAAGCCTGACACGCAAATCACCTGCTCGCAAAAGGCGACATCCCAGGCACCGAGCAAGCTTTGGCTGCCGGTTGGCGGGCAGATCACGGTCGACACCGGGCTGAAGGTGCTCATCGTCCAATCCGCCAACGACGTCGCCGTCATGCTCGCCGAAGCGGTCGGCGGCAGCACGGAAGCTTTCGTTCAGCGCATGAACGATGCCGCCGCGCATCTCGGCATGACCCGCACCCACTTTGAAAACGTCAACGGCCTCCCGCAGGACGGTCAGGTCACCACCGCGCGCGATCTTGCCAAGCTCACCCGCGCCATCATCGTCGAATTCCCCGAATACGCCGACATCTTTGCGCTATCGAGCATTCAGGTCGGCAAGAAGCTGATCCGCACGCATAACCGATTGCTGGTCTCGTTCCAGGGCGCCGACGGCATGAAGACCGGCTTCATCTGCGATTCGGGCTTCAACATCGTAGCCAGCGCCACCCGCGACGGCAGGCGCCTCGTCGCCGTGGTGCTCGGCGAGCCCTCGATCGCCACGCGCACCGACCGCGCCGCCAACCTGCTGGAGAACGGCTTCAAGCGGTACTTCTGGAAGTCGGTGTTCGGCACCACCATCGACGGCCTCGCCATGCAGGCCTCGTTGAGCGACGGACCTGTGCATTTGCGCAACACCATCTGCGGCCCAGGCAGGGCCAAGCCCGTGCGCAAGCGGACCGCGGCTCGCCTCAAGTCGAAGTCCAAATCCAATAGCACCGCCGCCAACTGAGCGGGGCCACTTCGTCCTACTTTCCAGCGACGAAGAAGAAGTCCTCGCGTCCAGGAAGCGAGCCGTAGGTGAACGGCTCCTGGCGCCCTGCGGTCGCCTCCATGACATCGTCGCGGACGAGCCTGATTAGCTTGTTGATCTCCACGCCTGGCGTTCCGACCCGCTGCACGAACGCTGTGGCGAACGGACTGTTGGCGCTCTCGCCGTCGAGGGCGAGCTGCCCATGCTTGGCGGCGAACACCACGAGCATGGCGCCTTGCGGCTTGACCTCAGCCAGGCCGCGGCCGACCGAGCGCGTTCCGGCGGGGGTGCCACCCGATGCGTCGGCGGCCTGAATACCCATGGTCAGTTGCGGCGAAACGGTGCGGCGCATCTGCGGAATGAAGGGATTGTCGCGGCAGGCGTCCATGACGATCAGCTTGAGCTTCTTCGCCCCCTCGACGCCGATCAAAACCTGGTCGATCGACACGGCTTCCAATTGCACGTCGCGGTCGGTGGCGAGCTTCGCGTCCACGGGAATGAGATAGTTGGTGCCGCCGACCTCGATCCCGTGCCCGGCGTAGTAGACCATCGCCCAGTCCGATTTCTCGGCCTCGTCGGCGAATTGGCGCAGCGCCTCGATCAGTTGCTCGCGCGTCGCATCGCTGCTTACGCTGACCACGTCGAAGCCCACTTTGCGCAGGGCGCCAGCGACCGCCTCGGCATCGTGCTGCGGATTGGTGAGCGCCGGCACGGCTTTGTAGGCCGAGTTGCCGATCACCAGCGCGACGCGGCGCCCTTGCGAGACGTTGCCTTGCAGTTGCTCCGACGGAGTGCTCGCCGTTTGCGCTGTGACCGGTGCTGGGACCGATGCCGCTTGCTGCGGTTCACCGGCATTCAGAGCGGCAAGCCTCGCGCGCGCCGTTTCCTGCGCTGACTTATTGCTGTCGGAAAATTTGGTGATCGTCAGGGCCTTCTCGAAATCTGCGAGCGCGCGGGTTAGGTTGCCCATCTTTTCGTAAGTGAGCCCGCGGCCAGTGTAGGCCATGGCAAAATCGGGGGTGTCGCGAAGCGCCGCGTCGTAGTCGCTGATCGAGGCCTCAAACTCGTCGCGATAGCGATAAATTTCGGCCCTGTAACTCAAGTACAGGGGCTTCGATTTTTTTTCGAGCTTGATCGCCTGGTCCGCGTCGGCGAGAGCGCGGTCCAGATTCCCTTTGAATTGCCAGATCGTGGCCCGCGTGGCGTAGGAGTGTGCATTCTTCGGGTCGCGCTTGACTGCCTTATCCAGATCGGCGAGAGCACGATCGTAGTCTCCGAGCGTACGCCACAAGACGCCGCGATTGGCATAAAGGGTCGCGTAATTAGCGCCGGGACCGAGGCGGATTGCCTCATTGTAGTCCGCCATTTCACCGTCGGTGTCGCCCCTTCTTCCCCGGGCGATACCTCGATCGAGGAAGATGCCCGCCCTGTTTACACGATAGCCCGAGGGATCCGGTTTCGGCTCAAGTCTCAGCGCTTCGTCGTAGTCTGCGATCGCTCTATCCTGGTCGCCGATATAAGAGCTGAACAACTGACCGCGACTCCAGTAATTAAAGGCAGTGGAATAGTTGATTTTAAGGGTTTCACTATAATCGGCCAGAGCCAGATTGAACTCATCTCTCAGTATCCAGGCCTGTGCGCGATTATAGAAGGAGATCGAGCGCGTTGCTCCCGACAATCCCCGCATGGCAAGGATTTTCGTGCAAGCGTCGATCATCTGATCGAGATGACTCTGATCCTTGCACTGATTGGTCAATTTCTGGGACTGCGCGAGCGACGGCGACGCGCTCACCGCAGCGGCAAGAACGATGCAAAGGATCGCAAAAATGCGGAGGATCAACCGGCTGCCGGCACGCATTAGGCTCATAGGGCTGCGCGCATCTGGCCGCGACTATAACCCAGGACAGCAGCGGCAAGCATTAAATACCGCATCTCCATCCTTGGCGCTTTTTGCTAGACATGCGGCGATCAAGATCGCCCATCGGCCATGCCAGCACCCGATTTCAAAGTTCTTGCCGCATTACTCGTGCTCGGTGGCATGGCAGTTGCCTATGCCAAGGAGGCCCCCGACAATGTCGCGGCCGAGGTCGCCGAGGCTGTGCAGTCCTGCAAGGATCTCGAGGGCACGCCAAACGCCGACGCTGTGCTCAGCACCAAGGACGTGAACGGCGACGGCGGCGAGGACTGGATCGCCGACTATTCCAAGTTGAGCTGCCAGGGCGGCATCAACCAGATGTGCGATGACGAAGGCTGCGTGTTGCAGATCTATCTGTGGAACGGGTCGACGGCCTGGAACCTCGCTTTCGACGAGGCGGTGAAGAGCTACAAATTCTCAAAGAGCCATGGGCAGCATCTGCTGCAAGTGGTCACGGCCGGATCGGCGTGCCCCAAGCCGGCGGGCACGACATGCCGCCTGACTTATCGACTCTATGAGAACGAGATCGAGCCCGAGCCGTAGGGTAGCAGAGAAGTCTTCCTATTGGTCATAAGCTTTCTGCTGTTCGTCCCGGCAGCGGACATGAATTCATGTGTTGACTTGACGAATCGCTCCGAGATCGGCTCAGCCCTGATGGATCACGCCCAAGAGCGCAGGAACGGCGTGCGACAAGCCGAGCAGCGCCACCTGTCACCTGACCTATATCCTGAACGAGGACTCGGTCGACCTCGCGCAATAAAGCCCTTGGTGTTGTACTCAATCGAAGCCGCCGGATCGTCCTTGCCCGAGATATCCGCTTCCGAATGGAATCGGGACAAGGCTCAAGCGCGCGCACATGCCGCAGATGTGCCAGAAGCAGCCATGACGGATCGTTAGCCAACCGGCTGTGAGCGTTCCTCCATGATCTTGTCATAAGCCTCGCTGAGAGCCGCGCGCTTCTCGATGGCAATGATGGCAAACTCCATCGGCACACCGCGAGCAATAAGCTGTTCCGCATCGTCGCCGGCGACAAGCATGAGGTAGTGGCGTTCGAGCTCCTCATCGCTGATGGAAGGCTCCACGCCGAGCACGTCATATGGATTGCGCTTGGCGGCATCCAGATGGCGGGCCTTGATCGAGTTGAACTCGTCGACGGTGAAGCCGAAGCGCTTGGCAACCTCCCCGAGGAATTGTTCCTCCTGCCGATGCACTTCCTCGTCGGCCTTGGCGATGTGGAAGAGCCCGTCAAGCACGTCCTCGAGCAATCTGCGGTTGCCGTCGAAGACGGTCGCGAGCTGTTCGGCATACGTCTCAAAGTTGGCGGCGTCCCGCTTGGCGGAATTGAAGATCGACGCGGCCTGCTTCATCTCCGCGGCAGAGATCTTGAATGCCTCTTTGAAGGCTTTGACCTCGTCGGCGGCGACGATGCCGTCGGCCTTGGCCATCTTGGCGCTCAGCACGATGACGCCCACGGTGAATGGCAGTTCGTTGTCTGGTTCAGAATACGCTTCGCGCGCCTGACTGGTGGACCCGAAACCGAAGAGCGAGCTGACCTGGCCTCCGACCGAGAGATTGCGCGTAGCCTCTGAAAGCCTCTCCCAAATCGACATTCCAATGCCTCCCGAACGCTACTTCCACCTCACGGACAGAACCAATTCCAGATTGGACCATCCCCGCTTCTTCGACAAGCTGGCCACGCTGCGAGGCGGAGGGGCATTATTTCACGCGGGCTCAGAAAGGACATCGACTGCGGGCGTGGAGAAGGGCTCGGATGCCGAGGGCAGTGGAGCAAGCTGGACGGCTTTCGCCGTTTCCTCCGCCACCCGAAGCCTCGACAGGGTTCCGGCGTGGACATACCTATGGCTCGTTATTTGGTGCCGGATGACCCGCCCAAGCCCTGAGTGTCCGCGATGCGCGCGACCACCAGATCCTCCGGGAGGAGGTAGAGCTTCTCTATGGTGCGATCGAGCAGGTCAAGCTCCAGACGCAAAGCGGGATGTCTGCTTTCCGGCAGGGTTGCGACCAAATTTTCAATCATAGCCCGCAAGCGTCGGGCGATCTGAAAGTTCTCGGCGCCGTAGAGGCGAATTTCCCGGCAAGCGAGCTGGACGAAATCATCCCAGTTCGGGGTCCGGAAAATAACCCGTAGCTGTCCGCCCCCATCCTTGATCTGCTCGTCGTGCAAATGCCGCCCACCAACAATCCGCAGCAGGCGGTGAAGCTGGTCGATAGAGAGCACTGCGGTCGTGGGATCATTGATCGCCTTGGACAGGGCCTTGATCGCGATATCTACGATCACGCGAAAGGCAAAGGTCGAGTCTTGCTCGATGGTACGTTCCGGCCCGAAGGCAACGGACTCCCGCAGCTCGCGCTCGTCGAATGTGCCACCACGGAGCCCAAATATGGGTTCGCCAACGGCGACGAAATCGCCAATCCGAGGCATGACCTCGATGACCCCGTCAGCGCGGCACGCTTCGGCGACCAGCGCGTCAAGGTTGGCAGCAATCATGATGGCTGACGTGCCCTGATGGGTGACGATTTGGTCGCGCGTGCCGAGCTGCCGTCCTGGGGAGGGAAGGACATCGGTATCTTTGATTGGGTTCGGATAAACGCTCTTGAGGACCGCGATGCCCTCTTCGCCCACGCGCCACAGAATGCTGACGGGGCGCAACAGCCGAGCCGCGTAGTCAATTATGAAAAGAAACGCCATCATCGAGGCAAACCCGAGAATCGTTGCCATCCACGCGATCACATGGGGAACGCTCGTCTCGATGCGCGCCACCGCTCCCAGGGCAAAGAGCAGCGCAAAAACGAACAGCCCCACCGTCAAGCGTATGGCGTTGTCGCGTAACAACGTGGTCGCGATGATGCGCGGCGTCAGTTGCCCGCTCGCAACCTGAATTGCGATAAGCATCGAGCCAAACGTAAACACGATGAAGGAAAGGTTCAGCGTTATGATCGTCTGTAACGCCGCCTGCGTGCCCGATACACCTAAGGGCCAAGGAGGAACCCAGGTGATCCTTGCGTCGAGCGCGTAGATGACGCGGAACACTATCTGTTCGAGCAAAAGGGCGATGAAGGGAACAATCCAGAGAGAGGATCTGACGTAGCTCGCGAACGCGTACCACCGGTTCCACATCTGTTTCCTCCGCCACAAAGCGCACTCGACGGGCAAAATTGCAATTAAGATGACCCAGCTTACCTGACTGGCTGGAGAGCCGGTAGGATTGGCGGTGGGGCTAAGATGCCAAGCAAGCCCATTACCCGCGCAAATTTGAAAACGCCCAAGGCCGCGGCCATCGCGGGGATGGTCTTTTCCATTTTGCTGATTGTCGTCTTCTGGCTGCTTCTAACGTCGATACCCGCTAATCCTCAGGAGCCAGGCTTATGGCTCCAATCCAACTCGCGGACTGTTGCGCTCGCGCTGAATTTGCTGCCGTTCGCCGGGATCGCCTTCCTATGGTTCATCGGCGTGCTGCGCGACCGTCTGGGTCAGCTGGAAGACCGCTTCTTTGCGACGGTGTTTTTCGGAAGCGGTCTCTTGTTTCTCGGAATGTTATTCACCGCGGCGGCGATGGTGGGTGCAATCCTGATCGCTTTTGCCATGCAACCCCAAGAGTTGATCGGTTCCCCGACGTTCCACTTCGCCCGTGCCGCGGCTTACAGCCTGGTGAATGTCTACATGATCAAGATGGCGAGCGTCTTCATGATCACCACATCGACGGTCGCAATCTACACCGGGATTGCGCCACGCTGGCTGGCGGTTTTGGGTTACCTGTTGGCACTGCTTCTTCTGTTCGGCAGCTTTTATATGCGCTGGAGCTTCCTGGTCTTCCCCTCGTGGGTGTTCCTGCTCAGTGCTTCCATTTTGCGGGATAGCCTCCGTCGACCATCTGAGGCAGCTTTAACGGGCGGCGGATAAACCATCGTCTAGGCACTCGCCGGCGCCGCGATCGCCGCCTTGATCAGGGCGAGCGCCTCGGGCGAATCCCAATTGGCCGGTCCGACCAGGCGCCCGATCTCATGCCCCGCGCGGTCGAGCAGAAGCGTGGTCGGCATGCCAACCGCCTTCAGCGTGCTGAACAGCTTGCCCGAAGGATCGGTGTAGAGGGAAAGATGCGTGGCTCCCGTCTCGGCGAGGAAGCTCTTCGGCTTGTCGCCTCCGCCCCGGTCGATGTTCACCGCCACCACCTGGAAATCCTTGCCGCCGAGCGCGGCTTCAAGCTTGTCGAGCGTGGCCATCTCCTCCCGGCAGGGCACGCACCAGGTGGCCCAGATATTGAGCAGCACCACCTTGCCCCGCCAATCGCTCAAGGACTTGGTCTCGCCTTCGCCATCGACGAAGCTGACCTCGCCAAGGTCGAGCGGCTTCGGCCTCGCGAGAAACGCCGCCATGGCGCCCTTGTTCAGTCCGGCAAGCGGCCCGTGACCCGCCTTTTCTTCAGCCGGCGCCGCCGCTCCGCCTTCACCTTGCTTTATCGATGACGCGAGGCGCCCATTGTCAGAAGGGGCAAAACTCAAATATACCGTGCCGAACCCGGCAATCGCCGCAAGCAACGCAGCGATGAGAATGGTGGCCGGCGACGCGTCGTGTTTGTCGGTAGCGCTCATCGGTTCCTTCAGGCGTCGCGCCATTTAACCCAGGTCGTCATGTCCAATTAGCGAGAGTGGCGAATGATCTGTCGCGGCCAAACCGCTTGTTCTCCCCTCCCCCCTTGTGGGGGAGGGATAGGGA
>NZ_JBOHJB010000100.1:0-9499 GCF_050728395.1 Methyloceanibacter sp.
TTTCGCGTCGCTTGCCGGCGCCGCCCTCATTGCCGGCTCGGCGCTTGCGGTGCCAGCCGTCTTTTCCCCCACCGGTCACCTCAATGTGCGCAGCGGTCCCGGCTTCCAATATGGGGTGGTGGCTCAAATGCCCGCCAACACGCGGTTTCCGGTCACCGGATGCATTCAGGATTATTCCTGGTGCAGTGTCGTGGTGGGCGATGTCACGGGCTGGGCATCCGCCCCGTATCTCGTCACCGATGCCGGAGGCAAGCCCACCAATCTGCAAGTGTCGGGCGCTCAGCTCGGCATTCCGATCGTCGTGCCGACGGGCGTCGCCGCCGTCGTCGCCACCCCGCCGGTCGGCGCCATGGTCGCGGTTCCGCCCACCGTCGGCGTTGTCGAGCCGGTCATTCCGGCGCCGGAGGTTCTCTCCTACGTGACGCAGCAGGTGGTTCAACCGGTCTTCGTCGACGGAGAAGTGATGGTTGGAGCGACCTTGCCTGCGGCCGCGCCGGTCTATCCCATCCCAGCGTCGCCGTACGTCTATTCCTACATCAACGGCCAAAGGATTGTGGTCGAGCCCGGCGCCAGGAGAATCGTCTACGTCGTCAGGTAGAGATGCAGTCATGACGCTCCGCTCAAGCTACACAAGATTCGGCGTCCTCGGCCTAGCGGCACTGCTGGCATCACCGGTGCTGGCCGAAACGCCGGTCGCCACGGCCAGCTTCAAGTGCCAGGGCAGCAAGAGCATCGAGGCGATTTTCTATGCGACTTCCGTCGATCTGAAGCTCAGCGACGGCAGGAGCTTGAAGGTACCGCAGGCCATGTCCGCCTCGGGCGCCCGCTACGCCAACAAGGACGAGTCCTTCGTGTTCTGGAACAAGGGCGACACCGCGTTCGTCACCGAAGGCAAGGATGGCAAGGAGACCTATTCGGGCTGCGCCACCGCCAAATGATTTCAGCCTTCGACCCCTGAAAGAAGTGCGACAACATCCTGTTGTAGACGCGGCGTGCGGTCGGCGCTAAGACGCTCATTGCGAAGGGAACGCCCATGCCTCGACTGGCCTATCGAGTATTTCTCGCGTCTTGCGCCTGCCTGATGTCGCTCTCGGCTCAGGCGGACCAACCGCATCTTGGCCTCTATTTGAAGACCTACTACACCGACTACCAGGTGGTTAAAGACTGTGCGGCCCAGCATCATTTGACGGATGCCGATGTGGCCAAGGCCAAGGATGCTCTGGCCAAGATCGAGGCTTACTATGTGAAGCGCGACCCCGCGATCAACAAAGACAAATTGATGAAGCTCGCAATCCAGAACAAAGCTGCCGCGTACAAAATCATGAGAGAAACCAGCAAGGTCGATACTGGAATCTATTGCCGCAGCACGATGAAAGATCTCATGGGCAAGCTCCACGACATCGAGGCAGGCGCCACGGCGACCAAGAGCGGCTCCTGATCTGTCCAAGCACCTGACGTGCCTTCGGTTTTTGCGCCGTGGGTGACGCGAGAGATCGGGGTGGCCGAAGGGCGCCTTCCTAGGCTAATTTCCCTCCTATCGGAGGGGTCAAGGGGATGCGCGGGGCTCACCTCATCGCCGTCCTGTTTTGCGCGGTCCAGGCCTTGGCCTTGGCGCCCGTCGGGCCTGCGCGGGCGGAGGATCCGGCAGCAGCGCCCGCCCAGCCGGCTCCTATGCCAGTTTCGCCACAGCCCTTGGCCGCGCCTGTAAATCAGCCGCCGGCCAATCAGCAGCCCCAGAAAAACCCCGTGGTGGCCAGTATCCGCGCCAAGCTCGCCGATCCTTCCGTCAGCAAGGGCGCCAATGCCGACGATCTCGCCGCACTTCAAGCCTTCTACGAAGCGAGGACTGGCGCGCCCTTATGGGTGACGGAGATGGGCTTCTCGGCCCGGGGGCAGGCGGCCCTGTTTGAGATCGGCAAGGCCAACGATTGGGGCCTTGACGCCGCCGCCTTCGATCTGCCGCCGGCCGGCGCGCTGCCAACGACGCCGGAGGACCAGGCAGACGCCGAGATCAAGCTCGATCTCGCCATCCTGAACTATGCCCGCTTCGCCCGCGGCGGACGGTTCAATCCGCCAGAGATCAGCGAGCTGTTCGATCAGACGCCACATGTGCGCGATCCGAAGACGGTGTTGAGCGAGATCGAAGCTGCGGCTGCGCCAGATCAATATCTTCAGTCCCTGCATCCCAAGCACGATCAGTTTGCGCGCCTGCGTCAGGCACTGCTCAAAGCCCGCGGCGCGGAGGAGGGGGCTGCGAAGCCTGCGGCAAACGACAAGGACATCAAGCGCCTCATCATCAACATGGAGCGCTGGCGCTGGATGCCGGAGGATCTTGGCCCCGTCTACGTCTGGAACAACTCGCCGGAGTTCATGCTCTATGTGGTCAAGGACGGGAAGACGATCTACGCCGACAAGACCCTCGTCGGCACCATCGGCTACGCCACGCCGGTGTTCACCGCCGGCATGGCAACCGTCGTGTTCAATCCGGACTGGATCGCGCCGGAGACGGTGGTGACCGAGAACCTCCTTCCGCATCTGCGCGACGGAAACTACTCGATCCTCAGTGTCCACAAACTCTCGGTGAGCTACAACGGCAGCCCGGTGGACCCTGCACGCGTCAATTGGAGCCGCGGCAATATTCTCAGCTACACCTTCCTGCAGAAGACGGGGCCGCAAAACGTCCTCGGCAAGGCGAAATTCCTGTTCCCCAACCGCCACACCGTCTACATGCACGACACGCTGCCGGTGCGGAAAAAATACTTCAAGCAGCCGGTGCGCATGATCGGCCATGAATGCATTCGCATGGAGAAGCCGCAAGCCTTCGCCGCGGTGCTTCTTGCCGAGGGCAATGGGTGGCCGGCAAGCAAGGTCAACGACTCGTGGGACTCAAGCGCCCAGAGCACGGTCACGCTCGATCACAAGATCCCGGTGCATCTCACCTATTTCACCGCGGTGGTCGACGATGCGGGCAAGCTTTCGACCTTCGCCGACGTTTATGGCCTGGACAACAAGATGGCGACGGCCCTGTTCGGCAGCGCCGCCGGCTTCCCCATGCCTCCGCCGGAACCCAAGAAGCCGGAAGGGGAGGAGGCGAGCGCGTCATCCTCGCCGGCACGCCGGACCGCGAGCGGCGGCAACGACATTGCCGGGTCGCTGAGCGGCTTTCTCGGTGATTAGCGCCTGAGCTTGCGCCCGCCAATTCGCCCCTAAGCTTCTTTGACGCCGTATTCCTGGATCCCCTGTTCGCTGCCGTAATATTTGTAGGGCAGGAACTTGCCGGACATGGTGATCTTGACCCGGTCCCCCTTGGGATTCGGCTGCCGCTCGATTTCCATGTCGAAATCGATGGCGGACATGATGCCGTCTCCGAACTCCTCTTCGATCAGGACTTTCAAGGCCGGACCATTGACCATGACGAGCTCGTAGAAGCGATAGACGAGAGGATCGGTGGGCGGCATCGGCGTGCCACGGTTAGGCACCTCGTTCAGCATGCGCTCCTCGTCGCCCGTCAGACCAAAGAGCATGGCGGCTTTTTTGGCCAAGGGTTTGACCAGCTTCATTTGACCGAGCAAGGCACCAACGACCAGGAGGGGCGACACGCCGCCGATCTCCTCGGCGATGTGTTTCCAGCTCCAGCCCTTGCTCCGCTTGATATCGAGGATTTTCTCGGTCAGTTGTTCGCGCAGCATGACGTCTCTCCCTGTTCGAGCCGAAGCCTATTGCGCCGTTCCCTTACCGCGAAAGCCGCTTCCGGTAATACACCACCCGCTCGGTCTCCTCAAAGCCGAGGGCCTCATGCGCCTTCTGCGACGCGTCGTTGTGAAGCACCACATCGGAGGCCAACTCGGTGCAGCCCAGGCCAGCGGCCCAATCCTCGATGGCGTTGCACAAGAGCCGCGCCGCGCCAGGGCCGCGCCAGCTCGGATCGACATAAATTCCTTCGAGAAAAGCGACGGGGCAGGTGCTGCATCCATTCACATAGTCGCGGCGCAAGGTCGCCTCGGCGAAGGCGATTGCGGCGGATTGCTCGCCCCACATGATGAAGGCGACCGCATCGTTCGGCCGGGCAAGGAGAGCGGCCGCCTCAGGGCGAAGCTCTCGCTCCGACGCATGCGGCCACAAGTCTTGGCGCAGCCTGACCCATGCCGCCAGGCTCTCGCTCGTGCATCGTTCGATCGGACCTAGCCCGAATTTGGATTGGGCCGATGGGGTCACGCCGGCGATGTGTTCAGCGCTGCGTGGTCGTGCGCTTTTTCGTCGTGCGCTTGCTGTGATATGTGCGCTTGTGGGTCACATGCTTGCTCGTCGTGGGCTTGCGCAGGCGATCGGCTTGCGCCCGTGACATCTCGCCGGAATCGACGAGAGCCCTCACGCACACGTTCGACACCTTCTTGATGGAGCGCGACATGCAGGCACGCAAGGCCTCGCTGCCGACTGCATACGCGTTGCAATAGCGCTGATAATCCCCTCGACAGTCCTGCTTCAAGCGCTCGGTAATGGCGGCCAGCGCTGGGAGCGAAATCAGGACGACGGTGAAAATTGCAACGTACGCTGCGCTACGGTATCTGGTTCTCACGTCACTCAACCTCACTAGCCGAGACCACGTCATTCACAGCGTTCGGCTGGCACCTGCCCTAAAGGCTGGCTCGGCAGGTGTCATGCTGATCGCAAACTTTTCTCGCTTGCGCTTCGCCTAAGATGATGGCGGAAATCGGTCAAATCCCGGCCCAAACGGCTGCCGAGTGCGCCTTCCACTATCGCAGTTAACGACGAAGAGGAAGCCCGTGATTGGCCCCACAACCCTGATCATGAAATATGGCTCGTTTGCGGTTGCCGGGGTGGTTTGCCTGGAGAGCATGGGTTTACCTCTGCCCGGCGAGGCAATATTGATTGCTGCGGCAATTTATGCAGGCAAGACCGGGAACCTCAATATCGTCGAAATCATCGCCGCTGCGGCGGCGGGAGCCATCGTCGGCGACAATATCGGCTACTGGATCGGCAGAGAGGTCGGCTTCCGCCTACTCATTCGCTATGGAGGCTATGTCGGCCTGACGAGGGGCGCATCAAAGTCGGACAATATTTATTCCAGCGGCATGGCGGCAAGATTGTCTTCTTCGGGCGCTTCATTGCGCTGCTCAGGGTGCTCGCGGCGCTCCTTGCCGGCGTCAATCGGATGTCGTGGCCCCGCTTTTTCTTCTTCAATGCCGCTGGCGCCATTCTCTGGGCGACGGTGTTTGGCCTCGGGGCCTACACCCTCGGTGAACAGGTCGAGCATCTGACCAAGCCTGCGGCGGTGGCCTTGGCCGTTGCTGGGGTCGCGGCGATCGTCATCTGGGTGCTGTTTCTGCATTCTCGTCGGGAGGAACTCGAGACCGAAGCTCGGCGCGCGCTTCCCGGGCCGCTCGCGACGCGAACCATCAAGCACGCCAAGAGGTAAGCGGATCATGTCCGCTTTTGACCCAAAGCGGACATTGTTTCTGCGCGGCCACAAAGTGAAAGTGGGCGGCCAGACGGCCGCCCACTCAAGTGCAAACCTCGGTACACGTATGCACGCCAGCCCCAACGCGGGCGTCACTGCCCGAGATCAGACTGGCCGCGCTATCAAGGACGACTATTTCGGGATCCCCACGAACAGGGCACCGGTCAATTTGCCGTCTTCACCGATGAGCGGTGCGTAGTTGCCTTGGTAGTCTCGACCAAAAACGCTCACTGGCCCGGTGTAGGACTTTTTTTCGACCAAGGCTTTGTAGGCGGCGCTATCAGGGTCAAGTTTCGTATTGACGGCGGGTTGACCATCTTTCATCAAAGTTGTTTCGGTTCGAACAAAGTCCTTACCGTCATAAGAAAGGATACTCGCATCGAGTTTGGTTTGCGCCAATGAAGCGCTACTCCCAAGCACCGTGACGAGCAACAAAAGGCTCAGGATCAGGAACAATCTTCTCATTGCATCCTCCCCTAGGCTAGGCGGTTGGTAGACGAGCACGTTCGTTCCCGCTGTCAATCGCGGGGCTGTCAGCTCGGGCGAAGATTGGGAAACGAACTTTGATACGTCTCTTGCGGGAGACACACCATAGCCCTGACCTCCATGAAGGCCAGACGCATCAATTAAGATATCACCGGGCTCCATGTGTCAGCAATGTTCTTCCCGCCCTTCCTCGAACCGCTGGGGTATTGTTCGGCCAAAAGCTTGGGAGGCGCGCTACTAGATTCACCAAACCAGTCAGTCCGCTTAGGCATTTAAGCAGAGGTAGGTCCGCGCCTCATGTCCGCTTGTGGCACCTAGCGGACCTAAGCACTCTTTATCCCCGCCCTCCGCGCCTGCGTTACACTCCCTCCATCCCTGCCCCGTGAGGGATGCGTGACCTAGGCCGTCTCTGTCATGTGGGGCTGGGGTGCGGCGCCTGAGGAGAACCGCGAAACGGGCGTGCGACCTCATCTGAGAAAGAGTGGTCTCGCGTTTCGCGGCCGGGGTAACGAACCACCTCAGGGGCTCGTCTGCCCCCCGCCTGGGTTGGAAAGCCCGGGTCCATCTCTGCCGGCAGCTACACGCTGCCCGCGGAAGAGGCGGTAAGCGAGGGGAAGGGGCTAGAACATATCGCCGCAGCGGGGTGCCGAGAGGCTGCCCTTAACAATAGGACGCGGTCGCTTGGCGCCCCGCATCCATCGCTTCTCGTCACAACTCGCGCTGATGCAGCGCCGAGGCGAATTGAGCATGGCCAAATTGCCGCCGCTTTGAATTTGAGCAGCGCTGCCTAGGAAAGATGCAGAGGCCAGGCTTGTCATGCAGCGCTCAAGGGCTAAGCTTGGCGCAAGTCAATTCAGCGGGGAGAATCAAATGTCTGCTTCAACAGAGCTTGTTGCGAGTCTGCCGTTCTTCAGCTACCGGCAGCGCAACGCCGTCATCGACAACTTCTTCTACGACACCGCGAGCCTGACGCTCGAAGAGAAGGCGAAGCTGTCGCCGCTCGTCGATCGCGAGGGCAGCATCATCGTCGTGCCGCCGAGCAACTCCGATCGCCAGATCAGGCATTACAAGCGCGCGCTCCGCTTCATGAACAAGGAGGGGCGGACCATTCGCGCCATCGCCGTTGCCGGGGTCGGCAGCTCGGCGCTCGGCACCGCGGCGCTTGCCCGCAACGTCGCCGATGCGCTCGACACCGATGTCGCCGGCATCGTCACCGGCTATGGGCTGTCCGACGTTATGACCGAGGCGCTCGGCGGCTGGTTCGCATTCGGGGCCGCCGACCGGATCAGAAATACGATGGAGAAGTTTCTCGAGCGCCTCCGCTCACCCGTGCCGGCCGACATCGCGGCGGGAAGTGACGCCTCGGCGACGCTCTCCGAAATCCTGCTCGCCGATCCCCCCAAGCTCGAATGTCTCCTCGCCCACAGCAAGGGTTCGCTGGTCGCAAGCCATGCGCTCCAGCACTATGTCGAGGATGTGGGAGGCGACGATAGCCCGCTGTTCGATCGCCTGCGCATCACCACGCTCGGCACGGTCGTCGGACTGCCTGCGGCGTTCAAGAAGGTGAAACAATATCTCGGCGCGCTCGATTGGTACGGTGGCACCAATTCAAGCCTCGGGGTGACGCACGAGCGCGTGCCCGGGGCTGGGCATCATCTCAATCCTGGCTTGCCTTGTCACCTGAGCGTCGCGGCGCTGTTGAACGGCGGAACCGCTTCGCGGCTGTTGCCCGAACCTTCCATGACGGAAGTCTTTGCGCCCTTGTCCATCCCGCCGGTGGCGGCGGCTCTGCAGCCTATGGCTGCAGTCAAGTCCAAGGAAGCGGTGCGGAGTTCTGCGAAGAAGGCGGCAAAGTCGCCGAGCCCGGCTCCGAGAGGAGCGAGTGGATCCCCCAAGGTTGCGAGCGCCGCCACTCGGGTTGCAAGCCCGGCTGCAAAAGTGAGCGCAGCGCCCAAGGCTGCGAGCCTGGCCCCGAGGGCGGCGGTCCCGATACCCAAGCCGACGATCGGGGCAGTGAAGCAAGCAAGCGCTGCCGCCAAGCCGGCGGCCAAGCTCATGCCCAGAAAGGTGATCGAAACCCGGCGCGAGCCGATGTCGCCGGCAAAGGCCAAGACAGTCGCCGCAAACGGCAAGCTCGCGGTGAAGAAGTCGAAGAAGGGAGAGCGCTGACCTCTTGGCTCAGGCGTCCTTCCAATAGGGCTTGGCGCGGAGCCGCCCGAGCCAGGCATCGATGTTCTTGTAGTGGCTGATGTCGAAGTCGAGGTTGGCGGGCGCCGTATCGAGGCGCGGACCGATGAGAAAGTCGACGACGCTGAGCGGGCCAACGATGTAGTCGCGGTCGGCGAGTTGCTTGTCGAGCACGGGCAGGAAGCGGTCGAGGCGGGCGCGGGCATCTTCCATGATGCCGGGATCGTTGCCGGGCTGATTGAGCACCCTCGGCTTGATTATGAGCTCCCAGGCGAGCGCGTCGATGGCGGCTTCAGGTCCGCCGACCCACCAGCAGATCCATTGATCGACCAGAGCCTGGGTCTTGGCGTCGGCACCGCAAAGGCTTCGTTCGGGATGCTTGGCCGAAAGATATTTGAGGATGGCCGGCGATTCCCAAAGGACGAAGCCATTCTCTTCGAGGGTGGGCACCCGCCCGTTCGGATTCTTGGCGAGGAATTCGCTGGTGCGCGTCTCGCCGATGCGCGGATCGACCGGCACCTTGTTCAAGGGAATGCCGAGCTCGGCCGCGAGCAGGCGGACTTTGCGCGCATGCGGCGAAGGTTGGAGTTCATAAAGGGTGATGGTCATGGCGTTTCTGTTCCCTGGTTTAGATCACGAATATGTGTACGGATAGGGTTGGGGTGGAGGCGTCGAACCAGATGCCGAGTGGCGTCTCGGCCACTGAGAGTGGGCCCAGCCAGAGCAGGATTGGAAGCCAGGCATGCCGCAATCATGGGGACTTTTCGCATCGCCGATCGCATAGAGCATCGAACCCTGAGTTTTGACCTCGATCGACCGAAAAATCTAAGGCACGCGACGCGGCGAAATCATGACAATCAAGTCCGTTTGCAAAGGGCAAAGGGCCTGCTATCCCGGTCTGGTTTCCCCACTTAGTGGGCGCAATTTTGCCGTCTCCGATGGTTAGGGTCGACCCTGGAGGGGACGCGTCGGCCTTCGACGCGAGCCAATACAGCACAATGATCAAGCGATTTTTGATTGCCGGCATTCTCGTTGCCCTGTTTCTCGGCGGGGTCGGCTATTTCAACCTCGTGTTCAAGCCGAAGATGATTGGCGAGTTTATGGCGAAGATGAAGCCGCCGGCCGCGACGGTTACGGCCGAGCGCGCCGGAACCAAGGAGTGGATCGACCGGGTGCAGTCGATCGGCACGCTGATCGCCATCCGAGGCGTCGACGTGTCTCCGGAGGTCGCCGGCATCGTCAAGAACTACTCTTTCGAGAGCGGCAACGATGTCGAGAAGGGGACCAGGCTCGTCGAGCTCGACACGTCGGTGGAAGAGGCCGACCTCCTCAAGAACCGCGCCATTC
>NZ_JBOHJB010000101.1:0-9435 GCF_050728395.1 Methyloceanibacter sp.
CGATCTCGGCCATTTCGCCCAGCGCCGTCCGCGCCGAAGCTTCGGCCTCGGCGCCGTTGACCAGGAGGCGCACCCGGTTCGCGGGGGCAAGCGCACGCACCATGGCCGTCACGTCGCGGCGCGGCGCCCGCAGGTCGCCGTTCCACTGGCCGGCGTTGGCCGGCCAGGCGGTCCACATCGCCTTTTGCGGCGCCCATTCCGGGGCAAGCGATATGGGCTCCTCGGTCACGGATATTGTCATAGCGCCCCTTTTATGGAGTGCCGGTGACGCCAATCAAGCGCCAAGCGCTGAATAATGGCGGTTTATCAGCGACACCAAGACGCTCCGTGGATGCAAGCCGTGATTGGTGGCGCGAAGCCAAGGTGGTAAATTTCCGCTTCGGGGACGGGGTGCCTTGTTCAATTGAGGAGGTCAGTATGGCATCGTCTAGCAATATTTTTGGATCTGACGGCGGCTCCGCCGTTCCAGGCGGCAATGTCGCCAAACCGTTGGTGATTGCGCTTCTCGCGCTGTTAGCCTCGCGATATTTCAGCAAGAAAGGCTCCGATCAGACCGCGTCAGCCGAGCCTCAGCCGGCACCGCGCATCCCACAGGCAGACCCAGCTGACGCTTCGCCCGGCGACATCCTCGATGGGCTCGGCGGCCTGGTAAAGCAATTCCAGCAAAAGGGTCTCGGCGACACCATCGACAGTTGGGTCAACCGCGGCAAGAACGAGGACATCTCGTCGAGGCAGATGTCTGACGCGCTCGGATCGGACGTCGTCGATCAGCTATCCCGCCGCACCGGTCTTTCCCGCGACGAGGTCATTTCGGAGCTGGCAAAGATGCTGCCGAATGTGGTCGACCGCATGACGCCGGACGGCCGCCTGCCCACGCAACGCGAACTGGCGCGGCTGTTGGGCTGAAGCGCTCGAATGCGGTCGCGATCGGGATCAATGAATTCACAGCAGGGAGGAAACTGAAAATGTCGATTCTAGCCTGGATTGTGTTGGGCCTGATCGCGGGCTTCATCGCGAGCAAGATCTATGTCGGCAGCGGTCAGGGCATCCTGATGGACATCGTGCTCGGCATCGTCGGCGCCGTGGTCGGCGGCTTCATCTTCGACAAGCTGGGTTCGACCGGCGTCACCGGGTTCAACATCTGGAGCATGCTGGTGGCGATCATCGGCGCCGTCTTGGTGCTGTGGATCTATCACGCGGTAAGCGGCCGCAGCGCGTAGCGTTTCGCTGAAAAGTCGAAGGGGCGGTGCTCCGTTTGGCGCACCGCCCCTTCTTTTCACTCCGGTGAAGCCGGAGGCGGGGTTTCGTCGGCCGGACCGCCGGGCCCGCCGCTGGGCTGCGGACCGGGGCCGCGATGCGGCGGACCGAAATGCAGTCCCCGCTCTTGCTGGCGAGCGCTGAGCCTCGCCTCGATGTCGGCGACCTTGGTCAACTGCTCAGGCGTGAGCTTGCTCTTCAGCGCATCGATCGCCTTTGCCAAATTCTCGGCGTGATGCCCACGCTCGATGGCATTTTCGGCGAGACGCTGTACCCGCGCAAAAGGCTGGCTTGCTTGCGGGCCCGGCGCAGCACCAGGAGCGCCGGCCTCGGAGCCCGGTTGCAGCCACGGCGGCGTCATGGTCGCGATCAGTGCGTCGGTGAAGTCGCGCCAGGCATCGAGCTGATTTGAGCGGATGCCGATCTCGGTCTCGGCGGCGTTCAGCCTCGCCGCAAGGCGACCCGGACCGAATTGCGGACGAGGAGCCTCGCCAGCATGAAACTTCGGTCCGGGTCCCGGCGATGGTCCATCGCATCGATCTGGGGGACCGGAATGCGATGGCGCCGGAGGAGTGGCTTCGGCCATCAGCCGATCGCCGCGTTTCAATTCTCCTTTGGCAATCTCGGTCATCGCCAAGGCCGTTCCACCCATCGATGCGTCGTGGGTCTGGCCCCAGGCCGGCGTCAGCATGTGCACGCTGGCGAAGGCGAGGACGCGAGCAAATTTCGGAAAAAAGTGGTTCATGTGATACCTCACCGTTTGCAGGCCGGCAGGCTAGGCGCCCCGCATTGCTTTTGTTGGTCTTGGCGTGTCCGAATGTTTCCGCGGCGGCGAAATTTTTGTCGAAGTGTTGCTGGAGCGGCGGCGGTTCTGAATCACGGGAAGTTTGGATCGATCCCGCTGTCGAACAGAGAAAGGGCGGCGAGCTAGATCATGGGCAAGGGGAGCAGGATCCTTCGCCGAGCTCGGTGGAAAAACCCAACGCCTCGCGGCCGCCGAGCGGTCTTCTTCCAGCGCGCCATGCCGGATGCCCCCTGCGATGCTCTTTGGACTCTATGGAACGATCTTGGCGTGGCGTGGCCGTGACATTTCCGAGCATTTCCGCTGCGTCGCGCTCCGTGTCGAAACATTGCCGGACGGCTGAATTCCCAAGTTTCGTTACAAAAATAGCCTCGTTGCAGCCACGCCGCGGCGGTAAACACGACTTCGATGAGCGCGCAGCAGCGAATTCTTGTCGCCGACGACGATCCGGAGATCCGCAAGCTCCTCGCCCGCTATATCGAGGGCCAGGGCTTCAGCGTGCTGCTTGCGGCAAACTGCCACGAGCTGCATGAGAGGCTGGCGACGCACCAGGTCGATCTCGTCGTGCTCGATGTCATGCTCCCTGACGGGTCCGGGCTCGACGTCTGCCGGGATTTGCGCGCCCAGCGCTCGAACGTGCCCATCATTCTGCTCACCGCGCTGAAAGAGGACGTCGACCGCATCATCGGCCTTGAGATCGGCGCCGACGACTATCTCGGCAAGCCGTTCAACCCGCGCGAGCTGATCGCCAGGGTGCGGGCGGTGCTGCGGCGGCATGGCGAGGCGGCAATTCCGGCGAGCGAGGAGAAGGTTTACCGCTTCGAGGGCTTCACCGCCGATCCGCAGACGAGGCGGGTGATCGACCCGCAAGGCGCCGACATCGTACTGACTGGCGCCGAGTTCGATCTGCTCAAGACCTTCCTCGACCGGCCGGGACGCGTGCTGTCGCGCGATCAGCTGCTCGACCTCACCCGCGGCCGCAACGGCGACGTGTTCGATCGCTCGATCGACGTGCTGGTCAGCCGCTTGCGCCGCAAACTTGGCGACCGCGCCTCCTCGCCGCTGTTCAAGACCGTGCGCAACGGCGGCTACCAATTGGCGGCGCGGGTCGACCTACAGGACGGTGCGACGTGAACACGCTGCGCGCCAAGATCGCTCTTCTGCTGGTCGTGGCCATCGTGTCGGTGGTCGGCATCATCACTTGGGTTATGCTCGCCATGCTTGGGCCGCCGTCGCCGGAGCGGACCACCGAGCCATTGGCCGATCAGATCGAGATGTTCCTGCGCGTCGCCAAGCAAGATACGAGCGCGCTCACCCTGGCGGCAGAACCTTCCGGCGGCGAATTGCGCGAGAATGCCACGGCTCGGCTCAGGGTCGAGCTTGCCGCGCGGGGTCATGACCTTCCCGTCACCATTACGCGCAAGGACTGGAATGCGCCACTCGTGGTCTCGATTCCCATCGGCACCAAGCAATGGCTGCTGATGCCGATCTCGGACCTGCCGCCGCAGCGCAAGCCTTGGTACGGGCTGCTCAAATGGCTCGCGCTGATCACCGTCGGGGTGACGGCGATCGCCGTGTTCGTTGCCCATCGCATGGTGCAACCGCTCGTTCTGCTCGAGAATGCCGTTCAGTCGGTCGGTCCCGACGCTATCCTTCCGCACCTGCCTGAGCGGGGACCGGCCGAGGTGAGGGCGACGGCGAGAGCGCTCAATTCGCTCTCCTCGCGCTTGAGAAAGGCGATCGAAAGCCGCATGCGTCTGCTTGCCGCCGCAGGCCACGATCTGCGCACGCCGATCACCCGCATGCGGCTCCGCGCCGAGTTCGTGGAGGACGACGAGGAGCGCGGCCTGTGGCTCTGCGATCTCGATGAGCTCGAGCGCATCGCCGACAGCGCCATCCTGTTGGTGCGCGAGGAATCGGGCAAGACCGCGCCAGAAACGGTGTGGCTCGACCGGCTCGTCGCCGACGTCGCCGGCGAGCTCAAGGATCAGAACCTGGACGTGACCGTCACCGAGGCGCAGCCGGTCAGCGTGCGGGCGAGCCGGCTCGGGCTTGCCCGGGCGCTGCGCAATCTGATGATCAATGCCGCCACCCATGGACGGCGCGCTCACGTCAGGGTCGAGGGGAGCGACGGCGCCAAGGCGCAAGTGATCATCGAGGACGAAGGCCCCGGCATTCCGCCCGAGCTTCTCGGCCAGGTGTTCGAGCCCTTCTTCCGCGTCGATCCAGGGCGGCGGCAGAATATCGCCGGCGCCGGCCTCGGGCTCACTATTGCCCGCGAGATCGTCCAGCGCGCCGGCGGCGACATCAAGATTGCCAACCGCGAAAGCCGCGGCTTGCAGCAGATCGTGGAGCTGGCGATAGTCGAGGAGCCTACGCTCGCAACCGGCTCGGGCGCCTGAGGTCAATGGCGATGTTCGGCGCCGTGGCATTCGACCGAGAAGGCCATCACGTGGATGAGCCGGCCGTCAAAGACCAGCGCCCCGCCGGTGATCTGGCCGTCGATGAAACGCACCGTCTCGCCGAGGCCAACGACTTTGAAGCGCTTGCTTGGCGCCGCGGAAACGGCAGCGAGGAAGTCGGCCACCTGACTCCGAGTGGGCTCGGCTGGTGGGCCCGGGTCGGCGCCGTGGTCGATGGCATCGAGCGCCCAGGAGCGGATGAGCTTCCGCCCGAGCTTGGCGCACAGAGCCGGATTCTCAAAAAACTCAAGACCGAGCGGACGCCCGTTCAGCGAAAATACGGCGCCGACCGCCTGAGGGGGAAGCCGCAGGGCCTCGACAAAGCCGTCCAGTTCATCACTGCGCTGGACAAAGGCATCGAACATGGCAGTTGTGCCCGATTGTGCGGAGAGGCGGCCGAGTTTTTCGGAGATATCGCTCCACACCTGGCCCTGTCTGGCGTGCGGCGCAGAGTACCTTTCGAGAGAGTCGGAGACGTCGCGGGATTTGCGGGCGCGTCCCTCGGCGAAGTAAATATTGTCGGATGTCGCGAATGTCTGCGAGCGCAGATACCAACGCCCGGCCTCCACGCACGACACCGGAATGACGGTTTCGGCGCGCGGCGGGGCGAGGATGGTCAAATTGCAAATGCGGTTCTGCTTGGCACCGGTGAGCTCCTCGCCGTCGAGCAATAGAATTGGCTGGTCGGTGTCATTGAGAAGCTTCAGCTCCGGCACCGAACCGGCTTCGCCGACTTCGGTGATGCGCACCCTTCCGGTCGTGAGTGCTTCATCGAGCGTGGCATAGTCGGCCGCGCGTGGCTTGGAGACGACCAGCGGCGAGACTGCGAGGCTCCGGAACACCAAGGGGGGAAAAATATGGATGTGCGTGGAAGTGATCATCGCACCGCTGTAGCAATCCTCTGCGTCAAAATCGGACGCATGGGGCGTGCGATTGACACAGCTGGGGGCCCGTTCACAAAGTTGCATAGCGTAGGCATCGGCGGGTGAACGGGAATGGCCAACAGGACGTCCATCAAGTCAACGAAGGCCTCAAAAAAGGCGACCGCCAGCCAAGTCGATGCGAAGGCGGGCACCTCGCGCAAGACGGCGCCGAAGCCGCAAGTCCGCAAGGCCGCCAAGCCGGCCCTGCTCTCAGGCGGCAACCCGCAAGTTCCGAAGGCCGACGGCGACGCCCCCGTGCAGGCCTATATCGCGGCCATGCCGGGCTGGAAACGCGACATCGGGCGCCGTCTCGACGCGCTCGTCGTGCGCACCGTCCCCGGCGTGCGCAAGGCCGTCAAATGGAACTCGCCCTTCTACGGCATCGAGGGCCAAGGCGAGGGTCAGGGCTGGTTCCTCAGTCTTCATTGCTTCACGAAATACGTGAAGGTGGCCTTCTTCCGCGGCGCGTCGCTGCGCCCTGTCCCTCCCGGCGAGTCGAAGAGCAAGGACACGCGCTACCTCGACATCCACGAGTACGACGAACTTGACGAAGCTCAGCTCGCCGCTTGGGTGAAGCAAGCCGCCGCCCTGCCCGGGGAAAAGATGTGAGGGGGGAAGTCGCGAGGCGTGTGCGGGCGTGGCGAGAGCGGACGTCAAGTCATCAGCAAAACTTACTCGCGTTTCAGGCCGCCGGCTTTGGCCACTTCGCCGAGGTCGCGATGCCAATCTCCGCATTCGGTGTTCCCGGTATTTGTGCAACCCGGAACCCGGCATGGATCGCGGCGGCAATAAACACGCCGTTCGAAATGTAGTCGCCAGTCCACTTTTCGGCTGCTTCCTTGATCCCATAACTGGAGTTGTATGGGTTGAACGTCTTACGCTTCGGCACCTTCTCAAGCCACGTGACGGCACGAATGAACTCTTCCGCCGCGTGCTCGCCTTCGAGCTGCTTGCGGTGGATCTCGAACTTGCCCGGATGCCTTAACCCCAAATATCCGAGCTCCGGCCATGCGCGTATAACCGTCGCGATGGCCGCCTTGGCTGCTTGTACGTCCATGTGAGGCACTCGCCTTTGCGTTTGAGCCGGTCAGTTTAGCTGAGTCGGCATAATCGCAACACACAGAGGTATTATCGCCGGCCCCCTTCAGATTCAGCAGCTCGAGCGAATCAGGTGACCTCGCGAGGTGCGTGCGCGGCGTGGGCAGACGCCAAGTCATCAGCACGCAAGCGCGCGGAGGCCGCTGCGAAGAAACTGCCGGCGCTAAAGGCGCTCAGAGCGATGCCGGCCAAGTGGGTCGTGTCTCAGACTTGTCTAGCGGGGTGTAGATCGGGGCCGCATCTCGCTCCACCAGCGGACTGAAGCTGCCGGGATTTCGCGCATACAAGTTAACAAACAGGTTGATGGTCGCATTTCTTATATCAAGCATACAGTTCACCATATCCACCCCTTGCTCGGTGCGGCGATACATCGACTGCGAGTTGTTCGGCCAATGAACCACGAAGCCGCACAACAAATCCCGATCGTCAACGAGTATTTCCATCAGACCTTTGTAGTGGCGGTCGTAGGGTATCGCCTTTCCCTTTTGGAGTCCCCACACTTGACGCGCAACCATCTCGATTTGGAGAAAGGCTGCCATGAAAGCCTTTGCCTTAGTGATCAGGACATCAAGTTCGCCGTACGTGAGTTTGAAAGCTTTCGTTCCGCTGATGCCGCTGCGAGATCGGAAGTCTTCATCTGTCAATATGAAGTCGGAGTGCTGAATGGCGTTCCTCAATCTGCCATTGTAAAATTCGTCGTATAGATTGCCGATGCCCAATCCGGCCTCTTTTGATAGCGCCTTTATAAGCTCGATCTTTCTGCCGGTTCGTATCCCGCTCTTGGCAAAGTTCTTTTTCTCCTTCTCGGTGAGAAGGTCGAAATACGGATTCGGGCTATATCCCTTGCCTGACCGGAATCGCAGCAAATTCGTGACAACCTCATACGGTGCATCCATTTCCACGATATGGGCGTAGAGTAGTAGTCCTAATCGCCACATCGTCCTTTCACCATCCGGGAACTTCTTCTTCGGTAGCTTGACCATCATCAGGCGATTGAGATCGTCCAATATATTGCGGCTTTCGGCGTAGGGGTCCCAACCCTTGTCTTCGATGCCAAGCACCCTTAGCAATGAAGCAAAATAGCGAATGATGTCGTTGCTCACAGGGTCATCTGGCAGGAACAAGGGTTTGAGTATGTTGAAGTAGCGATCACGATGGCCGTTAAAGATCGCCTCTGGATCGAACTCGGTCATTTCTGCCGCCGAAAATACCCCAGAGTAAACTAGCATGCTCGGTCAGCCAGGTCTTCGCGCGCCGCTCTCTCTTTCCGAAAGATGCGTCCGCTTTTGGCGCAAAGAAGGCCCGCGACAACAACCATGAAGAAGAGCAGCGCGACGGAACCTCGGGAGCGAGGTGCGTGCCTGGGCTAAGCCGAGCAGGCATTCTCCAAAGCTAATCGCTCCCCGAGGGGCCGAGGACCTGCTTGGCGGTGGTGAGCTCCACGCCGCCGAGACCGATGAGGTTGTTCGAGTTGTCGGGCGTGACGGGGATGTCGCCCGCGTGCGTGGCGGACATGATCAGCCTGCCGTCGCGTGCCCCGAGACCGAAATGCATCTCGTCGCCGACCTGCGAGGTGCCGGCGAACGCCTCCTGCCCCAGATTCGGGGTCGCCGCAGGCTTGAACCCGGGCGCGGCCTTGCTCCCCTGCACGGCGGTTTGGTAGGCAGAAGCGGCGTCACTGGCGCTGGCGTACTGGTCGATGGAGACCGTCACTTTCTTCTTTCCGTCGACGCTGGAGAACACCACCGATCTCGACGCGAGCGGCTTGCCGACGCTCGTTTCGTTCGGCCCCGTGCTCGCCTCCTTGGTGATTTCGGGGAAGTACTGGGTCACCGCACTCACAGGCACGACCGCGTTGCGCAGCAGTAACGGGGCGGCGGCATCGCCGCACGCAACCAATGAAAGCAGCGCAATCGCAGCGACCGAGAGCACCATTGCCCACGGGCCTCGTTTTCGGTTCATTTTCGCCTCCCACCTGCGTAATTACGGCAACCCCGGTGACCGAAATAAGCGTCATAAGCTTATTTACTCAAGTGACCGGCGAGTGGGAACACCCATGAAGAAGGCGGCAACCACCATGAAGCGGAAGAGCGGCGCGAAGGAAGAACACGGAGACTCTCCCTCTCAGCTGATCGATGCGAGAATTGCGGCGCTCGGCGATTGGCGGGGCGAGACGCTCGCTCGGGTCCGAACTCTCATCAGAGAGGCCGATCCCGAAATGGTCGAAGAGGTGAAATGGAGGAAGCCGTCGAACGCGATGTTAGGGGTTCCGGTGTGGGAGCTCGCCGGGATCATCTGCACCGGTGAGACGTACAAGGCCGTCGTGAAGCTGACCTTCGCCAAGGGCGCCTCGCTCAAGGACCCTTCAGGCCTGTTCAACGCGAGCCTCGAAGGCAATGCGCGGCGCGCCATCGATTTCCATGAGGGCGACAAGATCGATGCAAAGGCGTTGCAGGCGCTCATTCGCGCCGCGGTGGCGCTGAACATTTCGAAGCAAGCGGCAGCTCGCCCTACCCGCTCCCAGAAGAAACCAAAGCGCGCACGAGGAGCGTAGGTCGCTTTTCCGCCGGCCGATCGTCGACGTGAAGCCGACCCTAGGCGAAGCGATCGGCGAACGCTGGGCGAGAGATTTGTTGCCAGTCTCGGCTAACCGTCATCGGTCTCGCAACCGTACAAATAGCCAATCATCATGATCGAAATTAACGCCAACAACGCAGACATACGCCACGCACTCCCCTTATTCTAAGTCTGGTTCCTGCGCGGGGTATGTTGCTACGGCACCAGACGTACGCGATCCGATCAAACCTCAATGCACGCAAAGCCACAAGAGCTGGCGCACCCGACAGGATTCGAACCTGTGACCTCTGCCTTCGGAGGGCAACGCTCTATCCAA
>NZ_JBOHJB010000102.1:0-9321 GCF_050728395.1 Methyloceanibacter sp.
CTCGAGGTGCTTGGGCTGCCCGCCGGCGGCGATGGTGGCGAGAGTCCGCCCGTGAAAGGCGCCTTCGAAGGTGACGAAGCGGTAGCGCTCAGGCGCCCCTTGCTTGAAATGATAGCGGCGCGCCACCTTCATGGCGCCTTCGACCGCCTCGGCGCCGGAATTGGCGAAGAACGCATAGTCGGCGAAGGTCTCTTGGCAGAGCCTCGCCGCGAGCCGCTCCTGTCCAGGGATGCGATGCAGATTGGACACATGCCACAATTTTTCCGACTGCTCGTTGAGCGCCTTGACGAGATGGGGATGGGCGTGGCCGAGCGCGGTCACCGCGACACCTGAGGCGAAGTCGAGATAACGTTCGCCTGACGCGGTAAATAGGTAAGCGCCGTGCCCGCGCTCGAAGGCAAGTTCGCTGCGGGCATAGGTCGGAAGCAGGGCCGATTTGGACACGAGAGGTTGTCCCAAAATAAAATTGCCGCCGGCTGGGCGGCAGCAAGGAATTGCAGAGCTTTAGGTATCACGCGGGGGCCTGTCAATCAGCGGCCATTCACCTGCTTATCCAACACTCGTCCACGCTTTCATCCACGGCGCCGTTTGTATTCTCATCAAAGAAGTGGCAGACTCCGATTTGTCCGGTGGAAAACGGCGGAACCAAGCGTGGCGGACGCTTGCCGCCCTATCCCCGAGATTGTAGGTTAGTAGCCGCTCAGCCACAATATATGGTGGATGCAGCGTTACGCCTGGGCGGTCAATTCTCAGCAGTACATCAGCGTGACTGAACGCCGTCTCACGACGAGACGGGGGGATTCTGAGTCAAAAATGAGGAGGCCAAACCATGGCTTGGAATGATGAGAGGGTTGAACTACTGAAAAAACTTTGGGCGGATGGCTTGAGCGCAAGCCAGATCGCCGGTCGCCTCGGCGGGGTGACGCGGAATGCAGTGATCGGCAAGGTGCATCGTCTCGGTTTGTCGGGGCGGGCGACGAGCTCGCGCTCGTCGAGCCCAAGACCGCGGCGGGTGCAGGCGCCACGGCAGCACCGTGCTCCATCCTTGCTGTTCGGCACGCGCGGCAATGTCGCGCTGAAGCCGGTTTATGAGGAGGAGATCGAGCCTCAGCCGGCACCGATCGAAGAGCTGTACATACCGCCCGCCGAGCGGGCGACTATCCTCACCTTGAAAGAAGCGATGTGCCGCTGGCCCATCGGCGATCCTGGCGAGGAGGAATTTCATTTCTGCGGCCGCAAGACGTCCGGCTCGGTTCCCTATTGCGAGCATCACGCACGCCTTGCTTATCAGCCGGCGCCATCGCGGCGGCGGGACAAGAGGGTCGCATTCGGCTAGCCGCTTCGTGGCTTAGCCACGTTCGTGGCCGAGCCACTCCGCGGCTGAACCATTTCGGTCAAGTGGGGGGAAGGAAGGCGCCCGTTCGGCGCCTCCTTTTTGTCTCACCCTTCGAGACGGACCTGCGGTCCTCCTCAGGGTAAGGAACAATTCCTTATGCTGAGGAGCGCATCGACAGATGCGCGTCACGAAGCATGGAGTCTTGCTCAGACGGTCTCTTGCAGCTTGTCGGAGAAGGCGTAGCCGGCGCCGCGCACCGTGCGCACCGGGTCGGTCTCTGGCCCACGCATCATCGCCTTGCGCAAGCGGCCGATATGCACATCGACCGTGCGCTCATCCACATAGACGTTGCGGCCCCAGACGCCGTCGAGCAATTGCGCCCGGCTGAACACTCGGCCGGGGCTTTGCATGAGAAATTCGAGCAGGCGAAACTCGGTGGGCCCGAGATGCACCTGCCGACCGTTCCGCGTCACCCGGTGGGACTCGCGGTCTAGCTCGATGTCGCCCACGGTGAGCACCGAGGCGATGCGCTCAGGGCTGGTGCGCCTCAGAATCGCGCGCACCCGCGCCATGAGCTCAGGCAGGGAGAACGGCTTGACCACATAGTCGTCGGCGCCGGTGGTCAGCCCGCGGATGCGGTCGCTTTCCTCGCTCCGCGCCGTGAGCAGGATGATGGGGATGGTGCGGGAGTCCTTGCCGGTACGCAAGCGGCGGCAAAGCTCAAGCCCGGAGAGACCGGGCAGCATCCAATCGAGCACGATCAGATCGGGCGAGCCCTCGGCGATGGCCACTTCGGCCTCGTCGCCACGATGCACGACGTCGACGGCGTAGCCTTCGGCCTCGAGATTGTAGCGGAGCAGAAGCGCCAAGGGCTCTTCGTCCTCAACCACGAGGACTTTGGCTCTCGGGTTCATGGCTGAAACGCTCAGCATCTTAGCCCGCCGACCTCAAGGGGACCGGCGTCGAGCTGGTCGTATCGCTTTTCGGCCGCTGGTCGGTGATCACGTTGCCATGCACCAGGAAATAGACGGTCTCGGCGATATTGGTGGCGTGATCGCCGATGCGTTCGATGTTCTTGGCTCCGAACAGGAGATGGGTGCAGAGCCCGATATTGCGCGGGTCCTCCATCATGTAGGTGAGGAGCTCGCGGAACAGCGAGTTGTACATGGCGTCGATGTCCTCGTCGCGGTACCAGACCTTCAAGGCGCGGTCGGCATCACGCTCGATATAGGCGTCGAGCACCTCTTTCAGCTGGCCGAGGGCAAGCTCGCCCATATGCTTCAAGCCGAGCATGAGCTGCTTCGGCTGCTGCTCCCCCACCACGGCAAGCGCCCGCTTGGCGATGTTCTTGCCGAGATCGCCGATGCGCTCGAGGTCGGTCGAGATGCGAAGCGCCGCCATGATCTGGCGAAGGTCGTAAGCGAGCGGCTGACGCCGGGCGATCATGACGATGACCTGCTCCTCGATCTCCTTCTCCAATTCGTCGATCGCCTCATCCTGCTGGATGGTGGCGGCGGCGAGGTCGGGATCGCGGCCTTCGAGCGCATCGATGGATTGCCCGAGGACCTGCTCGGCGAGACCGCCCATCTTGGCGATCTTGTTGTTGAGCGAGGAAAGCTCCTCCTCGTAGGACCTGACGATATGTTCGTGCGTATCCATCTTCCTGCATCTCCTCGAAAGGGCGTGTCCTAGCCGAAGCGGCCGGTGATGTAGTCTTGGGTGCGCTCCATCCTCGGATTGGTGAAGATTTGGGTGGTGTTGTCGAATTCCACGAGCTCGCCGAGATACATGAAGGCAGTATAATCGGAGGTGCGCGCCGCCTGCTGCATATTGTGGGTGACGATGGCGATGGTGTAGTCGCGCTTCAAGACGTCGATCAGCTCTTCGATCTTGGCGGTGGAGATCGGATCGAGCGCCGAGCACGGCTCGTCGAGCAGGATCACTTCAGGCTTGATGGCGACGGTGCGGGCGATGCAAAGCCGCTGCTGCTGGCCGCCGGACAGGCTCAAGCCGCTCGCGTCGAGCTTGTCCTTGACCTCGTCCCAGAGCGCGCCGCGGCGCAAGGAGTCCTCCACGCGGGCATCGAGCTCGGCCTTGGACGGCTTCTCGTAGAGGCGAACGCCGAAGGCTATGTTGTCGTAGATGGTCATGGGAAACGGCGTCGGCTTCTGAAACACCATGCCGACCTTGGCGCGCAGCAAATTCAGGTCCTGTTTCGGGCTGAGCACGTTCGCGCCATCGAGTAGAACCTCGCCGTCAGCGCGCTGGTTGGGGTAGAGGTCGTAGATGCGGTTGATGATGCGGAGCAGCGTCGACTTGCCGCAACCAGACGGGCCGATAAAGGCCGTGACCTTATTCTGGAAGAGATTGACGTTGATGTCGGCGAGCGCCCGATATGCGCCGTAATAGAAGTTGAGGTGCCGCACCGAGACTTTCTGTTCCAAGCCTTCGGCAGGAGTCACCGCTTTTTCCTTAAGTTCAGTTTGGATCGCTAGACTCATAGTGGCACCTTTTTGGAAGCAAGCGAGCGCGCCAGAATGCTGAGGGCGAGCACGGTGACGGTAATCAGCAGAGCGCCGGTCCAGGCAAGCTGCTGCCAGTCTTCGTAGGGACTCAAGGCAAACTGGAAGATCACCACCGGCAGACTTGCCATCGGCGCGTTCAGATTCCAGCTGAAGAACTGATTGTTGAGAGCGGTAAACAAAAGCGGCGCGGTCTCGCCCGTGATCCGCGCGACGGCGAGGAGAACGCCGGTGATCATGCCGGCGCGGGCCGCGCGATAGGCCACGTCGCGGATGACAATCCACCGCGGCAGGCCGAGCGCGCTTGAGGCTTCGCGCAGTGTGTTGGGCACCAGCAGCAGCATGTCCTCTGTGGTGCGCACCACGACGGGGATGACGATCATGGCCAGAGCCACGGCGCCGGCCCAGGCTGAGAAATGCCCCATCGTGGCGACCATGATCTCGTAGACGAACAGGCCGACCACGATCGACGGCGCGCTGAGGAGAATGTCGTTGATGAAGCGGACCACCATGGTGAGCTTGGCGTAGCGGCCATACTCCGCCATGTAGGTGCCGGCCAGGACTCCGAGAGGCGTGCCGAGCAATACGGCGAAAGTGGTGAGTATCAGGCTGCCGACGATTGCATTCAGCAAGCCGCCGGCGCCTCCGGGCGGCGGCGTCATCTCGGTGAACACCGCTAGGGTTAGCCCGCCAACGCCCTTCACCACCAGCACGGTCAGGATCAGCAACAGCCAGGTCAGGCCGAAGCCGGCGGCGCCGATCGACAGCGCCGTGGCGATAAAGTTGGTGCGGCGCCTGCCGGCATAGCGTCCGGTAACTTGAGGGAGGGCCATGGTCAGGTCCCAGCCTTTTTCTCGATGCGCATCAGCATCAAGCGCGCTGCGGCGAGCACGATGAAGGTGATGAAGAACAGGATGAGGCCAAGAGCCACGAGCGAGGAGGTATAAAGATCGCCCACGGCCTCGGTGAATTCATTGGCGATGGTGGCCGAGATGGTCGTACCCGGCGCCAGGATGGAAGGCACGATGCGGTGCGCGTTGCCGATGACGAAGGTGACCGCCATGGTCTCGCCGAGAGCGCGGCCAAGTCCGAGCATGACGCCGCCGATGATGCCGACACGGGTGTAAGGGATGACGACCCGGCGCATCACCTCCCAGCGGGTGCATCCGATGCCGTAAGCCGCCTCCTTCAACACCGGAGGAACGGTCTCGAACACCTCACGCGTGATCGAAGTGATGAAGGGCAGCACCATGATGGCGAGGATCAGACCGGCGGTAAGCATGCCGATGCCGTAGGGCGGACCGGCAAAAAGCTGATTGAGCACCGGGACGTTGGCGAAGCCATCGATGAAGAGAGGCTGCACGTGCGCCTGGAACCAGGGCGCGAACACGAACAGACCCCAAATGCCGTAGATGATGCTCGGGATGCCGGCGAGCAGCTCGACGGCGATGCCGATCGGCCGGCGCAAGCGTTCCGGGCTGATTTCAGTGAGGAAGATGGCGATGCCGAGACTGACCGGCACGCCGATCAGCATGGCGATGAAGGAGGTAAGCACCGTGCCGTAGATGGCCGGCAGCGCGCCGAACTTCTCGGTGACCGGATTCCAGCTTTCCGAGGTGAAGAAGCCGAACCCAAAGGCCTTCCAGGCGGGAAGCGAGCCGAGCACCAGAGACAGCATGACGCCGGCAAGAAGCACCAGGACCGCTATGGCGGAACACTGGGTCATGATCCTGAAGGTGCTGTCGCCGATGCGGAAGCGGCGCAATGTTCTCGTGCGGTCTGCCCGTTCCTTGGCGAGGTTGGGAATGGGTACGGACTGGAGCGCCATATCCATAGTCTAGCAGCCTCTTGATAAGGGGCACTCACTTCAAGACCGAGGCAGGAGCGGGAAGGTGGTGCTCCTGCCTCGGCCTCGCTGACTTAGTTCATGGCAGTGAAGATCGGCTTGCCAGAGGAGTCCTTGATGTCCGAGGCCCACATCTTCTCGACATCGCCGACGACGTTGTCAGGCATGGGGACGTAGTCCAATTCCGCGGCCATCTTGCCGCCGTTCTTGTAAGCCCAGGCGAAGAACTTCAGCGCTTCGCCGGTGGCTGCCGGATCCTTCGGCTGCTTGTAAACGAGGATCCAGGTGGCGGCGGTCATCGGCCAGGAATCGTCGCCAGGCTGACTGGCTAGAATCACGCCGAAGCCCGGCTGCGATGACCAATTGGCATGCGAGGCAGCAGCGGCGAAGGTCGCCGAGGTCGGCTCGACTGTCTTACCGTCCTTGTTGACCATCTTGGTATAGGTCATCTTGTTCTGCTTGGCGTAGGCATACTCGACATAGCCGATCGAGCCCTTGGTCTGGCTCACATTGTTGGCCACGCCCTCGTTACCCTTGGCGCCCATGCCGGTCGGCCATTCCACTGCCTTCTCGGTGCCGACCTTACTCTTCCAGTCTTCGCTGACCGCTGAGAGGTAGTAGGTGAAATTGTAGGTCGTGCCGGAACCATCGGAACGGTGCACCACGGCGATGGCGCTGGAGGGAAGCTTGGCGTCCGGGTTCAACTTCTTGATCGCCTCATCATCCCATTTGGTGATCGCGCCCATGAAAATCTTGGCGAGCGTAGGACCGTCGAGAACGAGCTCGCCGGGGTTGATGCCCTCAACGTTGATCACGGGAACGATGCCGCCCATGACCATCGGAAACTGGGCAAGCCCAGAAGCAGTGAGATCGTCGCCGGAAAGCGGTGCGTCGGTGGCGCCGAAGGTAACGGTGTCGGCTTTGATCTGCTTGATGCCGCCGCCGGAACCAATCGACTGGTAGTTGAGACCGATCCCGGTCTCCTTCTTGTAGGCGTCGGCCCACTTCGCGTAGATCGGATAGGGGAAGGTTGCGCCAGCCCCTGAAATATCGGCGGCTTGCGCCGTGGTGATAGAAAACGCTGCGGCTAGGCCAACAGCGGCCGCATAGGACATGAACCTCATGGATGCTCTCCCTGTAGGGTGGAGAAATTCGGGTTCGAAACCGAACCTCCGGCAGGGGCCCCTCCCCCGCCGTCGAGGGAGCGTTAACGCCGCGCAATAACGCTACTATGTCAGTTATATGACAGTTGGGTGACAGTGCCGAAAAGGGCCGGAAATGGCTGTGGACAGGCTATTCGGCGGCCGTCGCCTTGATGGGAAGGGTCTCGCGGGCGGGGTCGAGGAGCACGGTGAAGGTCGAGCCCTTGCCGGGCTGAGAGGCGATGGCGAGCTCGCCACGATGGCGATTGAGGATGTGCTTGACGATTGCAAGCCCAAGCCCCGTACCGCCCTTCTCCCGGCTCGAGGCCACGTCGATACGGTAGAAGCGCTCGGTGAGCCGCGGCAGATGCTCCGGCGCAATGCCGGGTCCCTGGTCGATCACCGAGACCGCATAGCGGCCAGGCTGCCGACCAACCGGCGGCGCTTGCCGGGGCTCCAGTCGGATCGGCCCGCCCTTCACGCCATAGCGGAACGCGTTCTGCACCAGATTTTGGAACACCTGAACGAGCTCATCGCGGTCGGCCCGGACGATGGCCGGGCGTGGGAACCGTCCGACATGCAGCCGACCGCCGGAATCGCGCGCAAGCGGTTCGAGCGTGTCGCGCACGTGATCGAGCACGTCGTTGAGGTCGATGCGACCGCTCGGGGGAACATGGGCATTCATCTCGACGCGGGAAAGCGAGAGCAGCGCGTCGATCAGGCGCGTCATGCGCGAAGCCTGCTCCGCCATGATGGCAAGGAAGCGTTCGCGTGCCTTGGGATCGTCCTTGGCGGTGCCCTGCAGCGTCTCGATGAAGCCGCGCAGCGATGCAAGCGGAGTCCTGAGCTCATGGCTCGCATTGGCAATGAAATCGGCACGCATCTGGTTGATGCGCTCGACCTCGGTCAAGTCCCGCAACAGCACGAGGATGTCGCTGTCGGGCTCCGATCCGCGGGTGAGCGGCGCCACGGTCGCAGCCATGCGCCGGCCCACGGGAACCCTCTCGGCATAGGTCACGGTGACGGCGCGGCCGCGCGAGGGTGCCGCACTCACGGCGTCCAAGAATTCCGGCGTGCGGATCACCGAGGAGATGTGGCTGCCTTCGCGCAAAGAGGCGAACAGGCCCCTCGCCGGAGCGTTGCAGTAGAGCACCTGCCCCGCCGCATTCAGCAGAATGGCGGGATCGGGCAGGGCCTCGGCGATCACCCTCATGCGCGAGCTAGACCGCGCGGAACTCGTCAGCCGCGCAAGTTCGCTACCCTCGGCCTCATCGATTTCCTGACGCGGCAAGAGTGCGACCGAGGCGACGAAGCCGAGGAACGCGGCGATGGCGAAGGGAAGCGAGAGATGGGCGACGACCACGAGCGAGGCCATGATCACGGCGACCGCCACAATCAACCAAAGCGAGGACCATACCCTCGCACCAAGCTCGTGGAGGCCGCGAAGCAGAGCGGCGGCGGTCCTTGCCGGCAAGCTCGCGGCAAGTGGGGAGGCGGGGCGCCCTACCTGATCGATCAATGCCTTTCCCCCACGACGAAGCGAATCATTCGGGATACCGCCGAGATAGTGCGCCTCCAATCATTGCGCTGGGATTGTCACGCTTTTGCGACGGAGTACCGCAACTCCCGTGACATAACCATGACAGAGTTCTGGCTGGCCGACCCAGGCCCGCTTCATAGTTCCCCCAATTTAGGCGCCTTTCAAGATTATGACGGGCACGACAGCAGGATTTCAGGGGCCAAAGTTCTTTCGGGCCGTGTCAAGATCAGGCCCTTTCAACGCCTTTGCCGGCCAGTTGGGGGACTTGCATGAAGTGTGTATCGGTTTGCGTGACGTTCGTTGCCCTGGTCACGGCGCAGCCTGCCTTCGCCTCACCCCCGATCCCCGACTCTCCACTGGGCTGCCCTCCGGCCAAGACCATAACCGTCCCTCCTTCGGGAGAGGCCGGGGTCGTTCTCGCCGAGGGTCCGCAACTGATCTCCGAGCGGGTCGCCGGCCCCTTCGACCAGCCGCGTTCGGTCGGATTTCTGCCCGACGGCTCCTTCCTCGTCACCGAAAGAACTGGGCAGTTGCAGCTCGTCCGGACCACGGGCGAAAGCCGCCTCATCGCCGGCGTTCCAGAGGTGCTGACCCTCGGGCATGGCGGTCTGCTCGATCTCGCTCTCGATCCTGACTTTGCCGCCAATGCTACGATTTATTTCTCCTACCTCGTCGGTCAAGAGCAGGCCTCCAGGATGCGGGTGATGAAGGCCACGCTCGACGAGGGGAACGGAACTCTCACCGACCAGCAAGTCCTGTTCGAGAGCACGGCTGGACCGCGGCCGGAGCAGATTGGCGGGCGGCTTGCCGTGACCCCTGACGGCTACCTCTTCCTCTCCCTTGGCGACCGGTGGAGCGGCGATCCGGCACAGGACCTTTCCAATGACGATGGGAAGATCATCCGCATGCGCACCGACGGCTCGATCCCGGAGAGC
>NZ_JBOHJB010000103.1:0-8930 GCF_050728395.1 Methyloceanibacter sp.
CCTTTGTCCCTCCCCTCAAAGGGGAGGGTGGCGAGCCGGCTTTTCAGCCGGGTCGCCGGGTGGGGTCAGAGGCACATATTGTCCAAATCGCCCCACCCGTCCACCAAAGCCGAAGGGAGCTTTGGTGGACACCCTCCCCTCGCGGGGAGGGATGAACTCTGCTACACGCCGCTTCTCGAAATTGGCCGGACGCCAAGGACAGCAAATCATGAGCCGCGCCCTCGACCAGCTTCTCGCCATCCTCGATATCGAAACACTCGAGGTGAACCTGTTCCGCGGCGTGAGCCCGCAGGTCGGCTGGCAGCGCGTGTTCGGCGGCCAGGTGATCGGCCAGGCGCTGGTTGCGGCCTACCGCACGGTCGAGGGCCGCACCTCCCATTCCTTGCACGGTTATTTTCTGCGGCCCGGCGATCCCGCGGTGCCGATCCTCTACAATGTCGATCGTATCCGCGACGGCGGCAGCTTTTCCACCCGCCGCGTCGTCGCGATCCAACACGGACAGGCGATCTTTTCCATGGCCGCCTCCTTTCACAAGCATGAGGAGGGTCTGTCGCACCAGGTGAAGATGCCTGACGTGCCCCCGCCTGAATCGCTGCCGAACGAGACCGAGCTGAAAGCGCTTCTGCTCGACCGCCTGCCGCCGCAAGTGAAAGCCTATTGGGAGCGCGAGCGGCCGATCGAGATCAGGCCTGTCGACCTTTCGCGCTACCTCAGCCCGGAAAAGCGCGCCGCCACGCAGCAAGTGTGGATCAGGGCGACGGGGAGCCTCGGGGACGACCTCGCCCTGAACCAATGCGTGCTTGGCTACGCCTCCGATTTCACCCTGCTCGACACGGCGCTGATCGCCCATGGCCGTTTCATCTTCGACCCTTCGCTGATGCTCGCCAGCCTCGACCATGCCATCTGGTTTCACCGGCGTTTCCGGGTCGATGACTGGCTGCTCTACGCCCAGGACAGCCCAAGCTCGGGGGGCGGCCGCGCCTTCTGCCGGGGCACTCTGTTTACGCGCTCAGGCGAGCTCGTGGCCTCCACGACGCAAGAAGGCCTGGTTCGCGAACGGCGCGCCGACTGAAATCAGGCTATAGAATAGGCAAACGCCAGATTTTGCCCGTTTCGTAGGCATTAGACCGCCCTACCGACTGGCCCGAACGTCCCACCGCCACGGAAATTTCGCTCAAAAGCCTAGGAATTGCTGCACTGCGGCGGAGTTGGCACGCAGTTTGACTCTCCTTTCGGGTTAACGCGGCTCACGACCTGGCCAAACCCAAAAGCCGCAACATGGAGGGGTGAACAAATGAAGCTGGTGATGGCGATCATCAAGCCATTCAAGCTCGATGAGGTGCGCCAAGCCCTCACCGAGCTCGGTCTGCAGGGCATGACCGTGACCGAGGTCAAAGGTTACGGACGCCAGAAGGGCCATACCGAAATCTATCGGGGCGCGGAATACGCCGTGAACTTCCTGCCGAAGATCAAGATCGAAGTCGTCGTGCCGGCCAAGATGGTCGACAAGGCCGTCGATGCCATCGTTGCCGCTGCCAAAACCGGGCAGATCGGCGACGGCAAAATCTTCGTGGTCCCGGTCGAGCAGACGGTGCGCATCCGTACCGGCGAAACCGACGAATCAGCGCTCTGAGAGGGGGAGGAAAATTAGATGGTGACCCTGATGAAGTTTCTCTTCGGCGTGGTCGCAGCGCTCGCTGTGCTGATCCTCGCCCATATCGATCCGGCGCTTGCCCAAGAGGCGGCGGCCGAGGCAGCTCCGGCGGCTCCGCCGGCGCCGACACTCAACTCAGGCGACACGGCATGGATGCTCACATCCACCGCCCTCGTCCTGATGATGACCATTCCGGGCCTCGCCTTGTTCTATGGGGGCATGGTCCGCAAAAAGAACGTGCTGGCCACGGTGATGCAAAGCTTCGCCACGACCTGCATCGTGACCATCGTGTGGATGGTGATCGCATATTCGCTCGCCTTCACCAATGGGGGAAGCATGAATGCCTATATCGGCGGCATGTCGCGCTTCCTGCTGAAGGACATGGAAGTCGGCACGCTGAAAGGCACAATCCCTGAATCGGTGTTCATGTGCTTCCAGATGACCTTCGCCATCATCACCCCGGCGCTGATCACCGGCGCTTTCGCCGACCGCATGAAGTTCTCCGCCTTGGTGATCTTCATGGTCCTGTGGCAGATCCTCATCTACGCACCGATCGCTCACTGGGTGTGGGGCGGCGGGTTCCTCGCCGGTCTCGGCGTGCTCGACTTCGCCGGTGGCACGGTCGTGCATATCAACGCCGGTGTCGCGGGCCTGGTATGCGCCTTGTTTATCGGCAAGCGCTACGGCTACGGATCCGAAAACATGGCGCCGCACAACCTGGTGTACAGCATGACCGGCGCCTCGCTGCTGTGGGTCGGCTGGTTCGGATTCAACGCAGGCTCCGAGCTTGCCGCTGACGGACGGGCGGGCTTTGCCATGACCGTCACGCAGATTGCGACCGCCGCTGCCGCGCTCGCTTGGATGTTCTCCGAGTGGGCCGTGCACAAGAAGCCGAGCGTGCTCGGCATCATCTCCGGTGCCGTGGCCGGTCTCGTGGCCATCACCCCGGCATCGGGTTATGTCGGCCCGATCGGAGCGTTGTGGATCGGCGCCGCTGCGGGCGTCGGCTGCTTCTTCGCGGCAACGACGGTCAAGCGGGCCCTCGGTTACGACGACTCCCTCGACGCCTTCGGCGTTCATGCCGTCGGCGGCATAATCGGAGCGCTGCTGACCGGCGTGTTCGCCTTGAAGGCGGTGTGCGGGACATCGGGCTTGCTGGAAGGCAATCCGGGCCAAGTGCTCATTCAGCTTGAAGGTGTCATCGCCACCATCGTTTGGACGGGGGTGATGACTTGGGTGATCCTCATCATCACCGACATGCTTGTCGGCGTGAGAGTGACACAGGCTGCTGAAGTAGAAGGTCTCGATATCAACCTGCATGGAGAGGTGGTGCCGTAACACACACGAGCTGAATCAACTCCAGGACGAAGACCACGAGAGCAGCCTCCTCCCTTGACATCTGCTCTCCCCCGAGCCCCGGCGCACTGCCGGGGCTCATTTTGTTTGGGGGCCGCCTAGCCATTGCCGGGACCTGCGCCATCCCGTAACCCTTCCGCATGGCGATTCAGACCGGGCAACCTTCTCTCGACGATCTCATCGCCTCGCCTTTCGCGCGCCTTGCCGCGCTGCTTGATGGCATCGCGCCCGGCGCAGGGTCGATCGACCTTTCCCTCGGGGAGCCGCGGGCGCTGATCCCTTCTTTTCTCGGGCCGACGCTTCAGCAGCATGTGAGCGAGTTCGGGCGCTATCCGCCGATCCGAGGCATCCCCGCGTTGCGGCAAGCCATCGCAGCGTGGCTCGGGCGCCGCTATCCCACGCTCGCAGGCGATGTCGAGCCCGATATTGAGGTGTTGCCGCTCAACGGCTCGCGCGAAGGGCTGTTCTCAGCAATCTTTCCGGCGCTGGCGCGAAAAGCCTCCGTGACGAGGCCGGCGGTGCTCATTCCCAATCCCTTCTACCAGGCCTACGCGGCTGCGGCGGCAGCCTCAGGCGCCGAGCCAGTGTTTCTCGACAGTGCCGGCGCGACGCAATTCCTCCCGGCGCTCGATGCCATCGATGAAGAGCTCTTGCAGCGCACCGTCGCGCTCTATCTCTGCTCGCCGTCTAACCCGCAAGGCGCTGTGGCGGACCGTGACTATCTCGCCCTTGCAATCGAGCTCGCGCGCCGCTTCGACTTCATGCTGTTCGCCGACGAATGCTATTCAGAGATCTATTCCGGCGCCGCGCCCCCAGGCGCGCTCGAGACCGCCTTGGCGGCCGACGGCAGCTTCGCCAAGGTCGTGACCTTCAACTCGCTGTCGAAGCGCTCGGGGCTCCCCGGATTGCGGTCCGGATTCGTCGCCGGAGACCCGGACTTCATCGCGGCGTTTGCCCGCTTCCGCAATGTCGCCTGCCCGCAGGTGCCGCTCCCCATCCAGCACGCCTCGGTCAGAGCCTGGTCAGACGAGGCGCATGTCGAGCAGGGCCGGGCGCTTTACCGGCAGAACTTCGACATTGCCGATGCCGCACTGCAAACCCGTTACGGCTACCGCCGTCCCCCAGGCGGGTTTTTCCTGTGGCTCGACATGGCGGCCCATGGCGGCGGCGAAGAAGCGGTAAAAACTCTTTGGAAAGGGTGTGGTGTCAGACTGCTACCGGGAAAATATCTCGCCCGCACGGGGGCAAGCGGGGTCAACCCCGGCGTGAACCACGTCAGGGTTGCGCTCGTGCACGCGCCTGAGACCACGGGCGAGGCTTTGGGACGCATCGTCGCCACACTGGGGTAGCAATGGCAACCAAGCGGAGACAGAAGGAGCGGCGCCGGCTTCTGCCGGGCGCGGTCGAGTCGGGGCTGAGACAGCTCATGTTTCGCGGCTACGGCCTTGGCGTCGTGGCCATCGCTTGCGCGGCATGGGCGAGCCTCGCCACCTGGTCGATCTACGACCCGAGCTTCAACAACGCGACGCAAGCAGCACCGCGCAACGTGCTGGGGTCTTGGGGCGCGATCCTCGCCGATCTCGCCATGCAGTCCTTAGGGCTTGCCGCCATCATCCTGTTCTTGCCGCTCGCAGCCTGGGGCTGGCACCTCGCTCTGCGCACGATGCCGGAACGGCGCCGTACGCGCCTCCTCATCTGGCCGCTCGCCGTGCTCTTGCTGGCGGCTGCCCTTTCCGCTCTGCCACAGCCGAAAAGCTGGCCGCTGCCCAACGGCCTCGGCGGCATCCTCGGCGATCTGTTCATGACCGGTGCGCTGTTCATCGGCGTGCTGCCGGCCGCCGCGGCATCCTTCGTGGCGGGGCTCGCTTTCCTCATCGCCGGCACCTCGCTGCTCCTCTTCGCCTGCGGCACCTCCACTTCCTCGCTGATCGCCTTGTGGGCGCCGCGGAGCAAGCTTCCGAGCGAATGGGCGAATGCCTCGCTCGGTGCCGCCATGCATGTCGCCATGCATACCGGCGCCAAGATCAAGCGAGGCTTCTGGTGGCGAAAGGCTGACGGCGAGACCGACGAGGCGCCCGACTTGGACCATGACCGCAAGGCGATCGTCCAGGAGGCCGAGCCGGACCCCGATGGGCGCATCGAGCCGAGCTTCGATCTTGAGCCGTTCGACCTCGACGACGATGAGGATGAGGAGGGCGAGGAGGACGACGACGACATCACCGAGCCCAATTATCGCATCACGCGGACCGCGGAGAAGAAGCATACCGGCCTTCGCCGCCGGCAGAAGAGCGACACCCCCTACGAGACGCCGCCGCTCAAGCTGTTGCAGCCGCAGCCGCGCTCGAACAAGAGAACCGCCATCAGCGACGAGGTCCTGCAGGAAAATGCGCGCGAGCTCGAAGGCGTGTTGCAGGATTTCGGCGTCAAGGGCGAGATCACCAATGTGCGGCCGGGCCCCGTGGTCACCCTCTACGAGCTTGAGCCGGCGCCGGGAACCAAGTCCTCGCGCGTGATCGGGCTCTCCGACGACATCGCCCGCTCGATGAGCGCGGTCGCCACCCGCGTCGCCGTGGTGCCCGGGCGCAACGCCATCGGCATCGAGCTTCCCAACGACCGGCGCGAGATCGTGATGCTGCGGGAACTCTTCGAATCTCCGGACTTTCAGGACACCGACGCGCGGCTGGCGCTTGCGCTCGGCAAGAATATCGGCGGGGAGTCGGTCACCGTCGATCTCTCCCGCATGCCGCATCTCCTGATCGCCGGCACCACCGGCTCGGGCAAGTCGGTCGGCATCAACACCATGATCCTGTCCCTGCTCTACCGGCTCTCTCCCGACCAGTGCAAATTCATCATGATCGACCCCAAGATGCTCGAGCTGTCGGCCTATGACGGCATCCCGCATCTGCTTGCGCCGGTGGTCACCGATCCGAAGAAGGCGGTGGTAGCGCTCAAATGGACGGTGCGCGAGATGGAGGAGCGCTACAAGCGCATGTCGAAATTGGGGGTGCGCGACATCAAAGGCTACAACAACCGCGTCCTGCAAGCCGACGCCAAGGGCGAGATGTTGACCCGCACGGTGCAGACCGGCTTCGACCGCGCCACCGGCCGCGCCATCTACGAACAGGAGGAGATGGATTACGACGCCATGCCCTATATCGTGGTGATCGTCGACGAGATGGCCGACCTGATGATGGTGGCCGGCAAGGACATCGAAGCCGCGGTGCAGCGCCTCGCCCAGATGGCGCGCGCCGCCGGCATTCATCTCATCACCGCGACCCAGCGCCCGAGCGTAGACGTGATCACCGGCACCATCAAGGCGAACTTCCCGACGCGGGTGAGCTTCCAGGTCACCTCGAAGATCGACAGCCGCACCATCCTCGGCGAGCAGGGCGCCGAGCAGCTGCTCGGCCAGGGCGACATGCTGTACATGGCCGGCGGCGGCCGCATCATGCGCGTGCATGGTCCCTTCGTCGCCGACGAGGAGGTCGAGAAGGTCGTGCGCCACCTGAAGAAGCAGGGCGTGCCGGACTATCTCGAGGCGGTGACCGAGGAGGAGTCGGGGGACGACGAGGAGGATGCCGAGGAGGGCGAAGGCTACGGCGACTCGGGCGACGAGCTCTACGATCAGGCGGTGGCCGTGGTGCTCAAGGACCGCAAGGTTTCAACCAGTTACGTGCAGCGGCGGCTCGGGATCGGCTACAATCGCGCTGCGACCCTGATCGAGAGGATGGAGAAAGAAGGCTTGATCGGCGCCGCCAATCATGCCGGCAAGCGCGAGATCCTGGTCGGCGACAACGAGGCGATTTCGCCCTATTAAGTCTAGCGACTCAAGGTGCTAGCTTCGCCAAGAAGTTGACCAGATTTGGCGGAATCATCTATCGATGGCTGCTGGGATTGCGCAAAAGCCGAGGGGGGTTCATCGATGCGCATAACAACCGCGTGGCTTCTCTTGAGCCTGTCATGCGCTTTTTGCGTCCCGGCCGGCATGGCGCTCGCCCAAGACGGCACGACCGTGCAAAAGACGCCACCCACCACCGGCACAGTTCCTCAAGCCGAGCCATCCTACGATGCCGCGGAGCCGGAGCCGGGCGAGATCAATCAGGGCGCCGGCGATGAGGGGGCCGGCTGGGATGCCGCGGTGGAGGCAGCACCGGCGGCGACGCCCCTGATCGGTGAGCAGCAGGACGCAGCGGTTACGCGCATCAACGCCTATTTCAACGGCATCACCAATCTGCAGGGCAATTTCGAGCAGATCGACTCGAACAATAAGCACACCACCGGCCGCTTCTATGTGCAAAGGCCCGGCAAGCTCCGGTTCGACTATGCGCCGCCGAGCACGCTCCGTCTCGTGGCCGATGGGCATTTTCTTGCCATCGAGGATTCGAGCCTCAAGACCATCGAGAAATATCCGCTCGAATCTACGCCGTTCCGCCTGCTGTTGGGCGACGGCGTCGACCTCGCCCGCGACGCGCGCATCGTCGGCGTCGAGGGCGACGACGATTCGCTTGCCATTACCCTTGAGGACAGGGGCGGCCAGGCGGCTGGCCAGATCAAGCTCTATTTCGACACCGAGCCTGAAATGAAGCTCAGGCAATGGGTGATTAGCGACGCGCAAGGGCTCGCCACCACGGTAACCATTAACGATGTGGTGCCGGGGCGTAAGGTCGCGGCCGACTTCTTTACCGCGACCACGTCGTTTCAGCCCTTCCGCTGATTTCGCAGGTGCGAATACGCCTTTAGGGCCCTCGGCGGCTTCACAAATTTGTTAGCGGCCGCCTGAAAATTCCTTGCCAATCAATATTTTAGGCACGTTCAGCGGTCCAACATTTACGCCGCGTTAATTTTTTTGCCCCGCGCCTGTTGAAATCCGTCCGCAACCCCCATATTTGTTGCTTCAGAAGCGGCCCACATCGCTTTTCATCGGTAGTGCCCCCCGTCTAGCCGAAGATGTGGTCCGCCCGTGCCGGCTTCCCTCCCGGCACGCGCGCGCAAAAAACGCGCTTCTGGCGCCCAACCACGCGCAGCGGTTGGGCGCCTTTCTTTTGCCTATTGTGTGCTTTCACAAACCCAATCCCTTAAGGTAGCGTTTAGTTGTAACTAAGGGAGCGGCGCGATGGACGCAGTACCGGGCATTACAGTGGGCGAGTGCGTAGGCTGGAAAATCAGCAGCGATAAACAAACGGTTCAGCTGGCGTTCCGAGACACCAAGGGCAATCCGTTCAACTTGGTACTAGGCGAAGGCACCCTGAAGGACGCCATCTTTGCCCTCCTCGATGCCAGCGAGGCATTTCCGAAGGCGAAGTTGGCAATGAGAGATGCTCTAGCCGCAATGCTGGAGCCCGGGGTCTAATCCTGTGTCGCCCGAAACCGCACAACATTGACCATTCAGATCCCCTAACAAGGAAACCCGGTTCGCTTGGCCGGGGTGCTCGTTAATTTCTCTTGTTTGTGGGGCTTGTACTCGGCACCCGAAGTCTTACGTAGGGGGGGTGGTGGATTCCCCCCCATCACCTGTTCCCCCCAAAGGAACCTAAGAGGCCCCGCTCTCCCCCGTGCGGGGCTTCTTCATTTGGGCGCTCGTCAGCAACATCAGAATACCGTCACTGGCCTCAGGGCGAGCACCACAGAAGCAAAAACCGCCGGTACGAGGGCTTGGATAAAACGATCATCGGAATCCCCATCGTCTAAAGGCTGATATTTTGGGATACGGGTTGGGTTCCCGCGTCACGTATAAGATGGGCTTTCTGGGGCACACCTCATGCGTTTTCGCCTCGCGACATGGAACATCAACTCGGTCAGGCTGAGGCTCGACTTGGTTGAGCGTTTCGTGCGCGCACATCGGCCGGACGTGCTCTGCCTCCAGGAGATCAAATGCGTCGACGGGAGCTTTCCCGAGCTGCCGGTCCGCGCGCTCGGCTTC
>NZ_JBOHJB010000104.1:0-8917 GCF_050728395.1 Methyloceanibacter sp.
CCCTCTCCCCACTGGGGAGAGGGGGTTCCCCCCACCCGACCGGCGATGCCACTAGTGGCGATGCAGGTCGGCCTCCCCACAAAGGGGAGGCATTAAAAGAGCTGCGTGCCGCGTTCGAGGCGATGCACCGGCAGCGCTTCGGCTTTACGAGCCCTGACAAGCCAATCGAGATCGAGGCGATCGAGGTGGAAGCGCTTGGCGGCGGCGAGCATCCGCACGAGCCAGACCTGCCGCTCTCGATCGACGAGCTGCCGGAACCGCAAACCATGACCAGGCTCTTCACCAGTGGCGCTTGGCATGACGCGCCTGTCTTTTTGCGTTCAGGTCTCGAGCCAGGCCATTGCGTCGCGGGACCTGCCCTGATCATCGAGCCGCACCAGACCGTGGTGGTCGAGCCGGACTGGCAGGCAGAGGTCACGGCGAAAAACCATTTGCTGCTCACCCGTGCGAGTACACGCGAGGGGCGCGCCGCGCTCGGCACCAGCGCCGATCCCGTGCTGCTCGAAGTGTTCAACAAGCGTTTCACCGCGATCGCCGAGCAGATGGGTTACGCGCTGCAAAACACGGCGCGCTCGGTCAACATCAAGGAGCGGCTCGACTTCTCCTGCGCCATTTTCGATCGTGAAGGACGCCTCGTCGCCAATGCGCCCCATATCCCGGTGCATCTCGGCTCCATGGACCGGAGCGTCGAGACCGTGCGGCGCGAGGTTGGCGGGGGCCTCAAGCCGGGCGACGTATGGATGCTGAACGCGCCCTATAATGGCGGCACGCATCTTCCCGATATCACCGTGGTCACGCCGGTTTTTGCCGAAGGTGATACCGAGATTCTGTTCTTCGTTGCCGCGCGCGGACACCACGCCGATATCGGCGGCATCACCCCCGGCTCGATGAGCCCGAAGGCGACGCGCATCGAGGAGGAAGGCATCTATATCGACCCGTTCAAGCTGGTCGAGGGCGGCCGCTTCCGCGAAGAGGCGGTGATGACGCTGCTCACCAAGGGCCCCTACCCGGCCCGCGATCCCGCCCAGAACATCGCCGACCTGAAGGCGCAAGCCGCCGCCAACGCCAAGGGCGTGGAGGAGCTCGGCAAGATGGTGAGCCAGTACGGGCTTGCCGTGGCGCAGGCCTATATGGGCCATGTGCAGGACAACGCCGCGGCAAGCGTGGCGCGGGTGATCGAGACGCTTAAGCCGGCACGTTTCGAGGTCGAGACCGACACCGGCGCGCGCATCAAAGTGGCGATCAGTGTCGATCACGCTGCCGCCAGGGCCATCGTCGATTTCACCGGAACGAGTGCGCAACAGCCCGACACTTTCAATGCGCCAGAGCCTATCACGCGGGCTTGCGTGCTCTATGTCTTCCGCACGCTGGTCGATGACGACATTCCGCTCAATGCAGGCTGCCTGAGGCACATCGAGATCGTCGTGCCGGACGGATCGATGCTTGCGCCCCGTTACCCCGCCGCCGTCGCCGCGGGCAATGTCGAGACGAGCCAGACCGTCGTGAACTGCCTCTATGGCGCGCTTCAGGTGCTCGGCTCGGCGCAGGGCACCATGAACAATCTCACCTTCGGCAACGCGCGCACCCAGTATTACGAGACGATCTGCTCAGGCGCGCCGGCAGGCCCCGGCTTCGATGGGGCGCCGGCGGTGCAGACGCATATGACCAATTCGCGGCTCACCGATCCCGAGGTGCTGGAGCTTCGCTATCCCGTTCTGCTCGAGCGTTTCGAGATCAGGCGCGGCTCCGGCGGCAAGGGCAGATGGCGCGCCGGCGACGGGACACTTCGTGTCATCAGGTTTCTTGAACGCATGGAGTGCGCCATCCTCTCAGGCTTCCGCCGCTTGCGGCCTTTCGGTGCGAGTGGCGGCGAGCCCGGCGAGGCCGGCGCGAATTTCGTTCGGCGGAGGGATGGAACGATCGAGCGCCTCGGGGCTTCCGCCCAGACCATGCTTGAGCCCGGCGAAGCCATCATCATCAAGACGCCCACTGGCGGCGGGTTTGGAGATCCTCACACATAGCAAAGGGCGCGGGATTGCTCCCGCGCCCTCGCTTACGCATTGCCTCTCTTACTTTACGCGAACTTATGTCGTCGCCGGCCGCGGACCGCTTGCCCCGCGCTCGGCCATGAACTGATCGAACTCGGCCTTGTCGCGCGCCTTGCGCAGACGCTCGAGGAAGGTCTGGAACTCGTCAGCCTCTTCCTCCAAACGCCGCAAGGTCTCTTCGCGATAGGCGTCGAAGGCGGCGTTGCCGGTGGTGCGCAGCGGACCGAAGCCGCCGAACCCGCCGCCGAAGCGTTTCGCCTCCTGCATAAAGTGCTGCTTCCACTGCATCTTGTTTCCGCATCCCATGCGACCACTCCAGATGAGATAGGCCAGGAGCCCAAGCCCGATAGGCCACCAGATGATGAAGCCGAGAACCGCGGCGATGATCCACGCCGGCTTCCCGTAATCGTCCAAGGTCGTCACTACCTGTTGCATTTCCTGCGAACCTTCCTCCGTGTGAATGTTATTCACATTCACATAGGTGGGGCGGCCCTGTCCAGAGTCAAGAGACGACACAAAATGTGATCGGCAGCGGCCAGTCTCAAGGGCTAGGCGGCGCCCCGTGACTGTCCGGCGGGATGAGCCCCAAGCCGCGCAGATAGACGAGCATCGCGGATTCGAGGATCTGCTCCGGCGGGAGCGGAAGCTTGGCGACGCCGGCGCGCGCCTCGACAAAGAGATCGGCGACACCGTGGGACAGCGCCCAGATGTGCAGGCTCATCAGCCGAACCGGAGGTCTCTCTTCGGGAGGAAGCGCCCGGCACAGCGCTGACGCGGCACGCTGCAACACATCGAAGGCGCGATCGGCGGCCGCCTTGAGCTGATCGTCGCCACTCATACCGAGCCCAGCTTCGAACATCACGGCGTAGCTCGCGGGCTCCTCGCGTGCGAAGGCGAGGTAGGCGCGGCCGAGATTCTCGAAGGCCGAAAGCGGCGTCGGTATGCCGTTGTTCCAAGCGAGGTCGAGCCGCGCGGCAAAGCGTTCGAAGCCGTTGCGGGCGACCTCGGCGAGCAGCGCCTCGCGGTCGCGGAAGTGCCGGTAAGGCGCGGCGGGGCTTACGCCGGCGAGCCGCGCCGCCTCGGTCAGGCTGAAGCCGGCCGGGCCGTATTGCTCGATCAGCTTGCGCGCCGCCTCGAGCAAGACCTCCTTCAGATTGCCGTGGTGATAGGAGCGCGGCCGGTGCCAGCGCTGATCGTCGGAACCCATGTGAGGGGCTTTTACATGAAAGCGCCTAACGCCGCCATAACCCCTGGCGAAAGGAAGTGGTGCGGAATTGGTCGTGCCCGTTCCGGAGGCAACCGCACTCGCGGCGAATTGACGCCCAAGCCGGTTTCGCCTCAGCCGCGCCCAGCAACAATGCTCTGACTGGCGGCGCTGGGCGGGCGCTAGAGGGTTTTCATGAACCAACGCGAAATCGTGGTCGAGCCCTCGGCCGAGGGCGGACCTGGGCGCCGGCACAGGCTCTCATCGCTCGCCGCGATCCTTGTGGGGCTTGGCACCACCCTCCTCGTCTACGTCTTCCAGGGACCCCTGTTCGGCGATCTGCACAATTATCCGCTCACCCTGTTCGTGTTCCTGTGGATCTTCGGAGTGATGCTCGCTTGCGCCTTCAGCGTGGTGCGCCACGCCGATGCCGTCGCGCGGCATCTCGGCGAGCCCTACGGTACGCTCGCGCTCACCATCTCGGTGATTATCATCGAGGTCTCGCTCATGGCGGCGATCATCCTGCATGGCGAGAACAACCCGACGCTTGCCCGCGACGCCATGTTCGCCACCCTGATGATCGTGCTCAACGGCATGGTTGGCACGGCGCTCCTGATGGGGGCGCTGCGCTATTGGGAGCAGGAATACAATCTCGAGGGCGCGCGCGCCTTTCTCGTGGTCATCGCCTCGCTCGCGGTGTTCTCGCTGATCATGCCGGACCTCACCAAGACCGAGCCAGACCCAAGCATCGCTCCCTTCCAGGCCGGGCTGTTCGCAGCGATCACCATTCTCTTCTACGCCGTCTTCCTCGCCATCCAGACCATGCGGCACAGATCCTTCTTCGCCGAGCCGGTCAACGGCAAGGGGGAGGCCGCGGCCTATCTCGTTGCGCACCAGACGGGGAGCGTCGGGCCGCTCTGGTATCACGTGGCGATGCTGCTGCTCACCCTTGCCCCCGTCGTGGCGCTGTCCACCTTCCTTGCCGTCATCGTCGATTTCGGCATCGAGCATCTCGGCGCGCCGGCGCCGCTCGGCGGCATCCTAATAGCCATCCTGGTGCTGTCGCCCGAGGGGCTGACCGCCTTTCACGCGGCGCTCGCCAATCAGCTGCAGCGGGCGGTGAATGTGTGTCTCGGCTCGGCGCTCGCCACCATCGGCCTCACCATTCCGGCGGTGCTCGCCATCGGGCTGATCACCGGACAGGAAGTGCATCTTGGGCTCGACCGCACCGACGCCGCGTTGCTCGTGCTGACCCTGTTCGTGAGCGCACTCACCTTCGGCGGCGCGCGTACCAACGTGCTGCAGGGCACCGTGCATCTCCTGCTGTTCGTGGTCTATATCGCCCTGATCTTCAGCCCTTAGTGCCGCGCGGGTCGTGGCCGTAGGTGTTGCGCTCGCGGATGCGGCCGTCCTTGCCGTGCAGCACGGCTTCAGACCGCTCTCTCCGGGCGATGGCCTTGGCCTTCTCCCAGGCCTGGTCTTGGGTCCTGAAGGTAGCGACCGGGGTTTCCGCGCCCTCTTCCTTCACCACCCAGCGGTCGTCCTGCATCACCACGTGCTGCTTCTTGCCCATGGTTTGCCCTCGCGCGCCCCATAACCGGGAGAAAGACTATAGTGAAGCCGGCGCCTTCGTAGAAGCAAGCGAACCCATTGGCAGAACAGCCTTTGGCGCCTTACAGTGCCCCTCGGTGCAGATGAGCTCCTTGGCAGCATGACCGACCGGCGCGGAAACGCGGGCGAGAAATTGCGGGTAGGCTGGCGCGAATGGGTGCGGCTGACCGATCTCGGCGTCGCCGCCATCAAGGCCAAGATCGACACCGGCGCCCGGACCAGCGCGCTCCATGCCTTCGCCATCGAGCCATTCCGCCGCGCCGGAGCGCTCTGGGTGCGCTTCGAGGTGCATCCCATCCAGCGGTCGAGCACGGTGAAGGTAAAATGCGAGGCGCCTGCGGTCGACGAGCGTGCCGTGCGCAATTCCGGCGGCTTGGTGGAGCGCCGCTACATCATCGAGACCCCCCTGATGCTCGGCAAGGAGGCTTGGCCGATCGAGCTTGCGCTGACTAACCGCGACCAGATGGGCTTCCGCATGCTGCTCGGTCGCACGGCGCTTGAGGGCCGTGCGCTGATCGAACCTGGCCGTTCGTTCCTTGCCGGCCACCGGCCGCCGCGGCTGCGGCAGTCGCTCGCATGGGTGGCGCTTGAGCCAAGCAAGGCGCTGCCCTAAACCCTAGTCCCCCAAAGAACGGGAAGGCCCATGAAGATCGCGTTGCTCGCGCGCAATCCGCATCTCTACAGCCATCGGCGCATCTGCGAAGCGGCGCGCGCCCGCGGCCATGACATCGAGGTGCTGAACACGCTGCGTGTCTCCATCAACATCACTTCGCACCGGCCGATGCTTTATTACCGCAAGCGGCGGCTTGAGGATTTCGACGCGGTGATTCCGCGCATCGGCGCCTCGATCACGATTTATGGCCTTGCCGTGCTGCGTCAGTTCGAGGTGATGGGCGTCTATCCCTTGAACGAATCCGTCGCCATCGGGCGGAGCCGCGATAAGCTCCGCTGCCTGCAGCTGCTTGCCCGCCGCGGCATCGGGCTGCCGGTCACCGCCTATACCAACGATCCGAAGCAGGCCGAGGACATCATCGATCTCGTCGGCGGAGCGCCGGTGGTGATCAAGCTGCTCGAAGGCACGCAAGGCATCGGCGTGGTGCTCGGCGAGACGGTGAAATCGGCGAAGTCGGTAATCGAGGCCTTTCACGGTGCGAACGTCAACATTCTCGTCCAGCAATTCATCAAAGAGGCGGATTCGACCGACATTCGCGCGCTGGTCATCGGCGACCGGGTGGTGGCGGCGATGAAGCGGCAAGGGCCGCCTGGCGAGTTCCGCTCCAACCTGCATCGCGGCGGTTTGGGCGAGAAGGTGCGCATCACCCCGCAGGAGCGGACCATGGCGGTCAGAGCGGCGCGCACGCTCGGCCTCAATGTGTGCGGCGTGGACATGCTCCGCTCCAAACATGGCCCGCTGGTGGTCGAGCTCAATTCTTCGCCAGGCATCGAGGGGCTGGAGAAGGCGAGCGGAGTCGACGTAGCCGGGCTGATGATCGAGTTCCTGGAGCGCAACGCCCCTCACGGCAACACGCGCACCAAGGGCAAGGGCTAAGGAGCCAATTTGAATTTGGTCTTGGCCTCCTTGGCCAGCAGCGCGCGTTTCCGCTCAACGCCACCCCGGTAGCCTGAGAGACCGCCGTCGCTGCGCACCACGCGGTGGCAAGGGATGGCCACGGCGATGAGGTTTGTGGCACAGGCCCGGGCTACCGCCCGCACCGCTTTCGGCGCACCGATCTTCTCCGCGATCTCGGCGTAGCTTGCCGTCGAGCCCGCTGGGATGCGGCGGAGCGCGTCCCAGACGCGATGCTGAAAGGCGGTGCCTCTTATGTCCAAAGGCAGGTCGAGATTCTTGGCGGGGTCTTCGACGAAAGCGACGACCTTGGCGGTAAGCTCTTGGAAGGATTTGTCGCCGCCGATCAGGTGCGCGCGCGGGAACTGGTCTTGCAGCTCGCGCCGCAGGCCCTCCAGGTCGTCGCCAAACAGGATGGCGCAGACACCCTTCTCGCTGGCGGCAATCAGGACCGGGCCGAGCGAGCATTCAGGAATAGCGTACCGTATCTCCTGCCCCGCCCCGCCTTCACGGAAGTCGGTGGGCGCCATGCCGAGCACCTCCGATACGTTGGCGTAGAACCGGCCGTTGGAATTGAAGCCCGCATCATAGATCGCCGCGGTGACCGTGTCGCTCGCCGGGAGCTCGGCCCGCACGCGCTTGTTGCGATGCGCGATGGCATAGGCCTTCGGCGTGACGCCGACCGCCTGCTTGAAGATGCGATGGAAGTGATAGGGGCTCAAAGCCACGATCTCGGCAAGCGCATCGAGCTTCGGCGCCTCCTCCGCCGCCTCGATCAGCCGGCAGGCCTGCGCCACCTTCGCCGCATGCAACTCCCCGAGCGGGGGCTGGTCAGGCTTGCAGCGCTTGCAGGGGCGGAAGCCCGCCCGCTCCGCCTCGTCTCGCGTGTCGAAGAAGCGCACATTGGCGCGCTTGGGGAGGCGTGCAGCACAACCCGGGCGACAATAGACGCCGGTCGTCGCCACCGAATAGTAGAACCGGCCTTCGAAGGAAGCATCGCGCGCGACCACCGCCTCCCAGCTTGCGTCATCGCGGGATGAAGTGGCTGAAGGCTTTTCGAGGGTACGGGTCATGGTCAGCTCCTTGAGGATCAGTGCGTTGGTGCACGACATAGGCCCCTCCCCGCCTGCCGGCACTCCGATCCTTGCTTTCAAATTCGCGCGGGCGCCCCACCCTATTGTGACATGGGCGCGGTCGACGATGTGGGCGCGGTGACGGGCGGCGGCACGGTTTCCACATGCTTGATATGGCCGGTGGCATAGGCCCACCAGATCAGCGCGACAATCCCGCCAACGAACGCGACCAGCAGCACAAATCTCAGCGGATTGAGCCGGTCAGGCTCGCCGTCCCAATTCTGTCGCTTGCCAACCACTCCACCCTCCTCTTCTGTTCGCTCGTCTTGGTGCGGCGACCATACAAAAAATGAGGGCGCTTTCGAAGCCCGGCAAGGGCCTCTTAACGGCCAGGCCGCCGCCGGTCTGCCCCCCGCCCCCCGCCCCCTGCTACCGGCCGCGTTTGGAGCGTTTTGCACGGGTCGAGCCGTTTCCGGACAGCTTACGCTCAAGCGCCGAGATCTTGCGCCGCAAATCGGTGTTCTCGAGCTCGGCATAGACAGCGGCGGCATTCTGGGCGATGCGCCTCAGCATGGCGCACTCATTGGCATCGAGGTCCGCACCCGAGGCATGCGGCCCATAGAGCGACACGGCAAAGCAGCGGAGCGGATTTGACGCCGGGACCCCCAGCACCGGGCGGCTGAAGCCGCCTGGCAGGCCGGGCTCGCTCTTGTCCTCCTCGCTGATGGCGAAGGGAACGCCCTTGCTCACCGGTGCGAGCATCGCCGTATCGGGCGACAGGCTCCGCACCGTCTTCTCGCCCCAGCCATGGCCGTCGGTGTCGCGCGTGAACTCGGCGCCATTGCTGCGGAAGGAGGCGGCCGACGACAGCTTGAGATGACGGAAGGGCTGCTCGGCCAGCAGGCGGTCGACTTCCGACGAATCTTTCGCCTTGAGGATTGCAGCGGCGATGGTCCGTTCGGCCTTGTCGAGATCGCGGTTGAAATAACGGTCAGTGAGGTGCGTCGCGCCCTCATGCAGCCGGCTGATGAGATAAAGCGCGCCGGCCCCGATCACGATCCACGCCCAGTTCGGGATTGCGAGATGCTCCTGCATGAATTCAACCTCGTGATGCAGCAGCAGCGCCGGAATGCTCAAGGTGAGGCCAAGAATGGTGACACGGCGGAGCGGGATCGACACGCTCACCACACGCTCCCGCCGCACCGCCTCGAACACGAACAGGCAGAGGATGCCGTTCACGAGATAAAGCAAACCGACGACATCCTCCGATGGCGTGAAGTTCTCCCACCCGGTCTCGAAGATCGTGGTGCTCGAGGCGAGCTCGGCGACGAGAAAGGCAGGGAGCCCGATCAAGCATCCCCACAACACCCAACGCATGCGCTGAAAATCCTCGGTGTACTTGTCGATCCACCGG
>NZ_JBOHJB010000105.1:0-8263 GCF_050728395.1 Methyloceanibacter sp.
AGGCGGCGGCTGGGAGACCTTCAAGCAGGAGGAAGCGAACGATTTGCCGGTGTGGCTGAAGGCGGCGGGCTACACTACGGCGCTCATCGGCAAATATGAGAACGGCTATGGCGCCGGCAAGCTGCCGCGCCTTGCGAGCGCCGCCTATTGGTCGAATGCCCTCAATGGCTGGTTCGGACTAGGCACCCCGGACAAGCAACACTGGGTGCCTCAAGGCTGGGATCTTTGGTACGCCTTCACCAAGGTCCGCTACTACGACTACACGATCAACGAGAATGGCAAGCTTCTCGACTTCGGTCACGCTCCAGCCGACTATTCGACCGACGTGCTGAAGGATCGGGCCGCACGCTTCATCAAGGATCAAGCGGGCTCGGCCGCACCCTTCTTCATGCTGATCGCGACCAAGGCTCCCCACGGGCAAGGCGAGGAAGGGCAAAAGGAACCGGCAATAGCCTCGCCTGCCTATGCCAACGCTTTCGCCGATGCCAAGCTTCCCAAAACGCCCGCCTACGATGAGGAGGATGTCAGCGACAAGCCGCCGTTGGTGGCGAGGTCGCCGCGCCTGAACGACGCCGCAAAGGCTCAGATCGAGGAGAGCTATCGCGCCGAGCTGCAGTCGCTGCGGTCGGTCGATGATCTTCTGGGCAGCGTCGAGGACGCGCTCAAAACCGCCGGCAAGCTCGACAACACCGTGATCATCTACACGTCCGACAATGGATACGTGTATGGCGATCACCGCCTGTTCGGCAAGAACTCGGTCTACGAGCCGTCGATCAGGGTGCCTCTGGTGGTCAAGGGGCCCGGCATCCCTCCCAACGAGACCCGCGGTCAGCTCGTCAACAATCTCGACGTGGCCGCCACCATCCAGGAGGTTGCGGCCCTAAAGCCCGGCATCGCTCCCGACGGCCGCTCCTTGCTGCCCATTCTCCATGATGCCAAAGCGCCTTGGCGGAGTGCCATCCTGGTGGAGGGTGGCAATGGCGTGAGCAAGTCCGACAAACGCTACGCGGCGGTGCGCACGGCGACACGGATATACGTGCGTCACGAAGACGGCTTTGAAGAGCTGTACGACCTCATGGCCGATCCCAACGAGCTCGACAACAAGGTCAAGGATCCGGGCTATGCCGGCGATGCGGCGATGCTGCGGGGCCTCCACGACAGGCTAAAATCCTGCGCCGGTGCCGGCTGCTGGGTTCCTTAAGCCTGCATTCCGGGCAAGCACGCCGCGGCACAAGACTGTTGGTGTTCCGCGCAGTCGAGGATACATAGAGCAGCATGTCGGAACCCATCCTCAAAGAGCGCGTGCTCGACGCGCTGAAGCACGTCAAAGGGCCGAACCTCAGCGACGACATCGTCTCGCTCGGGCTCGTCTCCGAAGTCGTTATTCGCGGCGGCAAGGTCTATTTCGCCATTTCCGTCGATCCTGCCCGGGCCTCGGAGCTCGAGGCGTTGCGGCAGGCCGCCGAGCAGGCGGTGAAGGATGTGCCGGGAGTGGAGGCCGTCGCCGTCACCCTCACCGCCGACCTCAAGGCTGGGTCGCCTCAGCCTGGCGGCAACGGCGCTGATGCCAGGAGAGCGCCTCCTCCGGGATCGCCTGTCGCCCGCGGCGCGGCGCAGGCTGCCCGCCACCGCACCGGCGCCATCCCCGGCGTCGGCAACATCATCGCCGTCGCCTCTGGCAAGGGCGGCGTAGGCAAATCGACCACGGCGGTGAATATTGCGCTTGGCCTGCAAGCAAGCGGCCTCAAGGTCGGCGTGCTCGATGCCGACATTTACGGTCCGTCCATGCCGCGGCTCCTCGGCATCAAGGGAAGGCCGCAGCAGCTCGACGGTGACAAGCTTGTGCCGATGCAGGCCTATGGGCTCAAGGTCATGTCCATGGGTTTCCTCGTCGATGAGGAGACGCCGATGATCTGGCGCGGACCCATGGTCATGTCGGCGCTCTCGCAGATGCTGAAGGACGTGGCCTGGGGCGAGCTCGATGTGCTCGTCGTCGACATGCCTCCAGGCACCGGCGACGCGCAGCTCACCATGGCGCAACAGGTGCCGCTTGCCGGCGCCATCATCGTCTCCACCCCGCAGGACCTTGCCCTGATCGACGCGCGCAAAGGGTTGAACATGTTCCGCAAGGTGAATGTGCCGGTGCTCGGTATCGTCGAGAATATGAGCACCTTCATCTGTCCTCATTGCGGAGCGCCGACCGACATCTTCGCCCATGGCGGCGCTCAGTCGGAAGCGAAGCGGCTCGGCGTCCCCTTCCTCGGCGAGGTGCCGCTGACGGTTGCCATTCGCGAGACCTCGGATGCCGGCAAGCCGGTGGTGGCGAGCGATCCCACGTCGCCCGCAGCCGAGGCCTATCGCGCCATTGCAAACGCCGCGTGGTCAGAGCTTGAACGTCACAAGGGCGAAGCGCGCGCCGCGCCCCGCATTGTGATGGAAGGCTAAACTGTTGGCGTGAGGCGCCGACTCAGTTAAGCGAGGGTGTTGGGGCGAAAGTGCGGCGGCGCCCCTGAAGCTGCGCCCCTTGACTGACAGACGCTCGATTACTCTCCCACTCTGCGTGCTTGGCGCCGGAGCCGTGCACGGACTCTGTGTTGCGGCCATGCTCCCGATGCTGATTACCTTGCCGGGGCCTGGCAGCAACGCGCCGCCGGCCATCGAGGTTGAGGTGCTTCGGTCCGCGCCGCGCGCCGCGGTGAAACCGGAGTCCGACCCGGCGACGACCTCGGCGCTTCCCATGGTGAAAGAGACGCCTGCGCCTGAGCCCGCGCCGAGCGAACCCACGCCGAGCGAGCCCGCTCCATCGGCGCCCGATATCGAGGCCGCTCCCGAACCGGTCAGACCAGATGGCGCGCCTGCCCCCTCCGTTGCCGAGCCAAGCCCTGTCGAGGCTGCCCCCGCAGAGGCTCCGGATCGAACGGTGGAACCCGCCAAACCGGAAGCAAGCCCGATCGAAGCCGTGCCGGACGCTACGCCGCAGCAGGTTTCGCCCGAGGCATCCGCACCAACCGAGGTCAAGGCGCTGCCGCCTGAACCTGAAGCGGTGGCGACGCCGTCGCCTCAGCCAGTGGAAGCGAAGAGCCTCGGCGACGACAGCCACGCCGACACCGAGGCACCGGACGCACCTGCCGCTTCGCCCGTCGACGAGATGCCGAGCGCCCAGCCTGAGGTCGTTCGCGCCGAGCCCGCGCCACCTGAAGCGAAGAGCCCAGGGGAGAGCCCCGCCACGGCCGAACGGCCGAGCGCCCCGGAGGTTGCCCGCATTGAGCCTAAGGCCGAAACACCGGCACCGGCCTCACCGGCAACGGTCGCCCGTCCCGCCAAGGAGCCGGAGCCGCGCGCCTTGCCGAAAGTCAAAGCTCTCTCCAAGGCCGAGCCTGCGGCCACGAAGAAGCGGCCGATCGCGACGGCCAAACGGGCAAGTCCGCAGACCCGCCGCGTGGTGAGAACGAGGCCGCAAACGCCGGCGAACCAGGGCATCCTGTCGCTGTTCGATAACGCCTTCCGCTCGCCTGCCAACGCCTCCCGTCCGCCCGCAGGCAACGCGACGAAGGTCGCACCGGCACGAACCACCACGCAATCTACCACCCAGCGGTGAAGACCCGATCAGCGGAGCGTCAAGCTGCGCTTGGTCTCGGCTTCAGCTGCGTCACCTTTGCCCCTTTGTCCGTGGCGTCCGGGGCCCCTGGCTGGCCGTAGAGAAATCCTTGCGCCTGCGGGCAGCCGAAATCGCGCAGCATGGCCGCCTGCTCTTCCGACTCGACACCTTCCGCGGTCACGGTCACGCCGAGGGACTTGCCAAGCGCAATGATGGTCTTGACGATCGCCTGCATCGCCGGGACACGCGGCATGTTGCGCACGAACTCCCGGTCGATCTTGATCTTGTCGAAAGCGAAACGCGCGAGATAGCTGAAGCTCGAATAACCGGTGCCGAAATCGTCCATGACGATCTTGACCCCGAGCTGGCGCAGACGGTTGAGCTTGCCGAACACCTCTTCGGTATCGTTGATGAGCAGGCTCTCGGTGATCTCAAGCTCTAGCCGCTCGGGCGGAAGCCCCGTCTCGCGCAAGACATGGGCGACGGTCTCGGCCACATCGGCGCCGCGAAATTGCGCCGGCGAAAGATTGACCGCCACCGTCAAAGGCTTGCTCCAGGTGACGGCATCGCTGCAAGCGCGGCGCAGCACCCATTCGCCGAGCGGCACGATCAAGCCGGTTTCCTCCGCCACCGAGATGAAGTGGGTCGGCGCCACTTTGCCATGCACCGGATGATGCCAGCGCACCAGCGCTTCGACTCCGGTCTGCTCGCCGGTGACGAGATTGAATTGCGATTGATAGACGACCTCGAATTCCTCGCGGCGGAGAGCGAGCCGCAGGTCGTGCGCGACGGTGCGTCTCCGCTGCAGGGCCTTGTCCATGCTTTCCTCGAAGAAGCGCATGCGCTGACCGCCCTCGGCCTTGGCGCGGGCAAGGGCAATGTCGGCGTGCCGCAGCAGTTCCGGCGCGGTGTCGCCGTCATTCGGGGCGAGCGCAATACCGGCGCTCATGGTGCACATGAACTCCTTGTCGGCAATGCGAACGGGAAGGCGCAGCGCCTCGGCCAGGCGCTCCATGAAGGCCACGACCTCGCCGAGATTGTCGATATCGACCACGGCCACGGCAAATTCGTCGCTCGAACGCCGCGCCACGAAGTCGCCGGTGCGCAGCGCCGACCTGACCCGGTTGCCGACCTCGCGCAACACGGCGTCGCCGGTGGCAAGGTCAACCGCATCGTTGATCTCATGGAACTTGTCCACGTCGAGGCACAGCACGGCGATATGCGTCCGGTTGCGCTGCATGGTCGCCATCGCGTTGCTCAAAAGGTCGTCGAACGCCTTGCGGTTGGACAGTCCGGTGAGGGGGTCATGCGTTTCGAAATAACGCAGCCGTTCCTCGGCCTCGCGCCGTTGGCGGTTGCGCGTCCAGGCAAGCGCGATCGGCGTGGCGACCCCGGCGCCGAGCAGCAGCATGGTCACGGCAGTGATCAGGCCGAAATAGCGGGAGAGCGCATTCGCCTGCTCGCTCTGGTCGAGATAGACGAGCAGCGTCCCGTTAGGCTGGCCGCTCATGTGAGCTGGAATGGCGAGCACCGCGAAATGCGACACGGCGGCGTTCGAGCGGTTGTGAAGCGTCACGGTGGGTTCTGTACTTGGGAGCCCGCGAGGAGCGCCGTCCACGTTCGGATCGAATGTCAGTTCAGCGTGGCCGCTCGCGAAGCTGAGGTTACCGGCGTGGTCGTAGAGCTCGTAGCGAAGCACGCGGTGCTCATATCCGAGCTTGTCGAAGATGCGGCTCAAATGCGGTGCGAGAGCCGGCCGTGCGAATGCATCGATCAGGGTGCCGCGTTCCCCGTTCAACTCGGCGCCGATGCGCGTGGCCGCCGTCGAGGCCTCGAGCTCGAGCTCCATCTTGCCGATCTCGCTCGGTGCCACGAAGGCGGCCAACACGGTCAGCGCGCAAAGCAGCACCAATGCCGCCAACAGCCAATTTCTTTTAAGCGACGCCAAGGCGGACATTAAGCGGCCGGTTCCGTCAGTGTACGTGCAAGGAAACTAGGCGTCGGCGGTTAAGAACGGCGTAAGCGGCGTACTTAACAAACCCATGAACAAGGGCTGCCCGGCTCAGCGATGTCGGGGAAAAGAGCGGGGATGCGCGTTAACCTTTGGGCGGGCGCCGAAGGTCTAGCCGCCCGTCGTCGACATGGTGCGGGAGAGCGCCGGCTTGCCGCCTCTTTCGATGACGAAGTCATGGCCCTTGGGCTTGGCCGCGATCGCCGCATCGATAGCCGCGTTGAGCAGATGGTCGGATTCGCTTGCTCTGAGCGGCGCCCTGAGATCGGCGGCGTCCTCCTGGCCGAGGCACATATAAAGTGTCCCGGTGCAGGTCACCCGCACGCGATTGCACGCCTCACAGAAATTATGGGTAAGCGGCGTGATGAAACCGAGCCTGCCCCCGGTCTCGCCCACCTGCACGTAGCGAGCGGGACCGCCGGAGCGATACGGGCTCTCCTCGAGGGTGAAGCGATCCTGAAGCCGCGCTCGCACGAGGCTAAGAGGCAGATATTGCTCGGTGCGGTCGGCACCGGTCTCGCCCATGGGCATGGTCTCGATCAGAGTGAGGTCGAAACCCCTTGCATGGGCAAAGCGCAACAGCGCCTCGATCTCGTCCTCGTTCACGCCGCGGAGCGCAACCGTGTTGATCTTGATCTTGATGCCGGCGCGGTCGGCCGCGTCAATGCCGGCCATCACTTGTGCGAAGTCGCCCCAGCGGGTGATCGTCTTGAACTTCGCCGGGTCGAGCGTGTCGAGGGAGACATTGATGCGGGCGATGCCGCAGTCGGCGAGGCATTCGGCGTAGCGGGCGAGCTGGCTGCCGTTGGTGGTCAACGTAAGCTCGTCGAGGCCTGCGCCGAGATGGCGCGACAGCGACTTGATCAGCCACATGAGATTCTTGCGCACCAGCGGCTCGCCCCCGGTGAGCCGGACCTTGCGCACGCCCTTGGCGATGAAGGCGGATGTCAGCCGGTCGATCTCCTCAAGCGTGAGCAGCTCCTTGCGCGGCAGAAAAGTCATGGCCTCGGCCATGCAATAGACGCAGCGGAAATCGCAGCGGTCGGTGACCGAGACGCGCAAATAGGTGATGCGCCTGCCGAACGGGTCGATCATCGGTTGCATCGTCTTCAGCATCGCTCAGGCCTCATCCTCGGCCGGCAGCTTGGCCTTGCGGTTATAGAGCCTGCCGCTCTTTACCACGCGCTTCCGGAAATGTGCATCCTGCAACGAGATGGCGAGGCGATCGCGGCGCTTGACCGTGCTTTTCCGCGGCATTTTCACCGTCTTCCGTTTCGTGGCTGGCCTCGTATCCGGCGTCACCGCGCTTGTCAATCAACCGTAAATATGGCGATTGATCCTTTACATAACAGGGCCGGCCGCTCAAGGAGACTGGACCATGGACGAGCACCGTTTCAACATGTCGATGCGGAAGTTCCTGAAAGAGGTCGGCGTCACCTCCCAGCAGGCGATCGAGCGGGTGGTGCGCGAGGAGGGCCTCGGCGGCAAGGGGGTGCTCAAGGTCCGGATGGTGCTGACCGCGGAAGGCACCGGCTTGCGCCACATGGTCGAAGGCGAGATAGACCTCGGTTAGGCGGCAAAGATGGCAAAGAGCGATCCCTGGCCGACGGAGCTCAAGGTCGACAAGGACCGGCGCCTGCTCACCGTCGCCTTCGACGACGGCGCGAGCTTTGCGCTCCCCGCCGAGCTCTTGCGCGTGATGAGCCCAAGCGCCGAGGTGCAGGGTCACAGCCCGGAGGAGCGCGTCACCGTGCCAGGCAAGAAGGCGGTGCGCATCCTGCGCCTCGAGCCGGTCGGCAACTATGCCGCGCGCATCGTGTTCGACGACGGTCACGACACCGGCCTCTACGCTTGGACCTATCTGCGCGAGCTTGGCGAGCACAAGGAGGAGCGCTTTCAGTCCTATCTCGCCGAGCTTGCCGCAAAGCGGCTGTCGCGCTGACCCTCTCCGCTACAGGTGGGTCTTCTCTTTGTCCTCCTCGCCCGTCCCGCGGTTCAGCCGGTACAACATCCCCTCGGGCCCGTCGGTCAGCACATAGAGGACGCCGCTCGGGTCGATGCGCACGTCGCGCAAGCGTCCCAGCCCGTGCTCGAGAAAGTGCTCTTCGCTCACCGTGCAGCCGTCGCCGAACGTCAGCCGGACCAGGGTTTCCGCGGCGAGGGTGCTGATCCAGACGATCCGGTTGGCAGGATCAGGCTCGAGCGCAAGCCCCGAGGGAGCGATGGAAACCGGCACCCAATAATGCACCGGCTGCTCCAGTCCCGGGCTGGCGGCAAGGCCGTTGCCTATTGGGCGTCCGGAATAATCGACACCGTAGCCGATAAGCGGCCAGCCATAGTTGCGGCCGTGGAGAACGAGATTGAGCTCGTCGCCGCCTTGCGGGCCATGCTCGTCGGACCATAGCTCGCCACGCGTTGCATCGTAGGCGAGCCCCTGCGGATTGCGATGGCCGTAGCTCCAAATCTCGGGCCGCGCGCCGACCCGCCATCTGAAGGGATTGCTCTCAGGGATCGAGCCGTCGGTGCGAATGCGGATGATCTTCCCATCGTCATTGGAAAGGTCCTGTGCCGGATCGCCGCTCCACCGGTCGCCAAGGGAGAGGAAGAGGTAGCCGTCAGGGGTCACGGCAAGCCGCCCGCCAATCTGCTCCGGC
>NZ_JBOHJB010000106.1:0-8153 GCF_050728395.1 Methyloceanibacter sp.
GCTCACCCAGATGGTGTCCTCGGGCAGGCCCACATGGCCATGAATCTTGGCGATGGCGCCCGACAGCATGGCGCCGGTGGTGCGGTCGGTGTTCCTGATCGGCAGCTCGATCTTGACCGGCTTCTTTTCCTCGATGGCGGCGGCGGAAAGCTCGATCAGCTTGCGGTCGAGCACCTTGTCGAGGTGATGGTCCTGGCGCTCGGAATTATAGATCGCGACCTCTTTCGGCACTTCCGGCCTATGGAACAGGCGGGCGAAGTCGAGCCCCTTCGCCTTCCAATGGTCAATGGCCTCGCTCTTATCCAGAATCTCGGTCTGGCCGATCATCTCGGCGAAGCTGCGGAAGCCGAGCGCAGCCATATATTCCCGCACTTCCTCGGCGACAAAGAAGAAGAAATTGATCACGTGCTCGGGCTTGCCCTGGAAGCGTGCGCGCAACACCGGGTCCTGGGTGGCGACGCCGACCGGGCAGGTGTTGAGATGGCATTTGCGCATGTAGATGCAGCCGGCGGCGATCAAGGGCGCGGTGGCGAAGCCGAACTCATCGGCGCCGATCAGGGCTCCGACCACGACGTCGCGCCCAGTGCGGATGCCGCCGTCGACCTGCACCGAGATGCGGCCGCGCAAGCGGTTGAGCACCAGGGTTTGCTGCGTTTCGGCAAGGCCGATCTCCCAGGGGGAGCCGGCATGCTTGATCGAGGTGAGCGGCGAAGCGCCGGTGCCGCCTTCGAAGCCGGCGATGGTGACGTGGTCCGAGCGCGCCTTGGCGACGCCGGCGGCGACCGTGCCGACGCCAACCTCGCTCACCAGCTTGACGCTGACGTCGGCGGCGGGGTTGACGTTCTTCAAATCGTAGATGAGCTGCGCCAGATCCTCGATCGAATAGATGTCGTGATGCGGCGGCGGCGAGATCAGGCCCACCCCCGGCGTCGAATGGCGCACCTTGGCGATCGTGGCGTCGACCTTGTGGCCGGGGAGCTGACCGCCTTCGCCGGGCTTGGCGCCTTGGGCGATCTTGATCTGCATCATGTCGGCGCTCATCAAATATTCGGTGGTCACGCCGAAGCGGCCTGAGGCCACCTGCTTGATCTTCGAGCGCATCGAGTCGCCGTTCGGCAGCGTCTTGTAGCGGTCGGATTCCTCGCCGCCTTCGCCGGTGTTGGACTTGCCGCCGATGCGGTTCATGGCGATGGCGAGCGTGGTGTGGGCCTCGCGGCTGATCGAGCCGAACGACATGGCGCCGGTCGAGAAGCGCTTGACGATCTCCTTTGCCGGTTCGACTTCCTCAAGGGGCACCGGCTTGCGGCCCATCTCCTCGGCGGTCTTGATGCGGAACATGCCGCGCAACGTCAAAAGCTGTTCGGACTGCTCGTTGATCTGCTTGGCGTAGGACCGGTATTTCTCCGGCAGCGCGCCGCGCACGGCATGTTGCAGATCGGCGACCACGCTCGGGCGCCACATATGCGCCTCGCCGCGAATGCGGAAGGCGTATTCGCCGCCGACCTCGAGCGCATCGCGCAATACCGGCGCGTCGGAAAAGGCGAGCCTGTGGCGCTCGACCGTCTCGCGCGCGATTTCCTCGAGTCCCACGCCTTCAACCTGGCTGTTGGTGCCGGTGAAATATTTGGCGACGAATTCGGAGCGCAATCCCACGGCGTCGAAGATCTGCGCACCGCAATAGGACTGATAGGTGGAGATGCCCATCTTGGACATCACCTTGAGCAGGCCCTTGTCGACCGCCTTGATGTAGCGCTTGACCGCCTCTTCCGCGGTCAGCTCCTCGTCGATCTCAGGCAGCATGGCCTCGAGCGTCTCGAAGGCGAGGTAGGGATTGATCGCCTCGGCGCCGTAGCCTGCAAGCGTTGCGAACTGGTGCACCTCGTGCGCCTCGCCGGTCTCCACCACGAGACCAACCGAGGTGCGAAGCCCGCAGCGGATCAGATGATGGTGCACGGCGCTGGTGGCGAGCAGCGAGGGGATCGGGATGCGCTCGGGGCCGGCCGCCCGGTCGGAGAGGATGATGATGTTCTCGCCCTCGCGCACGGCGGCCTCGGCGCGCTTGCACAACGTGTCGAGCGCTTCGCCCATGCCGGCTGCGCCTCGGTCGGCGCCGTAGGTGATGTCGAGCGTGGCGGTGCGGAACTGATTGTCGGCGACGTCGCCGATGCCGCGAATGCGCTCCAGGTTCTCGTTGGTGAGAATCGGATGGGCCGATTCGAGCCGCTTCTGCCTCGAGGTGCCTTCGAGGTCGAGTAGGTTCGGCCGCGGCCCGATGAAGGTCACGAGCGACATGACCAGCTCCTCGCGGATCGAGTCGATCGGAGGATTGGTCACTTGCGCGAAGTTCTGCTTGAAATAGGTGTGCAGCAGCTTCGGCCGGTCGGACAGCGCCGAGAGCGGCGTGTCGGTGCCCATGGAGCCAACCGCCTCCTGGCCCACTTGCGCCATCGGCGCCATCAGGAACTTGGTGCTCTCTTGGGTGTAGCCGAAGGCCTGCTGGCGATCGAGCAGGCTCACATTGGTTCGGGGCTGCGGCGAAGAGGAACCCGGCAGCTCATGCACGCGGATCTGGGTGCGATCGAGCCATTGTTGATAGGGATGGGCTCCCGCGAGCTCGGCCTTGATCTCCTCGTCGGAGACGATGCGGCCTTTGGCGAGATCGATGAGCAGCATCTTGCCCGGCTGGAGCCGCCATTTCTGCACGATGTTCTTCTCGGGGAAGGGCAGCACCCCGGTCTCCGAGGCCATGACCACGAGACCGTCGTCGGTCACGAAATAGCGGGCGGGGCGCAAGCCGTTGCGGTCGAGCGTGGCCCCGATCTGCCGCCCGTCGGTGAAGGCCATGGCGGCAGGGCCGTCCCAGGGCTCCATCAGGCAGGCGTGATATTCGTAGAAGGCGCGGCGCTTGCCATCCATCAGCGGATTGCCGGCCCAGGCCTCGGGGATCAGCATCATGGCAGCGTGGGCGAGTGAGTAGCCGCCTTGCACCAGGAATTCGAGCGCATTGTCGAAACAGGCGGTGTCCGACTGGCCCTCATAGGAGATCGGCCAGAGCTTGGCGATGTCTTTGCCGAACAGCGGCGAGGAGACGCTCGCCTGGCGCGCCGCCATCCAGTTGAGATTGCCGCGCAGCGTGTTGATCTCGCCGTTATGGGCGACCATGCGGTAGGGATGGGCGAGCTTCCACGACGGGAAGGTGTTGGTCGAGAAGCGCTGATGCACCAGTGCGAGGGCGGAAGCGAATTTCGGATGGTGCAGGTCGAGATAGTAGGCACCGAGCTGATAGGCGAGGAACATGCCCTTGTAGACGAGCGTGCGGCAGGAGAGCGACACGGTGTAGAAGCCGATGTCGCGGCCGCCGGTATCGCCGTTGATGGTGTTGGAGATCACCTTGCGCAGGATGTAGAGCCTGCGCTCGAGACTCGCCTCGTCCTTGATCGTCTTGCCGCGGCCGATGAACACCTGACGGTGTTGCGGCTCGGTCTCGATCACCGGGGCGCTGAGGCAGGAATTGTCGGTGGGCACGTTCCGCCAGCCAAGGAGCTGCAAGCCCTCGGCCTCGACCACGCGCTCAACCACCGACTGGCAATAGATGCGCTGAGCCTCGTTGCGCGGCATGAACATGTAGCCGACGCCGTAATGGCCAGGCTCAGGCAGCGAAATGCGCAGCGGCCCGGTGACCACTTTGAGAAACTCATGGGGAATCTGCACGAGGATGCCCGCGCCGTCGCCGGCAAGCGGGTCGGCGCCGACGGCGCCGCGATGGGTCAGATTCTCGAGGATCTGGAGACCTTGCTCGACGATTCTGTGGCTCGGCCGCGCCTTCAGATCGGCGACGAAGCCGACGCCGCAGGCATCGTGCTCTCTCTTCGGATCGTAGAGTCCTTGCGCTGGGGGCGGCGATGCGGGCCCCGTGAACTCGCGATTTGAACCTTGATCAATTACTGGCATCGCACGCAAACCTGCTCAAGCGCAGTTTGTCTCCAAAAGAGCATAGGCCAATTCAGGTCAAGAACAACGCGCAAGCCCGCTTTCGCGAACCTAGCCTCGTCGCAAACACCATGGCGTTAAGGACGGGAATGGACTCCGGGACCCGCGCGCCAGCCTGGAGCTTCCGGCTGATGCTTCAGCCACAAAGGTCAGCAAGCCTGTCCTATTCGTCCTCAAAATGACAGATTTCCGATGACCGCACAAGCGGGATTAAGCTTGCCAGGCTATGTCACGGGCCCTGAAGGCCGAGCAATTCCGCCACGGCGTGAAAAAGGGCGCCCTCGATTTGGCGAAGGCGCCCTGCGAAGCGACTGGCCCAACTGAACTCGTCATTGCCGGGCTTGACCCGGCAATCCATTCCATTCGTGCTCAGGCTCGCTCGGTCGGAACGGAGTGGATGCCCGGATCGAGTCCGGGCATGACGATTCTTGGGAAGCGGAGCGCTTAGGCAGCCTTGCTGTCGATGACCCTGGGCTTGTCGCTTTTGGTCTCGATCGGAATGGTGCGCGGCTTCATCGCCTCGGGCAGCTCGCGCACGAGGTCGACATGCAGCAAGCCATTCTCGAGGCTGGCGCCCTTCACCACCACGTGGTCGGCAAGCTGAAACCTGCGCTCGAAGCTGCGGCCGGCAATGCCGCGATGCAGGAAGGTGGTCTCTCCGACCTCAGCCTGTTTCTCGCCACGAATCGAGAGCGTGTTCTCTTTCACCTCGATGGCGAGGTCCTTGTCGCCGAAGCCGGCGACCGCCATGCTGATGCGATACTCGTTCTCGCCGACGCGCTCGATGTTGTAGGGCGGGTAGCTCGGAGTGTCGCCCTCGAAGGCGCCGAGCGTATCGAGCAACGAGCCGAGGCGGTCGAAGCCGATGGTTGAGCGATAAAGCGGGGTAAGATCAAAGTGCCTCATGTCACATCCTCCTTGAGAAGCGATATGTTGATGCCCGCTCATTGCTTTGAGCCGGGCGTGTCGAATTCGCGCACGCCTTGAGGCCTTGCGCGGCCAGAGATATGGGAAGCGGTGCCTACACCGTCAAGGGTGGGTAATGGCATGATTCACAACAATAAAACCGGTTTGCCAAGACGCTGAAAAAAGGGGATTTTCAACGTCATGGACCTGGTCGCAACTCCGAAGAACCCGATCCCGCTCGGCGTCTCGGTCGGATTCTTGAAGGGCAAAGGCGGCGTGCCGTTACGCTTTGCGCGCTGGCGCTCGGCGCTCAAGGAGCGGCACGGCACGGTCTGCATCTTTCCCGGACGCAGCGAGTTCATCGAAAAATATTTCGAGGTGGTGGGCGAGCTCAGGCGCAGGGGCTTTGCCGTGGCGGTGCTCGATTGGCGCGGGCAGGGCGGATCGGGGCGGCTGCTCAGGAACTCTCTCAAAGGCCACGTCAAGAGCTTCAGCGACTACGAGGACGACGTCGCGCGCTTCATGAACGAGGTGGCGTTGCCAGATTGTCCGCCGCCTTATTACGCGCTTGCTCATTCCATGGGGGGGACCGTGCTGCTCAAGGCCGCGACCATGCGGGGGTGCTGGTTCTCGCGCATGGTGCTGACGGCGCCGATGCTCGAGATCGCCGGCCTGCCGATGCCGCCGGCCGCGGTGTCGGGGATCGCCACCGGGCTGTCGTTGTGCGGACTGGGCAGGCTCGCGGTGCCTGGCGGCATGAAGGAATATGTCGCCAATCAGACCTTCGAGGGCAATCCGCTGACCGGCGACCATGAGCGCTTCCTGCGCAATCTGTCGGTGGCCAACGCGGCTCCGGCACTTGCGGTTGGACCGCCGACCCTCGGCTGGGTGCGGGGCGCGCTTTCGGCCATGGCCGCGGTCAACAGCGACCGTTTCCCGGACCGGCTCCGCGTGCCGGTGCTGATGCTTGCCGCCGGCGACGACCGCATCGTGTCGAGCAAGGCAACCGAGTCGTTCGCCGATCGGCTGAAAGTAGGCGCGCAAATCCTGCTCAGAGGATCGCGCCACGAGATCCTGCAGGAGCGCGACCTGATCCGCGAGCAGTTCTGGGCGGCGTTCGATGCCTTCGTGCCGAGCGCGGTCGCGAGCAAGCTCGGCGAGCCCATCGTCGCGTGACCACCCGGACACGTCATTGCCGGGGCTTTGGGCATGGATGCCCGGATCAAAGCCTGCCCTCGGGCCACGACCCGAGGGTCCGGGCATGACGATTCATGTTTTACTGAGTGAGGATTTTCACCGCCTGCTCGTGCAGGCGCGGATCGCCGGCGGCGAGGATGCGGCCGCCTCGGCGCGGGTCGCCGCCCTCCCAGGTCGAGACCACGCCGCCTGAGCGCTCGATGATCGGGATCAGCGGCAGGATGTCGAAATCCTTGAGTCCTGCCTCGACCACGAGGTCGATCTGGCCAAGAGCGAGCAGGCAGTAATTGTAGCAGTCGCCGCCGAAGCGCCTGAGGCGCACGGCGCTCGCGACGCGTGCGAAGCTCGCCTGCTCTTCCTCGCTCTCGAACAGGTCTGGGCTCGAAGCGGTGAGCAGCGCATCGCTCAGAGTCCGGCAGGGGCGGGTGCGGATGGTCTGCTCGATGCCGCTCGAATGGCGGAAATAGCTTTGCCGCTCCCCGCTCCAATAGCGCTCGCCGGTGAAGGGCTGGTTCATGAGCCCGAGCAGGGGCACGCCGTTTCGCACCAGTCCGATCAGCGTGCCCCACAGCGGCTGGCCGACGATGAAGGCGCGCGTGCCGTCGATAGGATCGATGATCCAACAATAGTCGGCGTCGGGAGCCGTCGCTCCGAACTCCTCGCCGACGATGCCGTGGGCTGGGTGGGTGGCGGCAAGCGCCGACCTGATGGCGGTCTCGGCGGCGAGGTCGGCAGCGGTGACCGGATCGAACAGGGCGCCCCCTTTGTGGTCAATCGCGAGGCCTGTCCGGAAATGCGGCAATATGACCGCGCCAGCCTGGTCGGCGAGGGCGTGCGCGGTGGCGAGAAGGTCGTCGAAGTCGGGGTTGGCGGGCACGGTGTCCCTTAAGGGGTTTTCCCCTTTGGATTCAAGCATCAAATGAACTTCAAGGCGGCCTCTCACGGGCCGAAAATCGGCTCTCTCGAGGGCATCTTGTGATCGAATTGCACCAGTGTTTCACAATTGCCGCGGAAACGAGAGTGAAACCTTGCATTTTGTGCGTCGCAATGACATATTGTTGCAACGCGGCATGACCCTCCTGTTGTGCCGCTGCCCTCCTTGGGCGTTTCCTCCCTAGACTTGGGCCGTTCGGATCCTTTCGAACGGCCCCTTTTTTTGCCGAGGCTTCGGCTACTCGGCGGCGGCGCGCGGAACGGCGATTTCCGGAACCGCGGCGATCAGCGCCCGCACCATTCCTTCCAAATCGCGTTTTATCCGGTCAAATCCCGAGGATTTGTCGAAGGTGCTCTCATGCATATAGAGCGCCCGGTTGATCTCGACCTGAAGGGCATGCACACCGGCATGCGGCCGGCCGTAATGCTCGGTGATGTACCCGCCAGCATAAGGTTTGTTCAACGCCACCACATAGCCTTGGGCTTTCAGCGCGTGGGCCGCAGCCCTGGTCAACTCGCCACTGCACGAGGTGCCGTACCGGTCGCCAAGGACGAAGTCCGATCTGGCGCCGCCCTGATCGGAGATCGGGTTCGACGGCATGGAGTGACAGTCGACGAGCACGGCGAGCCCGAAGGCTTGCCTTGCCTCGGCGAGCAGGGCTTTCAGGGTATCGTGGTAGGGCGTATAGAGCCGGTTGATGCGTTCGAGCGCTGCAACCAGCGACAGCGGCTCGCGATATATCTCGTCGGACTCCGAAACGATGCGGGCGATGGTGCCGAGGCCGCCGACCACGCGCACCGACTGGGTGTTGGCGTAGTGCGGCAGGCCGTCGCGGATCAGCGCCGGGTCGAGCTCGTAGGGCTCGCGGTTGACGTCGAGATAGGCACGCGGGAAATGGGCATAGAGCAGGGGGCTGCCGAGCGCGCTCACGAAGCCGAACAATTCCTCGACATAAGCGTCCTCGGAGCGGCGAAGCGTCAGCGCATCGAGCTTGGAGCTTGCCAGGAAGGCGCTTGGATAGACCCGGCCGCTATGGGGGGAGTTGAACACCAGAGGGGCGGCAAGCTCGGCCGGCCTTGCCACCCCGAAGGGCGGCGAAAGTTCCCTCTCGATCGCCTCAGCCTCT
>NZ_JBOHJB010000107.1:0-8144 GCF_050728395.1 Methyloceanibacter sp.
ACATGCTTCGGCATGTTGAGATTGAGGCCACCTTCATCCTCCGAAAGCGCGACATGGGCGATGCGGTCGCGGTAGCCGGGCATGGCGGTCAGCTCCGTGTCCCCCCAGTTTCGGGCCGTGTCGAACAGGGCGCTGAAAAACCCGACGATACCTTCGAATTGGTTGAACCGCGCCGCAGGGCCGACGCCACCTGAGTTACTCGCCGGCATGTAGACGCGACTCCAGGATTCTCGCTCCGCCGGCGTCAAGCCGCTTGCCACCGGGGTTTTGACCGGCCGCCCATCGTCCATCTCGGCCATCGGCTTGACTGACGCAGGGACGAGATTGATGCCGAACGTCGGCCGCGACGGCAGCGGTGCATCAAAGAAATGAATGGGGAAGTTGCTCGTCAACCCGCCGTCCGAAAACCAGCAGCGCACCAGCTCAAACTTGCCGTTCTTGTTTTTCGTCGAGACGTCCGCCGCGTAGAGCGGCACGGCGCTGAGCAGGAACGGAAAGCTCAAGCTCATGCGTGCGCCAAGCAAAATTGGAAGGTTGGGGGCGTCCGGCAGAGGATAGTAGCCATCAGGCACTTCGATCCGATCCGGGTGCCGAACGACGGCGCGATTCTCGTACATTGCCTTCACGACGGATTCAGGAAACAGTCCGTCGAATTCCGCTTTCTTGAAGAAGAGCTGGCCCCAGCTTCCTTCGATAAACGGAAGGCGCTGGGAAATCCCCCGCGTGACGTTAGTGGTCATCAGCACGAGCTCGATGTCGCGCGGTTTTGTTTCGTCCTTGGTACCCCAAAGATCGCCGAAGGTCACCGGCTCATCGAGCGGACGATTGGCTACCTTTTGAAAGTACTCATTCAGCCAGTCAGTCAACGGAAGAACACCCTCCTCGTCGGGTTGCATGTTGCTCGAGCCCGAGCACATGCCGTAGCCGCGTTTCGGCAGTTCGTGCAGGATATCGCGTAGCCCGCCGCCAGCGGCCAGCAACAACACAAAGGCCGCCCCTGCGATGAGACCAAAGACAAGCAAGACCCAGAAGAGCAACCCGCCAAGCGTTGAGGTCTTTGCGAAGGCAAACAGCGGGACGAGAGCGATGGCGGCGCCGAGCAGCGCGAGCGGCCAATATTGCACGCATAGCGTTGCTGCGATCCGCGCGATCTTCTCAGGTTTCGACTCGCGCCCAAGCCCCGACATCAGAACCTTGAAGAGTCGGCTCGTCTCTGGCTGCGGCTGGAACAGCCGCTCAAGCTCCGTCTTGTTCTTTCGCTTGGTGCCGAGCCTTTCTGGCAGCCCCCTAATGTCGGATTGGAAGTGATCTTCCCCGTGCTTCCTCCCATACGCCGCAGCCGCCGTGGCGGTGGCGGCGATGGCTCCCGCCGACGTGCCGCCGATGCAGCGGAAATTGTATTTCTCGGCGAGTTTGGCGATGGCGCGTGGATAGACGATGCCGCTGGTGATGCCGCCGCGCATGACGAGATCGCATTCAAGCTTTTTGGATTCTGTGCTCATGACGGCCTCCCACAACCGGAACGGGCAAGCCTACATCATCGCAACAGCTTCTTGAATAGATTCAAAACGTTGAGGGACGCGAGGCGCCGGGCTCAATCCACGAACGGATCGTGCACCAGGATCGTATCCTCGCGCTTGGGGCTGGTTGAGAGCAGCGCCACCGGCGCCTCGATCAGCTCCTCAAGCCGCCGCACATATTTGATGCATTGCGCCGGAAGCTCGGCCCAGGAGCGGGCGCCACGGGTGGAACCTGCCCAGCCTTCCATGGTTTCGTAGATCGGCTCGACGCGGGCCTGGGCCGTTTGCGCCGCCGGCAGATAGTCGATCTCGCGGCCGTCGAGCCTGTAGCCGACGCAGATCTTGAGTTCGGGCAGCGTGTCGAGCACGTCGAGCTTGGTGAGCGCGATGCCGTTGATGCCGCTCACTTTGCGCGTCTGGCGCACCAGGCAGGCATCGAACCAGCCGCAGCGGCGCGGCCGCCCCGTCACCGTGCCGAACTCGACGCCGCGCTCGCCGATCAGCCTGCCGGTCTCGTCCTTGAGCTCGGTTGGGAACGGCCCCTCGCCCACCCGCGTGGTGTAGGCCTTGGTGATGCCGAGCACATAGTTGATGGCGCCAGGGCCGAGGCCAGAGCCGGTCGCCGCCTGCGCCGCCACGGTGTTGGACGAGGTGACGAAGGGGTAGGTGCCGTGATCGATGTCGAGCAGCGCCCCTTGCGCGCCTTCGAACAGGATGCGCTTGCCGGCGCGCCGCTCGCGGTCGAGCAGCGCCCACACCGTATCCACAAAGGGAAGCACCTTCGGCGCGATCGCCGTCAGCTCCGAGCACAACGCATCGGCGCCGATCTCAGGTTGGCCAAGCCCACGGCGAAGCGGATTGTGGTGGGCGAGGATGCGCTCGATCTTCGGCTTGAGGCTCGGCAGATCCTGCAGATCCATGACGCGGATGGCGCGCCGGCCGACCTTGTCTTCATAGGCAGGCCCGATGCCGCGTTTGGTGGTGCCGATCTTTCCGTCGCCGGCTTGCGCCTCGCGCAGCGAGTCGAGCTCGCGGTGCAGCGGCAGGATCAGCGTGGCATTCTCGGCGATGCGAAGATTGTCGCGGCTGATGCCGACACCGAGTTTTTCGATCTTGGCGATCTCGTCGGCAAGCGCCCAAGGATCGAGGACCACGCCGTTGCCGATCACCGAGAGCTTGCCCTTGCGCACCACGCCCGAGGGCAGCAGCGACAGCTTATAGGTGGTGCCGTCGACCACGAGCGTATGGCCGGCATTATGCCCGCCCTGGAAGCGCACAACGATATCGGCGCGCTCGGACAGCCAGTCGACGATCTTGCCCTTGCCTTCGTCGCCCCATTGGGAGCCGACGACCACGACATTGGCCACGGGTTAGGTCCTCTCAAATCCTGGATCGAGACGCACAAACGGCCCCGTCTGACGAGCGGGGCCGTGTTTGCTTATAGCGTGGTGGAAGAGCAGATGCCACCCAGAACCGGTGATGGCGCGCCGTAGCGTTGATCCATTTCGCTCGCCGTACACTCACTGTGCAAGCGGATCGCGCTCACGCACTCACGGGGTGGCCGCAACGCCCCAGGGCGCGCGACCGACGCGAACCGTTCCTGCCGGATCAAGCGTCGCGACATCGATGACCGTAACGCTGCCGCCAAGTTTGTTGGCCACAAAAAGCTTGGTGCCATCGTTGCTAATGTCGATCCGTTCAGGTCCTTTTCCCGCGGCTATATACTTCACAATGCCGTAAGATTTCGCGTCGACCACGGCCACGCGGTTTGCCGCTCCAAGGGCGACAAACGCCAGCGTCCCGTCTGCGGAGAAGCGCATGCCAGTCGGCTGGATCGTAGCCGGCGCGACGCCTGGGGGTGCAAATTCGATCTTCTTGGTAACCCGGTAGGACTGCGCGTCCACGACGGATACGCTGCCGCCCACCGAAGACGATACCCAGAAGCTTGTCCCATCCGGTGAGAACACGACCTCGCGTGGGCGCGAGTCGACAAGTACATTGGCAATGAGCTTGAGGGTCTCATTGTCAATGATATGTGCCATGCTCGTGGACATCGAAGTGGCGACCGTAATCCGAGAGTCTGGACTGACGGCCAAACCCTCCGGCTCGACGCCGACCGGCACTTCGGCGAGAACTTGGCCGGTCTGCTGATCGACGATCGTAACTAGGCTGTCGTCGCTATTGGTGACAATCAGACGATCCCTTTTGGGGTCGACGGCGATGAGCGTCGGATCGGCACCCGACTCAAGCTTGCGCGTGACCTTCAGTTGAGCGGTGTCAATCACAGCAACGACCCCACCCTCGAGAGCCACGAAAATCTCCTTGCCGTCGGGAAAGCTGGTAATACCCCGTGGCCCCTTTCCAACCGGAATGGTCTTGCGACTTTCCAGTGTAGCGGCGTCGATTGCAGTTACGGAATTGTCCTTCTCATTCGTCACGAACACCAAGCCCGGGCCCGGCATCTTCACGACCGGGTTTGCATTGGGCGTGGCGGGAACCGGTGCAAGATTCGCCTGTTGCCGAAGCGTCGCTAACTTCGCCTTCGCCAGCGAGGCGTAGAAGCTGTCGCCGAACTTGGCGATGAAGGCTTCGAGCACAGGGATGCTGTCGGTGTTCTGCGTGGCGTCCCACGCATCGCGTGCCGGGTCGGATGGTGCAGGCAAAGGAGATGGCGTGGGTGCGGCCGTGTTCGGCGACGGCGTTCCCCCCTCGCCGCGCAAATAATATTCGCCGATCATCGACAGCGAGAGCTCGGGCAGCTGCCGATGCTGCGTCGCCTCATACACGTCCGTGCTGATGCGCCGGAACACGCGGCCGATCTCCTCCTGCTCTTCGATATGCTTGAGGAAGGCCGCCGTGTAGGGGCTGTTGCGCCCGGTGCCGTCATCCGCTGTGCGCTGCGCCTGCGTCGAGAAGGCGACGATCATGCCCTGCGGCGTGTCGATCCTGGCGAGCCCCCGTTGAGCGCTCGCCGCACGGGTGAGCCCAATGGAGCGCTTCAGCTGATCGGCAAAGGGATTGTCGCGGCAGGCATCGAGCACCAGGATGCGTAGGTTCTTGGCCTGTTGCAAATCGGCGAGGATGTCATCGACCCGCGCCATGCGGCGGAGGTCCGCCTCGTCGCTGAGCTTGGCGTCGACCGGCATGAGATAGTTGACGCCGCCAAACTGCATGGCGTGTCCGCTGTAATAGAACAATGCCACGTCGGCCTCGCGTGCCGCGCGGGCGAAGGCGATGGCCGTATCCTGCATTTTCGCCTGATCGAGGTCGACGCCGACAATGGTGTCGAAGCCCTCACGCCTCAGCGCGGCGGCGACATCTTCGGCATCGTTACGCGGGTTCGGCAGCTGAGTTGCATTCGCATAGGCGCCGTTGCCGATCACCAGCGCCACGCGCTTCTCGGCAAGGGCCTCGGGCGTCCAAGCGAGGGCCACAAGAACGAGAGCGAGCAGAACCAGGATCGCGCGGCGCATCGCTCCCCTCCCCAGAAAGCCAAGCCAGAGGTCAACAACTATCGCGCGAAACCTTGCCCTCGCCAAGCTGAATGCGGGCTGAACGCGGCGCCGCCACGAGGGTCCTGGCACATTCAGCCTGGATGGGGGGACGCAGATCCGAGCCGCTCTCTCACGCGGGCGACGATCTCGGGCATGAGCGCCATCATGTTCTTGCCCGGACAAGCAGTTTGGGCGAATTGCTTGTGGGCTCCAATCTTGTCGACGTCGATGTGATACTTCGTTGCCAGGGAGGCAAGGAGGCCGACCAGTGCATCGATCTCAGCTTTCGTCGGTGTCTCCTTGTCGAAATTGCCCTCGACAACAATCGTGATATGGCCGGTTGGATCGTATTTGGTGTTCGTATCGCCGACGAACTCGACCGGCCGAGCCTCACCGACAGCGCCGTTCACGTCGATATAGTAGTGATACGGAATGTCCGGCCACGCCTTCTTGATCCTCCCATCGTCAAGGGGGGCATCCGTCTGCGAGAAGGCTTGGAGCGATTTCAGTTTGTTGGCAAGGCTTACCCGAGGCTTCGCCGCTGCTCCCGTGTGATGGATGGTAAGCCGGACCGGGGTCTGTTTCTTCATCGTCATGATCGGCGGCTTGGCGCCCCATTGCTCGCGCGTAACCACAACGGGAGAATCATCGGCGGCCAGCGCCGGCATGACCACGAGCATGGCGAAGAGAATGAGTCTGGCGCCGTCAGTAACCAGACTTGATATAGGCATCGCCGACGACCCCTCTAAGCGACGACAGTGTCTGTTCCGCCAGTGGCTTGCCGTACGGTCCGAGCACAACAGCGAACAAGCCTGCGGAAAGATTAGGATATTGGTTCGTGTCAACGATACGCGCGCGAACGCCCCTGCCGTTCAGATAGCTCAGACGCTGAGTGGCCTTGAATTTTTGCGACTTGGGCCACGAGCCGAGAATGATGAGCCAGTCGCCCCCGCCCGCCTTCGGGATGAAAACGGGATCAGGCTCGGAAGCTTGGGGTGTTGATTGGGGAGCTTGCAGGCGCGCTTGCTCCTGTTTCGCCTTCTCTTCCTTATGCTGGCGCTTGAGCTCGGTGAGGCGCGCGCGAGCGAGGTCGGCATGAAACGACGACGAAAACTTGGCGATGAAGGTCTCCAGCACCGCCTCGCTCTCGGTGTCCTTGACCGCGTTCCACGCCTCGGCGGCCGCATTGGAGGGCGGCGGCGGCGGCGGAATGACGGCTTGCGAGCCCGGCAGCGGCGGGGCTACCCGCGCCTCTAGTGCCGGCGGGCTTGCGGTAATGCCGCCGCATTTGGCCTCATCGAGGCAGATGCGCACCGCGCCGCCGCGGGTAAGGACCTCCGGCACCTGACCTCCTTGCGAGATTTGCTGCACATCGCCGGCCGCGGCTTCAAGTAAGTCGCGCAGATAGCTCGCTGGCTCGGTTGAGAAACGCGTCAACAGAGCCGTGGCAAACGGCGAGTGTTGGCCGGGAGCCCCGTCGGCGGCGAGTTGGCCTGCCAGCGTCGCATTGGCGATCAGAAGCGAGCGACCTTGCGACGTGATGCGCTCGAATCCGCGAAAGCCGCTGCCGCCGCCAAGGCTTCGCTTTGGACATTGCGGGAAGGGATCGTTGCGGCAGGCGTCGAGCAGGACGACCTGCTGCGGCGCGCCGGAGACCGCCGAGAACAGCTGTTCGAGATCGAGGGCGCGCTTCGGGGTCTTTTTCTCGCAGTCGATCTCCATGTCTTTGGGCGCGAGCACATTCCTGCCGGCCATCTCCATGCCGTGCCCGGCGTAATAGACGAGTGCCACCGATGCTTGGTCGGCAACCGAGCCGAACTCCTCTAGCGCATCGAGCAATTCCGCTCTGGGGAGGTCGTAATATTCAGTGACCTCGAAGCCATGGGATTTGAGCGCGGCGGCGATGGCCTTGGCGTCGGGAACCGGATTGTTCAGCTTGGAAAGCGTCGCATAGTCACCAATGCCGATGACGAGCGCCACGCGCTTCTCGGCAAAGGCCGAAGGCGCGCAAGCGAGAGTCGCCAAAGCGAGAGCAATCAGAATCAGGATCGCGCGGCGCACCGCTCACCTCCCCAGCAAGCCAGGCGGACAACAACTATCGCGCGAAACCTTGCCGGCGCCAAGCTGCATGCTGGCTCAACGTGAGCGTGGGAAGCGCCGCGAGCTCCCGCCTCAAGCGGTGACTAGCGCCCGCCCTGAGGCTTGGTGAGGGCCGGATCGTTCTGGAAGCAGAAGGTCTTGCCGCCGACCGTCTTCTTGATCGGACAGTCAGCAGAGTCGCCAGTCTTGCCCTCACTGTTGGTGCTCTCGGTAGCAGCCGAAAAGCCGCTTGGCCCCTTCGCCGGTTCCTCCGCCGCGGCAAGTGTCGAGGCGCCGAAGCCAAGCACCATGGCGACCGTCAGTAACCAGGCCATCCTCTGCATGGGCTGCACTCCTTACCGTCTCTCGTGGTGAGTTCATCATTTGAGGCGAGCGTTCGCAACCCCCGCCACGATTGATCCAATTGTTGCCGGTTTTGATCTCACTCGCGCCGGATTGGCCCGGCATGTCTCGGACCACGCGAAACTGAACTCCCCAAAAATAGGAGCAAAGACATGCGAGTAATTTTTCTCGCCGCGAGCATATTGTGTCTCATGGGAATGACCGCATCGGCGCAGCCGTCGAAGATGAATCCGAATCCCGACGCGACCGGCGTCGAGGGACTGACCGGAGCCATGCGCGATGTGGGGTCGCCCTGGCTCGATCATGCCATGAACGACGTCGGCACCAATCCGACGGGCTGGAAGCGGCAATGGTGCGCCAAATCGGTGAACCTCTGGCTGCAGCGGAGCGGCAAGAAAGGCTGCGGCGGCGACACCGCCATTTCCTGCCTCAGCGCCGGGCGCAAATTGGCTGGGCCGACCATCGGCGCGCTGGCGGTGATGAAGCATCACGTCGGCATCGTGAAGGAAGTGCACGGGAGCCAGGTCACGCTCGTCTCCGGCAACCACTCCGGACGGTCGGGCGCCCGCAGCGTCGGCGTCGGCAAATATGCGCGCGGGCGCGTCGTCGCCTATGTCTGGCCGGAGTAACTGAAACTCGAAAGCACGAGGCGCATCCCCTCCCCCCTTTGAGGGGGAGGGTTAGGGAG
>NZ_JBOHJB010000108.1:0-8128 GCF_050728395.1 Methyloceanibacter sp.
AAAAAGCCACGGACATGTTGATCGAGGAGCGCTTGCAAATACAACAAGGGCGAAAGCTCAGCATTACGCCTAGCGAAGACGACGTGAACAAGGTGCTGGTCGGCATGGCGCAAAACAACAAAATGAGCCCCGACCAGCTTGCCACGGCGCTCGGCCAGATGGGCGTGAACATCAAGACTCTCAGGGATCGCATCAGGTCTCAGGTGGTATGGCAGGACGTGGTGCGGAAGAAATTCCGCCGCAACGTGTCGATCGGCGAGGCCGACGTCGACAAGGCGCTCACCGACGCGGGCGAATCGGGCAAGCCGAAGGAGGAGACCACGCTGCAATTGCGCCAGGTCAGGTACGAGATCCCGACCGACGCGGATCAAGGATCAATCGCCAAGCAACTTGCCGCGATCGAAGCGATTCGCGCCAAGGTGCAGTCTTGCTCCAACTTCTCGACGCTCACCAAGGACATCAAGGGCTTCAAGGTGAAAACGATGCAGGATCAGCTGCCGGGCTCGCTCGGCCAGCCGATGCGCACGCTGGTAATGAACGCGAAGGTGGGGCAAATGACCCCACCCACCCTCTCCGGCTCGGCCATCGAGGCTTATGCGGTTTGCGGCAAGCACGCCGTCAAGGGCGATCCGGAGAAGCGGCAACAGACCGAGATCAAGCTCATGGAACAAGAGCTCGGCATCAGGGCCGAGGGCCTGCTGCGCGACATGCGCCAGGACGCGTTCATCGAGTACCGTTGACGCGGTTTTGGGTGACGCGGACGCCTGACCGGCCTAAAGACTTTCCCCAATCGAAATAGTCCGGGCGTGCTGCCCTGAGCGGCGGCTACGAAACGCTGCGGAGCGTCTTGCCGATGGCCGGGTCGCAATGGACGTCGCAATGGACAATGCCGAAAGACCGCTTGCCCTCACGATCGGCGATCCTGCCGGGATTGGCCCCGACATAACCCTCCTTGCCTTTCAGGCGCGTCAGAGCACGCCGGTTCCACCCTTCGTGCTGATCGGCGACCCAAGGGTGCTGGCTCGGCGGGCCCGCGCGCTCGGTCTCGACCTTAAGATCGAGACCGTCGGCGAGGCAAGCGAGGCCCCCTCACTCTTTGCCAAGGCCTTGCCGGTGCTGCCTATCTCTGTCGCCGGCGATGTGGTTGCCGGACACCCCGACTCCGCCGCGGCGGCGGCGGTTCAGCGGTCGATCGAACGGGCCGTTGAGCTCGTTCGCGCCGGCACGGCGAGCGCCGTGGTCACCAACCCGATCAGCAAGGCGACCCTGATCCACGCCGGCTTCGGCTTCCCCGGGCACACCGAGTTTCTCGCCAAACTTGCCGGGCTCAATGCCTCCGACGCGGTGATGATGCTCGTGGCACCGGAGCTCAAGGTGGTGCCGGTCACCATCCATGTTCCGCTTAGAGAGGTGATGGGTGCACTCAACGAGGGGCGCATCGTCAAGACGCTGCTGATCACGGCGCACGACCTTGCGCGCTATTTCGGCGTGGCGCGGCCGCGCATCGCCGTCGCCGGCCTCAACCCCCATGCCGGAGAGGATGGCACCATGGGGCGCGAGGAGATCGAAGTGATCGTGCCCGCCATTGCCGCGGCCCGCCGCCAAGGCATCGATGTGACCGGGCCCTATTCCGCCGACACTCTATTCCACGCCGAGGCACGCAAGACCTATGACGTGGCGGTGGCCATGTATCACGACCAGGCCCTCATCCCGATCAAGACCCTTGCCTTCGACCTGGGCGTCAATGTCACGCTCGGACTGCCTTTCGTGCGCACCTCGCCCGATCACGGTACGGCTTTTGCGCTTGCCGGTACCGGTCAAGCAAGCCCGCGCAGCCTGATCGAGGCCTTGCGGCTCGCCGATACCATGCAGGCCCGCGCGGGCGCCAAGCCTTGAGCGCGCCGGACGGGCTGCCGCCTCTGCGCGACGTCATCCGCGCCTCAGGGCTCAGCGCACGCAAGAGCCTCGGCCAGAATTTCCTGCTCGATTTCAACCTCACCCGCCGCATCGCACGCGCCGCCGGGCCGCTCGAAGGAACCACCGTGGTTGAGATCGGCCCAGGTCCGGGAGGTCTTACCCGGGCGCTGCTTCTCGAAGGGGCTTCGCGGGTGATCGCCATCGAAAAGGACGAGCGCTGCCTCCCTGCCCTGCACGACATCGCTTGTGTCTATCCGGGACGGCTCGAAATCATTGCCGCCGATGCGCGCGAGGTCGACTATGGCGCCTTGGACTTGCGAGCGCCTGCGCGCATCGTCGCCAACCTGCCTTACAGCGTCGCCACGCCACTCCTCATCGGCTGGCTCAAGACTGAGCCATGGCCGCCTTGGTTCGATCGGCTCGTGCTCATGTTTCAGCGCGAGGTCGCGATGCGCATCGTGGCCAAGCCCGGCGCCCGCGACTATGGGCGTCTCGCCGTAATCAGCCAGTGGCGCACCTCTCCTCGCATTCTGCTCACCCTTCCCGCCGCAGCCTTCACGCCACGGCCCAAGGTCGACTCCTCTCTGGTCGAGCTCGCACCGAAACAGGCTCCGCATCCCGCCTGTAACGTCGCTGCGCTGGAGCGGGTGACGGCCGCGGCGTTCGGACAGCGGCGCAAGATGCTGCGCTCTTCCTTGCGGCAGGTCACGCCCGACAGCGAAGCCCTTCTGCAAGCGCTCGGCATCGACCCGAAGCGCCGCGCCGAGGAGCTAGAGATCGCCGATTTCTGCCGGATCGCCAACGCGCTCGGCCGCTAGGCCGTCCGTCATTCCGACGAAAGTCGGAATCCAGCGCGCGAAGCGCAACGAAAGAACTGGGTACCGGCTTTCGCCGGTATGACGGAGTTGCAAAGGCGCGGCGTCAAAGCTCGGCCAAGAGGTTCTGCACGAACTCCTTGAGCCCGGTGAGCCGGGTGGCGCGCAAGCGCTCGGCAGCGAGGATAGCGCGGAGCGACGCGACCGACTGCTCCACGTCATGATTGATGACGACGTAGTCATACTCGTCCCAGTGCTGGATCTCGTTGCTTGCCCCTTGCATGCGCCGCCGCACGGTCTCCTCCGAGTCCTCGGCGCGAACTTTCAAGCGCTCCTCGAGCTCGGCGGCGGTCGGAGGCAGGATGAACACCGCAACAACGTCGTCCTTGGCGCTCTCCCGGAGCTTGCCCGCCCCCTGCCAATCGACGTCGAACAAAACGTCGCGGCCCTCCGCAAGCGCCCGCTCGACCGGTTCTCGCGGTGTGCCATAGAAATTGTCGAAGACGAGAGCCCATTCGAGAAACTCACCGCGGTCGCGCATGCGCGCAAACGTGTCGCGATCGACGAAGTGATAGTGCTTGCCGTCGACCTCGCCTTTGCGCCGCTCGCGCGTGGTGCAGGAGATCGACATCTCGATGCCGGGTTCCGCGTCGCGCAATCGGCGGGCTAGCGTGGTCTTCCCCGCGCCGGAAGGCGAGGACAGGACCAGCATCAGACCTCGTCGCGTGGGCTCCATCGCTAGCATCACTCGATGTTCTGAACCTGCTCGCGCAACTGATCGATCACCGACTTGAGCTCGAGCCCTGCCCGGCTGATCTCGATGTCGGAGGCCTTCGAGCAGAGCGTGTTGGCCTCACGGTTGAATTCCTGCGAGAGAAACTCGAGCCTGCGGCCGACCGGTTGATCTTGCGCGAGCAGGTCCTTGGCCGCCGCCACATGGGCCCGAAGGCGGTCGATCTCTTCCTGGATATCGGCCTTGGCGGCAAGCAGCAGGGCCTCCTGGTACAGCCGCTCGGGATCAATTCCGGTGCCGGTCTCGATGAGACGCGCGACCTGCTCGGTCAGACGCTGCCGAATCGTCTCCGGCTGACGCGCCGTAGCATTGGACGCCCGCTCTACGAGGCTTGCGATCTGGTCGAGCTGATTGGCCATGACGGCGGTAAGCCTCGCGCCTTCCGCCCTTCGTCCCGCGACAAGCTGATCGAGCGCCGTGCCGAGCCCCTTGAGCAGCGCCGCCTCGAGCTTCGTATGCGCCTCCTCGCTCTCCTCCCCCTCCACCACCTCGACCACGCCGCGCATGGCAAGCAGCGTATCGAGATTCGGCGCCTCTTTATGGGTTAGCGCTTGGGCGCGCTCGGCCGCGGCGAGCGCCTGGACCAACGCAGCTTCGTTCAGGCGAATGGCGAGTTCTCCGGTTTCGCGGCGCAGCGTGAGATTGAGCATGCAATTACCCCTGGCAAGCGCCTCCTGGGCGAGCGCTCGCGCCTTGATCTCGAGCCCTTCCAGACCCGAAGGCATGCGGAGGCGAAGCTCAAGCCCGCGCCCATTGACGCTCCGCACCTCCCAATGCCAGCTCGTCTCGCCATGGACGCCTGAGCTGCGGCCAAATCCGGTCATGCTTTTCAGCGTCATGCGCGTTCATCCTCATGGCCGTCCGCAGCTCCGCGGACGACCGTTATATGCCGAGTCGGGCCGGATTCGGCGAGCGAACGCCGACGCCTCGGCGACAACCTTAACAGACAAGGAGAGAGCAATCGCCTTAGCGCAGGGGATTGCGCCGCGGCAAGGGTATCCCGGCCCCGGCGCTTCCGTCCGGCGTGTCCTCAGGGCCAGCCTCGCTCTCGCCGGCCGCAGCACCTGGCGCGGGCGAAATTCCGGCCGAAGAGCGCAAATTCACCAGAGCATCCGGCGCAACAAGCGTGCCAGGAGCCGCTCCGGCCGTGGGCACGGTGCCAGTGGCTGGAGCAGGAGCGCCCGACGAGGTCTTGGGAACGCTGCCGTCTGTCGCAGGAGTCCCGCCAGCCGCCGCGGCAGCAGCGGCTGCCGCCCGCTCTTGCTCGCGCATCGCGCGCTCGACCTGACGCCACTTCACGACATTCTTATTATGCTCATCGAGGCTTGGGGCGAAGGCGTGTCCTCCGCTGCCGTCGGCGACAAAATAAAGATCCTTGGTCTTGGCCGGCTTCAGCACCGCCTCGATCGCCGCGCGCCCGGGATTGGCGATCGGCCCCGGCGGCAGCCCGTTGATCTTATAGGTGTTGTACGCGGTGTCGCGATCGAGCTCTTCCTGCTGGATGGGATGGTCGAGCACGCCTTTGCCCCCGACCAGCCCGTAGATAATGGTGGGGTCTGATTGCAGCCGCATCTTCTTCCTGAGCCGGTTCTGATACACGCTGGCGATGAGCGGCCGCTCATCGGCCCGGCTCGTCTCCTTCTCGACGATGGAGGCGAGAATGATCGCCTCCTCCGGAGTTTGCACCACGATGTCGGAGTCGCGTTCCTCCCACATCTTGGCGAGGAATTTCTTCTGAGCAATCTGCATCCGCTCGACGATGTCCTGGCGGCTGTCGCCGATCTGGAACCGGTAGGTGTCAGGCAGCAGCGTTCCCTCGGCGGGGATGCCGGCAATGGTGCCCTTCAGATCGGGGTTCGCCTCAATGCGCTCGACGATCTGCTGGCTGGTGAGCCCCTCGGCCAACGTGACCTTGTGGGCGATCGACTTGCCCTCGACCAGGGTATCGAGCACCTGGCGCATGCTTGCCTGCTTGCGGAACTCATACTCGCCGGCCTTCAGCGCGCCGGTGCCGCGCAAATACATAAAGTAGATGATGCTGGTCATGAACAGGCCGCGGTCGGTGATGACCTCATCGTGCTCAAGCCGCTCGGCGATGCCGTTCACCCCCTCGCCCTTCGGAATCACCACCACGGTTGAGGCAGGCAAGGGGCCGGGCCGGTCGAACTGAAGCCTGAAGAAATAGAACAGCGCGAAAACGACGCAGACCGTGAAGAAGGTGAGCATAAACAGGGCATTGAAGAATGCGAGCACCGGGTGCATGCGCCAGGGCTCGCGCTCGGGGAACTCCGGCGGACGCACCGGCTCGAGGGCTTCGTAAGGGCTGCGTGGCGGCGTGTTGAAATTGCGGATCGCGCGTTCCGCACGCTCACGCGCATCGTTGTCTTTCTCCGTCGACGAGAGGTCGCTGGTCACGGACATTGCCTTGATGCCCCGCGCGGGAACTGCCTATCCACTTGGCGTGAGAATATGGCGAAAGGGAGGTTCGGCTGGCAAGCGGAACGAGGCAGGATCAGGCGTCGCACCGTCGCAGGATCAGCGAGGCGTTGGTGCCGCCGAATCCGAAGGAGTTGGACAGCACAGTGTCGATCGTGCGCCGGTGGGCCTTGTGCGGCACGAGATCGATGGCCGTCGCCACCGAGGGATTGTCGAGATTGAGGGTCGGCGGCGCGAGGTTGTCTCTGATCGACAGCGCCGAGAAGATCGCCTCGACCGCACCCGCGGCGCCGAGCAGATGGCCGATCGCCGATTTGGTCGACGACATGGAGACCTTGCCCGCGGCATTGCCGAACAGCCGTTCGACGGCGGCAAGCTCGATCTCGTCTCCCATCGGCGTCGAGGTGCCATGAGCATTGATGTAGTCGATGTCGGCGGGCTCGATGCCGGCGCGCTTGACCGCCGCGACCATGCAGCGATAGGCGCCGTCGCCGTCTTCGGCCGGTGCCGTGATGTGGAAGGCGTCGCCGGAAAGCCCGTAGCCGATGATCTCGGCATAGATCCTGGCGCCGCGCGCCTTGGCGTGCTCAAGCGCCTCGACCACCACCATGCCGGCGCCCTCGCCCATGACGAAGCCGTCGCGGTCGCGGTCGTAAGGACGCGATGCGCGCTGCGGCTGGTCATTGAAGTTGGTGGACAGCGCCCGGCAGGCGGCGAAGCCGGCAATGGACAAGCGGCACACCGGCGATTCGGCACCGCCGGCGAGCATCACATCGGCGTCGCCGAGCCCGACCAGCCGCGAGGCATCGCCGATGGCGTGCGCACCGGTGGAGCAGGCGGTGACCACGGCATGGTTCGGACCTTTCAGCCCATGCTGGATCGAGACATAGCCTGCCGCGAGATTGATCAGGCGCCCCGGGATAAAGAACGGGCTCACCCGCCTCGGCCCCTTCTCGGCGAAGAGGAGCGAAGTCTTCTCGATGCCCTGCAATCCGCCGATGCCCGAGCCGATCAATACGCCGGTGCGGATCTGATCTTCGTATGCGGTAGGCTTCCAGCCGGCGTCGGCCAGCGCCTGGGCGGCCGCCGCCATGGCATAGATAATAAAGTCATCGACCTTGCGCTGCTCCTTCGGCTCCATCCAATCGTTCGGGTTGAAGGTGCCGTCGCTGCCGTCGCCGCGCGGGATCTGGCAAGCGACCTGGCAGGTCAGATCCGAGACGTCGAAATTCTCGACGCGCTTGGCCGCATTCTTGCCGGCGGTCAGCCGCTGCCAGGTGACTTCGACGCCGCAGCCGAGCGGCGATAGGAGACCCAGACCTGTGATGACGACACGTCGCATCTGACGCTTTCGCGTGATCCTCGTTGAGAATCGGTGATCGAGCCGTATGGGCTAAAGCTTACAACGACGCTGGACGGCTCAAGCGCGCGACGAGCAAGACGGGTCAGGCGGCCGTGTTCTTCTCCAGGAACTTGATGGCGTCGCCCACGGTCAGAATGGTCTCTGCGGCATCGTCCGGGATCTCGCAGCCAAACTCTTCCTCGAAGGCCATAACCAGCTCGACCGTGTCGAGGCTGTCGGCCCCAAGATCGTCGATGAAGCTCGCACTGTCGGTGACCTTGTCGGCCTCGACGCCGAGATGCTCAACAACGATCTTCTTTACGCGCTCCGAGATATCGCTCATGTCCGCCTCACCGTTTCCTTTTCAGTCCTTAGGCCTCGCACGTCCCCCGGTCTCGGCTCACGGCCTAACGCACCCTAGAGCGGCAAGTCACAGGGTTTGAACGCGAGGAGGATTGTCTTTGTCAAGCCCCCATAGAGCTTCACAGAGCGGCCGTTTGGGTAACATACTTTCCCGGGCTTTGCCAGCAGCCCTGAAGGGGCCCGATCGAGCCTGCGAAGGCCGCTCCGGCAACCCTGCCAAGTCCTTGCGGCAGAAGGCCTCAAACCATCACCATGCCGCCATTCACATGCACTGTCTCGCCGGTAACGTAGCCGGCCTCGTTGCTTGCCAAAAACGCCACCGCCGCCGCGACATCCTCGGGTTTTCCGAACTTGGCAGCCGGAATTGCACCGGCGATGGCCTCGACCTGCTTAGGGGTGAGCGCATTGGTCATGGGGGTGGAGATAAAGCCCGGAGCGATGCAATTGGCGGTGATGCCACAC
>NZ_JBOHJB010000109.1:0-8039 GCF_050728395.1 Methyloceanibacter sp.
CCCATCAGGCAGGCCAGGCTCGCGCCGATCACGACACGTCTCAGCATCGTTTTCTCTCCCTTGGAAAAGCGTGCAAGCGAAATGAGCTAAAGGCGGGTGAAGGTGGCTTTCGACTGTGGCTCCACGTTGAGAGCAGTCCGGTCGAAATTGGGCAAATCTGTGGCGTGTGTGGGCTCGGCTAGTTGGACCGGCGCGCCCCCGGCGAAGCGCCCAGGATGGACGCGGCGCTCGGCACGAGCTCGTCGAAATGGTTGATCACCACGTCGGGAACAAGCTCGCCAAGCGCTTCCCGCGCATAACCAAAGCTCACCAGGATCGAAGGCACCCGGGCGCCTTTGGCCGTGGCGATGTCGACGTCGCTGTCGCCCACCATGACGGCGCGGGAGGGCTCGCCGCCGGCGAGCGCGATCACCTGGGTAAGGTGACCAGGATCTGGCTTCGACACGGAGAAGGTGTCGCGCCCGGCGATGCCCTTGAAGTAATGCTGAAGGCCGAGCGCTTCGAGCAGCTTGCGCGTCAGATATTCGCGCTTGTTGGTGCAGATCGCGAGCCTTGCCCCTGACGCGGCCAGCGTGTCGAGCGAAGCCACGGCGCCGGGGAAGGGCCTGCTCTCGGCGGCGATGTTCGCCTCGTAATGGACGAGGAACTCGGCCAGCATCTCGTCGATGTCCTCGGCGGCGCCAGCCCGCCGCAGGGCTTCCTCGATCATCACCCTGGCGCCGAACCCAACCGCGGCGCGAATGGTCGCCTGCGGAATCGCGGCATGGCCCCGGCGGATGAGCGCGTCATTGAGGGCGTTGGTGAGGTCCGGCGCCGTGTCGATCAGCGTGCCGTCGAGGTCGAAAACAATCGTCGCATCTCTCAAATTGGCGCGCGGCACGTAACATCCTCTGTTGGCTTGCGCATTGACCGGGGGAAGCCGCCCCGGCATATCTCATCCTTGGCTGTGCAAGGCTAGGCCCAACTTCGTGCCAAAAGGGCAGCTTCCGGTGAAACTTGCCGATTCCTCTTTGCTCAAGGAAAGCGCGGCGTTGCGCGCGCTCGACCTTGTCTGCGACGGAATGTGGCTTGGCCTTGGCAGCGGCTCGACCGCGGCGCGCTTCGTCGAGGCGCTCGGCGTCAAGGTGGCGGCGGGGCTGAAGGTGCTTTGCGTGCCCAGCTCCGAGGCCACGCGGGCGCAGGCGCAAGCCCTCGGCATTCCCTTAAGCACGCTCGACGAGACGCCGCATCTGCACCTGACCGTCGACGGCGCCGACGAGATCGACGATCAGCTGCGGCTGATCAAGGGCGGCGGCGGGGCGCTGTTGCGCGAGAAGATCGTGGCAACGGCCTCCGACCAGATGGTGGTGATCGCCGACGACAGCAAGCTGGTGAAGACGCTCGGGCGGTTTCCGCTCCCGGTGGAAGTGGTGCGCTTCGGCTTCGCCGCCACGCGCCGCATGGTCGAGGCCATGGCCGCCCAGGCCGGATGCGAAGGCGAGATCACCCAGCGCTTGGGCAAGGACGGCGTGCCATTTCTGACCGACCAAGGCAATTTCATCCTCGATTGCGCCTTCGGCCAAATTCAAGAGCCGGAAGTGCTCGCCTTCGCCCTGAAGCGGGTGCCCGGCGTGGTCGAGCACGGGCTGTTCCTCGGGGTGGCCGATTTGGCTATCGTGGCGACGGCCGGCGGCGTGCAACTTCTGCAGCGGACTCTATCCAGTGAATAAACACGACTACGACCTGTTCGTGATCGGCGGCGGCTCTGGCGGCGTGCGCGCCGGCAGGCTCGCGGCAGAGCTCGGCGCCAAGGTGGCCATCGCCGAGGAATATCGCGTCGGTGGCACCTGCGTGATCCGCGGCTGCGTTCCGAAGAAACTGCTGGTCTATGGCAGCCGCTATTCGAGCGCTTTTGCCGATGCGCGCAATTTCGGCTGGACCAGCGAGGACCTCCGCTTCGACTGGCCGACGCTGATCGGCAATGTCCGGCGCGAGGTCGACCGGCTGAACGGCGTCTATACGCGGACGCTGGAGAAGGCCGGCGTGCGCATCATCCTCGACCGCGCCGTGCTCGAGGGCCCTCACACGGTGCGGCTTGCGAACGGCGCTGCGTCGATTAGTGCCAAGACCATCCTGGTTGCCACCGGCGGCCACCCGATGATCCCCAAGCTGCGTGGCTCGGAGCATCTCATCAGCTCCAACGAATGCTTTCGGCTCGAACGATTGCCTGCGAGCATCGCCATCGTAGGCGCGGGCTATATCGGCATGGAGTTCGCCTCGATCTTCGCCGGGCTCGGCGTCAAGGTCACCGTGCTCCATCGCGGCGATCAGGTCTTGCGCAATTTCGATGCAGATCTGCGCGACGGGTTGGCCGAGGCCATGCGCAAGCGCGGCATCGATATCCGCACCAACACTGAGACCGCCGGCATCGAAAAGGAAGATGGAGGCTACCGCGTCCATTTCAAACGCGGCGACAGTCTCCACGCCGGCCTGGTCATGGCCGCCACGGGGCGGCTGCCCAACACCATGGGACTCGGGCTCGACAAGGCCGGTGTTGACCTCGGCTGGAACGGCCATGTCGTGGTCGACGAGTTCTCGCGCTCCTCGGTCGACAATATCTATGCCGTAGGCGACGTGACCGACCGCGTGAACCTGACGCCGGTCGCCATCCATGAAGCGACGGCGTTCGCCGAGACCGTGTTCAACGATCAAGCGACCCCCGTCGATTACGCCATGATCCCCACCGCCGTGTTCTCCGACCCTGAGATCGGCACCGTCGGCCTCTCGGAGGAGGCGGCGCGGGAGATGGGCCATGTGGTCGACATCTACAAGATCGCCTTCCGCCCGCTGAAATACACACTCGCCGGCCGCGACGAGAAAATGCTGATGAAGCTCGTGGTCGACATGGCGACCGACAAGGTGCTTGGCTGCCATATCTTGGGGCCGGACGCCGCCGAAATCGTGCAGATGGCGGCGATTGCTTTGAAGATGGGTGCGACCAAGGCGCAATTCGACATGACCATGGCCCTGCACCCAAGCGCTTCGGAGGAGTTGGTGACGCTGAGGCACAAATGGCAAGCGCCAACGCCCATGGCGGGGTCGGATGCGGCGGCTTGACGACAAGATCGCGCTCGTCACCGGCGCCGGCGCCGGCATCGGACGCGCCATCGCCGAGACCTTCGCCCGCGAAGGCGCTCACGTGGTGGTGGCCGACCGCGACGGCGAGGCGGCACGCGAGGTCGCCGACGCCATCATCAAGAGCAACGGCTCGGCACAGGCCGAGACCGTCGATGTGACCGACACCGAGCAAGTAAAGTTGCTGATGGGGCGCCTGGCTGAAAAATTCGGACGCCTCGATGTGCTGGTCAACAATGCCGGCGTCGGCGAACGGAGCGATTTCCGTCACCTCGACGATGCCGCCTGGGACAAAGTATGGAAGACCAATGTCGACGGCACGGTGCGCTGCGCGCGCGAGGCCTTCGATCTGCTCAAAGCCTCGGGCAACGCCTCGATCATCAACCTGTCCTCGGTGATGGCCACCAAGCATACCCGCCAGATGTCGGTCTATTCGGCGACCAAGGGTGCAGTCTCGGCGCTGTCGCGGAGCCTCGCGGTCGAATACGCGCCTTACGGCATCCGCGTGAATGCGCTGTGCCCTGGCTACGTGGAGACGGCTCTGATCGGCCGCTACATGCAGAAGCCGATGATCGCCAAGGCGCTGCTCACCCAGACTCCGCTCCGCCGCTTCGGCACGCCGCAGGATATCGCCAATGCCGCGCTGTTCCTCGCCTCGGACGAGGCCGCGTACATCACCGGCGCCGGACTCCATGTCGATGGCGGCATGAGCACGACGCTCTAGGCGCGGGACGTCATAGGCGCTCAAAGGTTGTTGCGCGGATTGCAGCGTGAGTCGCCCACGCCGCGACATCGTCTTCCCGAATTTTGACCGCAAGTGAGTGGGGAACACGTGGTGCATCGATTTCACTACGCCAACTGACGACGTGAAAATTCTTATAGATATCGGGCAGATCTGCTTCGCTTTTCACATGACGCTTGTTGGATAACCGAAGCACGCTCAGCAATGAATTCGACTGACCGTAATCATCCGCTTCGACGCCTTCGACCAGAGGCGCAGTTGCAATCCAGCTGACGGAATGAACTCGACAGCGCCCATAAACGTGCCGCTCACCGATCCCATGTCGGAAATCGGAGATTTGTCCTTTGACAGCAATTCTACCGACCCAAGTGCGATGAAAGTGTTCAACGTTTTTACTCGGCCACTTCCACTCGTATTCGCCTGCAGGCTCGATATTGAGGAGTTGGATTCTCATCGGCGGTTAGGTTCTCGCAATCGGGCTACGGCATGATCATCGTATCGTCGATGATGCCGTCGACCACGGCGACGAGTGCCGCCTGCTCGGTGCCGCCCAGCGCCTTCACCGCCTCGAAACGCGCCAATTGCCGGTCGGCGCTCGTCCCTTCCTTGGCGATGTCGCGCGCGCGGGCGACCTCGGAAACGCAGCCGAAATGCTCGGCGTCCTCGGCGGTTAGCTCCAACAGCTCCTCTATCAGCTCGGGGAAGGGCACGACCGTCCCCCTGCCGAAATCGACCATGCCCTCGCCGGTGCCGTAGCGCTGGGCACGCCAGCGGTTCTCGCGCACCAGGAAGGGCGGGTAATAGCGCCAGCGCTGGTTCTGGCGCCGCAAGCGATAGAGCATGCGCAAGATGCAGCGGTAGAGCGCGGCGATGGTGATGCCGTCGGCGAGCAGCGGGCAGATGTCGGTGATGCGCATCTCAAGCGTGGGGAAACGGGCGGAAGGCCTTAAGTCCCACCAGATCTTGGTCGCGTCCTCGATCAGCCCGGCATTGACCAGCACCTCAATGGAGCGGGCATATTCGCTGTAGCTCCCGAACTGATACGGCATGCCGGTGCGGGGCAGCTCGTCGAAAACCGCGAGCCGGTAGGATTTCAAACCGGTCGCTTGCCCCTCCCAGAAGGGGGAGGAGGTCGAAAGCGCGAGAAGATGGGGCAGGAAGTAGGCCGCCTGTCCGAGCAGGTCGATGCGTAACTCTTCGTCCTCGATCCCGACATGCACATGCATGCCGCAAATCACCATCCGGCGCGCAACCTGCTGCAAATCTTGCGCGAGCACATTGTAGCGCTCCTTGTCGGTGTGCTGCTGGCTCCGCCAATTGGCGAAGGGGTGGGTGGAGGACGCGATGGGCGCAAGGCCGAACTCGTCGGCGATGGTGCCGACGGTCATGCGCAGCCTGATCAGCTCCTCGCGCGCTTCCTCGATGGTGTGGCAGACGCTGGTGCCGACCTCGATCTGCGAGCGCAGGAATTCCGGGCTGACCTGGCTGCCATAATCGAGCAAGGCCTCCTGGCATTTGGCGAGGAGCGCCGGCGGCGGTTCCTGCGCGAGGTCGCGGCTGTCCTTGTCGACGAGGAGGTATTCCTCTTCGATGCCGAGGGTGAAGCTTGGTTCGCGGATCGCCATGGCGGCGCACTGTGGCACAATCGGATGACAGCGTGTAGCCGCTTCGCCCCTATTGGATGACGCCGCCGAGAAGCACGCCCACGGCATAGGCGATGATAGCCGCCGACATGCCGATGGCGAAGGTTTCCAGTCCTGAGCGCCACCATGGCGACGGCGACCAGCGGCTGCGCAGCGAGCCGATGGTGAAGAAGGTGAGCCCGGTCATGACCGTGGAGACCTCGATCGTGCCGGGAAGGCCGAGGACGAAGGGCAGAAGCGGAATCGAGCCGCAGACGATGAAGGCGAGGAAGGTGGTGAGCGCAGCCCGCTCCGGGGAGCGGCTGATCGGCGGCAGACCATGTTCTTCGGTCATCATGGTTTCGATCCAGCGCTCTCGCTTCCCGGTGATCACCTTCACCGCGCTGTCGAGCGCTTCGCCCTGGAAGCCCTTGGCCTGAAAGATCTGACGGATCTCCTCGCGCTCGCCCTCAGGCGTAATCTCGACGTGGCGCTCCTCCATGTTGCGCACATGTTCGTATTCCTCGATCTCGGCCTTGGTGCCGGAGTAGTTGGCGGCGGCCATGGAGAAGCCGTCGGCGAGAAGATTGGCCACGCCGAGAATGAGTAGGGCTTTGGTGGAGAGCGCCGCCCCGACCACGCCGGCGACCACGGCGAAAGTTGTTACGGTGCCGTCGATGCCGCCATAGACCCAGTCGCGCAGATAACTGACGCGCGGGCCGTCCTTGAGCCGCTGGGCGATCTCGCTCGGGCGATGACCGTGCTCGAGATGACGGGGGTCCACTGGCTACCTCCTCCGATGCCCGGGCTATGTGGCATGCGAGGGGAGGAGGGAGCAACGCCGATAGTCGCAACTGCGAAGCAGTGGCACGAGTTGGCATCGAAGAGGGGAAATTGCTCCTGGGGCGTTAGCCTTTAGCAACCATGGTCTGCTAGCCAGGCGCGGGCGAAGCGCCTATATAGCGTCAGCCCTTTTTGGAGAGATTTCAGATGGCCCCGCGATGGAGCCCCGACAGCTGGCGCTCTAAGCCGATCGAGCAGGTTCCGGTCTATCCGGACGAGAAGAAGCTCGCCGAAGTCGAGGAGCAACTTGCCACCTTCCCGCCGCTCGTTTTTGCCGGCGAAGCGCGCGAGCTGAAGGCGAAGCTTGCCCGTGTGGCTGCCGGCGAGGCCTTCCTGCTGCAGGGGGGCGACTGTGCCGAGAGCTTCGCCGAGCACCGCGCCGACGCCATCCGCGATTTTTTCCGCGTGCTGCTGCAAATGGCCGTGGTGCTGACTTATGCCGGCGGCTCGCCGGTAGTGAAGCTCGGCCGCATCGCCGGACAGTTCGCCAAGCCGCGCTCGGCGCCGACCGAAGTGCAGAACGGTAGAGAGCTGCCGAGCTATCGTGGCGACATCATCAACGGCATCGAGTTCACCGAGGACGCGCGCGTGCCGGACCCCCAGCGCATGCTGATGGCCTACCGGCAGTCGGCGGCGACGCTCAATCTGCTGCGCGCCTTCGCCCAAGGCGGCTACGCCAATCTCGATCACGTGCACCGGTGGAATCTCGGTTTCGTCAAGGACAGCCCGGCCGGGCATCGCTATCAGGAACTGGCCGAGCATATCGCCGAGAGCTTGCGCTTCATGCGCGCCTGCGGGCTCACCCCGGAGCGGACGCCTGAGCTTCGCACCACGAGCGTCTATACGAGTCACGAGGCGCTGATGCTCGGCTATGAGCAGGCCTTCACCCGCGTGGACTCGACCTCAGGCGATTGGTATGCGACCTCAGGCCATTTCCTCTGGGCCGGCGACCGCACGCGGGACCTCGACCAGGCGCATATCGAGTTCCTGCGCGGGATCAAGAACCCGGTCGGCGCCAAGATCGGGCCGAGTCTCACCGTGGACGATCTGCTTCGCCTGATCGATGCGCTGAACCCGGCGAACGAGCCGGGGCGGCTCACGCTCATCTGCCGCTTCGGCGCCGACAAGGTGGGCAAGCATCTGCCGCCGCTGATCCGCGCGGCGAAGCGCGAAGGCAAGAGCGTGGTGTGGGCCTGCGATCCCATGCATGGCAACACCATTAAGGCTGCCGGCGGCTACAAGACCAGGCCCTTCGACCTCATCCTGCGCGAGGTTGAAACCTTCTTCGACATCCATCGCGGCGAAGGCACGCACGCCGGCGGCATCCATGTGGAGATGACCGGGCAGAACGTCACCGAATGTGTCGGCGGCTCCAAGGCTGTGACCGAGACCGACCTGTCCGACCGCTACCACACCCATTGCGATCCGCGGCTCAATGCCGACCAGTCGCTCGAGCTTGCCTTCATCGTTTCCGAGCGGCTGAAGCGCGAGCGCGAGGGACGGCCCGAGCCCGAGATCTCCATCGCGGCGGGAGAATAGCGCATACCTGCAATAGTCCGGGCGCGGGCCTAAACCCTTTGCCCAAGAGTTCCATTGGTCACCCCACCCGGCGATCCCGGCTAAAGCCGGAATCGCCACCCTCCCCATCAAAAGGAGGGATGGGAGTGTGTTGCGCGCCCCTGATCGTCGGCCATACCTCCCCCTCGTGGGGAGGTCGG
>NZ_JBOHJB010000110.1:0-8013 GCF_050728395.1 Methyloceanibacter sp.
GGGTGAGGGGGACTTGTTCGTTGGAAGGCTTCTTGTCGATGACCGCAACCAAGCGTCAGAAAATCGCCTATCAGGGCGAGCCAGGTGCCAACTCGCATCTCGCCTGCCGCGACGCCTATCCGAAGATGGAGCCGCTTGCCTGCCCCACCTTCGAGGATGCGCTTGCCGCGGTGAAAGGTGGCGACGCGCTTCTCGCCATGATCCCGATCGAGAACTCGGTCGCTGGCCGGGTGGCCGACATCCATCACCTCTTGCCGGATTCTGGGCTATTCATCGTGGCTGAGCATTTTGAGCGCATCCGCCATCAGCTGCTCACTTTGCCAGGGGTCAAGCTCAGCGATCTCAAGACCGTGCACAGCCACACCATGGCGCTCGGCCAATGCCGCAACGCCATCCGCGCGTTGAAGCTCACCCCGGTGGCCGAGGCCGACACGGCAGGCGCTGCACGGCATTTGCGCGACACGCAAGACCGCACGCGCGCCGTGATTGCCTCGGCGCTCGCCGCCGAGGTCTATGGACTGAAGATTGCCAAGGCTGGGATCGAGGATGCCGAGCACAACACCACGCGCTTCGTGGTGCTTGCCTCAAAACCGGACCACGCCAAGTCCAAGGACGGCCCGGTCATCACCACCTTCGTGTTCAGGGTGCGCAACGTTCCTGCCGCGCTCTACAAGGCGCTTGGCGGCTTCGCCACCAACGGCGTCAATATGACCAAGCTTGAGTCCTATCAGCTCGAGGGATCGTTCAACGCCACCATGTTCTATGCCGATATCGAGGGTCATCCCGACGAGCGGCTGGTCGAGCTCGCCATGGAGGAGCTTGCCTTCTTCACCAGCGAGGTGCGGGTGCTCGGCACCTACAGAGCGAGCCCGTTCCGCGCCGAGCTGAAGGCAGGCTGAGAGTATTGAGGGGGGAACGATGCTCGCTTTGCTCATCGCAGTTTTGATGGTCGTTCTGCCGTTGCTGCACTTGGCCTTCAGCAAGGTGCCCCGAACGCCGCTCCGCGTCGTTCACATCCTCTTGCTATACGCGCTGGTGTTGGGTGTCGGCGTCATCGGCTTGCCGATGGGATTCATTCCCCATGTCTTTTTCCCCGATCAGGCGGCGGAACTCATTGGCTGGGCACCGAGCCCATTTCAGCTCGAAGTAGGGTTCCATGACGGTGCCTGGGGTATTCTCGGTTTCCTCTGCATTTGGATCGGCGGGCTGTTCTGGCTTGCGACCGGCCTCGGCTGGTCGTTCTTCATGCTCGGAGCCACTTATGGGCACATCCGAGAGACCCTGATCAAAGGGGACTATGCTCCCTACAACTTTTTCACGATGTTCTCGGATGGATTCATCGGCATCTGGATCCTGGTGCTGCTTTACCTCTACTGGCGTCAGGGCGGCTTTCGGACATAGTCAGCCGGGGCCTCTCACCGGGTTGCCACAGGCGCCGCTATCCCCGATATACTCATCCGGGAGGTTGGCGGCAGGCGCGTTCCTCGCCAACCGGGTCAGGTCCGGAAGGAAGCAGCCCTAACGAGATTGACGCGGGTTGTTTGTCCAGCCTCCCACCCGCCTCAAATGTTTTGCGTCATTGCCGGACCTGTCCTCGGGCTTGACCCGAGGATTGACCCGGCAATCCATTCCAGTCGCCTCTCAAGGTGCTGAGACGTAACGGAATGGATGCCCGGATCAAGTCCGGGCATGACGCGTTGAGATTGTGAGTTCGTCCATGGCCGAAGGTAAGGACCAGCAAGAGGGCGCGCTGAAGCGCTCCACGAAGAAGACGGCGAAAGCCGACAGCCCCTCTGCGCCTTCCGGCGCCGGCCAAAGCCACGCGGCGCTCGCCCGCAAATACCGGCCGAAGCTGTTCTCCGAGCTGATCGGCCAGGACGCCATGGTGCAGACGCTGCGCAATGCCTTCGCGAGCGGCCGCATTGCCCAGGCCTATATGCTCACCGGCGTGCGCGGCGTGGGCAAGACCACGACCGCGCGACTGATCGCCCGCGCGCTCAACTATGTGCCGCCTGGGGGTGAAGGGGCCCCAACCCTCGACATCACCGAGGAGGGCGAGCATTGCCGCGCCATCCTCGAGAGCCGGCATCTCGACGTGGTCGAGATGGACGCAGCCTCCCATACCGGCATCGAAAACATCCGCGACCTGATCGACAGCGCCCACTACAAGCCGAACACCGCGCGCTACAAGGTCTACATCATCGACGAAGTGCACATGCTGTCGAAGCCGGCCTTCGCCGGCCTGCTCAAGACCCTGGAAGAGCCGCCGGAGCACGTGAAGTTCATTTTCGCCACGACTGAGGCGCGGAAGGTCCCGGTCACGGTGCTGTCGCGCTGCCAGCGCTTCGACCTGAAGCGCATCGAGGTCGAGCAGCTCGCCCAGCATCTCGCCGGCATCGTGACGCAGGAAGGCGCCGCGGCAGACCTCGCGGCGCTGATGCTGATCGCCCGCGCGGCGGAAGGCTCGGTGCGGGATGCGCTGTCGATCCTCGACCGTGCCATTGCCTTCGGTTCCGGCAAGATCGAGGCTGAGGCCGTGCGCGGGCTGCTCGGGCTTGCCGATCGCGGCCGCATCTTCGATCTCTTGGAGACCGTGCTTGCCGGAAACGCCGGAAGCGCGCTCGACAAGCTCTCGGCGCTCACCAATGACGGCGCCGAGCCAGCGCAAGCGATCACCGATCTCGCCGATGCGGTCCATGCCGTGACCCTGGTCAAGGCCGCCGGCGCGTCCGATCCGGCGGCGAGCGAGCCGGAGCGGGCAAGCGCCGCCGATCTCGCCAAGCGCCTCTCCATGCCGGTGCTCGCCCGCGCCTGGCAGATGCTGCTGAAGGGCCATGAGGAGGTGAAGTCCTCAGCGAGACCCCATGCCGCCGCCGACATGGTGCTGGTGCGGCTTGCCTACGCCGCCGATCTGCCAACGCCCGGCGAGCTGATGCGCCGCCTCGGCGACGGCAGCGGCGAAGGGGAGGGTGGCCCGCGCGCGATGCCCAACAAGCAGGCTCCCCGGGAGCCGGCTCCTGCCATGCGGCGGGAAGCGCCGCCGGCACCGGAACCATCGCCGGTCGCCGAGACTGAAGACCCCGCGCCGGCGCCCTCGCTCGCCGATCCGAAGAGCTTCGAGGAGGTGGTGGCGCTCGCCGAGGAGAAGCGGGATTTGAAGCTCAAACACGCGCTCTCCGAGCAGGTGCGCCTCGTGCGCTTCCGTCCAGGGCACGTGGAGATCAATCCGCTTCCCAACGCACCGAAGGAGTTTGGCCAGGATCTCATGCGCAAGCTGAAGTCCTGGACCGGCCGGGTGTGGATCGTGGCCTTGAGCGGAGAGGAGGGCGCAGCACCCTTGGGGGTTCAGCGCCGCGAACGCGAGGCCCGCGAGATTGAGCGCATCCGCGATCACCCCGAGGTCAAGCAAGTGCTGCAACATTTCCCCGACGCGCGCATCGCCGCGGTGCGAGCGACCGCAAGCGAGGAACCTCCGGCCGAGATCGATGAGGGGGCGGAGCAGGAGTTCAAGGAGGACGGGACCGACCCATGAAGAATTTTTCTGGCATGATGAAGCAGGCCCAGGAGCTACAGGGCCGCATGGCCGAGATGCAGGCGGAGATGGAGCGCGCCCGCGTCGAGGGTCAGTCCGGCGGCGGCCTCGTGGTGTTGACGCTGAACGGTAAGGGCGAGCTGGTCGGGGTGAAGATCGACGCCTCGTTGGCGAAGCCAGAGGAGGTCGAGATCCTCGAGGACCTGATCGTCGCCGCCCATACCGACGCCAAGGCCAAGGTCGAACGATTGCTGCAGGAGAAGATGCAAAGCCTGACCGGCGGCCTTCCTCTTCCTCCCGGCCTGAAGCTGTTCTGATGCCAAGCCGCGGCACATTTCCCCTATGGGGATGCGAGAAACTTGCTCCCCGCTCCCCCCTTGAGGGGGAGCACGCGCGCGCTTGCGCTCAAGCAGCGCAGGGCGCGATAGCGCAATCAATCAAGCGCGCGCGGAGGGGGGTAAGCAGCGCATCGTTTATCGAACCCCCCTCCCTATCCCTCCCCCTCGAGGGGGGAGGGGAGAGCGAGAGGTTGCGCCGTGGCAAGTCTCAGAGCTTCGAGTGCGCATAGATGGCGCGGGCTGCCGCAAGCGCCGAGATCGAGCGCCTCATCCAATTGCTGGCGCGGCTTCCGGGCCTCGGCCCCCGCTCGGCGCGCCGCGCCGCTCTGCATCTCGTCAAGAAGAAGGAGCAGCTTCTCGCCCCGCTCGCCGCGGCGCTGACCGAGGCGCATGACCGCATCGTCACCTGCGAGACTTGCGGCAATATCGACACGGTGAGCCCGTGCACGCTCTGCCGCGACCAGTCCCGCGACCGCACGCTGATCTGCGTGGTCGAGGAGGTCGGCGACCTCTGGGCGCTCGAGCGCGCGCATGTGCTGAACGGGCTCTATCACGTGCTCGGCGGCACGCTGTCGCCGCTCGACGGCGTCGGCCCTGAGGATCTCTCTATCGCCAAGCTGATCGAGCGCGCCGGCGCGCCCGAGGTGAAGGAAGTTCTGCTCGCGCTCAACGCCACGGTCGAGGGCCAGTCTACCGCGCATTATCTGACCGATCAGCTTGTGGGCTGCAACGTCGCGATCTCGCGGCTCGCCCACGGCGTACCGATCGGAGGCGAGCTCGACTATCTCGACGAGGGCACGCTCGTGGCCGCGGTCAAGGCCCGCAAGACGATGTAAGCGTCGATTGGTTTCGCGGACGCGCCCAACACTCCCCCTCCCCCCTTGTGGGGGAGGGTAGGGAGGGGGGTCAACCTAATGGAGTCGCGCCTCACCGCACCCCCCTCGGCTCCGCTTGCAGCGGAGCCTGCTCCCCCACAAGGGGGGAGCGGGAGCAAGCGGAGTCTCATGCTATTCTTCCGGCATGAACGAGAGTCCCATTCCATGGCCGCACAAGCAGCGCGAGCTGCATAACCATCATTTCGACTCGACCATCTGGAACCACTTCAAGTTCCGCGACGACGACATCGTCATCGCCACCTACGGCAAGTCCGGCACCACCTGGGTGCAGCAGATCGTGGCGCAGCTTTTGTTCGACGGCGCCGAGGACGTCTCGGTCGCCGAGCTGTCGCCCTGGCTCGATCTTCGCGTGCCGCCGAAGGACGTGAAGCTTCCGGCGGTCGAGGCGCAAACCCATCGCCGCTTCATCAAGACGCATCTTCCCATCGATGCGCTGGTGTTCTCGCCGCGCGCCAAATACCTCTATATCGGCCGCGACGGGCGCGACGTGATCTTCAGCATGTACAATCATCACGCCAACGCCAACGAGCGCTGGTACCAGGCGCTGAACGACTCGCCGGGCCGCGTCGGCCCACCGATTGCGAAGCCGCCGTCCGACATCCGCCAATATTTCCGTGAGTGGCTCGACGGCGACGGCTATCCCTTCTGGCCGTTCTTCGAGAATGTGCGGAGCTGGTGGGAGGTGCGGAACCTGCCCAACGTGCTCATGCTGCATTTCGCTTCGCTGAAGCGTGACTTGTCCGGCGAGATCAGGCGCGTCGCGAACTTTCTCGAAGTGCCGATCGACGAGGCGCGCTTCCCGGCCATCGTCGAGCATTGCAGCTTCGGTTACATGAAGAAGAACGCGACCAAATCGAGCCCGCTTGGCGGCGTGTTCTGGGACGGCGGCGCCGAGACTTTCATCCACAAGGGCACCAACGGCCGCTGGCGCGACGTGCTGAGTGCCGAGGAATGCGCCGCCTACGATGCGAGATCGCGAGCCGAGCTTGGCGAAGCTTGCGCGAGCTGGCTTGCCGACAGTTGAAATCGATGTCAGCCGGGATGGAACCTGATCCTACCCGTGCGTATTAGTTTCTATCCTAGAGGCCAACTTGACCGCTTCTTCAATCGAGAGCGCAATCGGCCAAATCGAATCGCCCGGATCGGCAGATCCATGGTTCAAGCAGCCGCTTCGGTGCGTTCCTTCTTCTCGATGTCCGCGAAATTTCCGCGCTTGATCAAGATCCACAGGATCAGCAGCCCTGGAATGGCCGCGGCGGCGCACAGCGCGAAGAACACGATCCAGCCGGTTGCCGCGGCGACGAAGCCGGTAATCGAGGCGAGCGTGGTCCGCCCGAACGAGGCGACCGCGGTGAGCAGGGCGAATTGCGTCGCGGTATGCGCCGGGCTCGTGCACAGCGCCGAGAGATAGGCGATGAACACCACGGTGCCGATGGCCGAGGTGAAATTCTCCGTGGAGATGGCAAGCGCAAGTGCTGCGTGATTGACGCCGATCCAGGCCTGCCAGGAGAAGGTGAAGTTCGCCAGCGCCTGCAGGATGCCTGCGACCATCAGGGCGCGCGATAGCGGCATGGCGCGCGCGAGCACCCCGCCGGCGACGCCGCCGGCAAGCGCGGCTATCAGGCCGACGCCCTTGATGATTGCGGCGTAGCTTGCCTTGTCGAAGCCGATATCGAGCACGAACGGCCCGGTCATCACCCCGGCGAAGGTGTCGGTGAGCTTGTACAGCACCACGAACAGCAGGATCAGCAGCGCGTCCTTCTTGGAGAGAAAATCGGCGAAGGCGTCGTAGGCGGCGCGGAAGAAGCGATTGAGCGGATTGCCGGTTCGCTCGCCGAGCGCTTCGGCCTCGGCCTCGCGCTCTTTGGCGCGGGGCTCCTTGGCCATGAAGGCCGCCGCCATGCCGACGAGCACGAGCGCCGCCATGGCGGCATAGCCGTAGGTCCACACCAGCCCCCGCTCGACGCCGCGATATTCCAGATAGGCGACGAAGGCGACGGCGCCCGCCGTCGATATCAGCATGCCGATGCGGTAGGCGGCGACGAAATAGGCCATGCCGGCGGCCTGCGCATCGGTCGGGAGATATTCGACACGGAAGGCGTCGATGACGATGTCTTGCGTGGCCGAGGCGGTGGCCACCAGGAGGGCGGCGAGCGCGACCATCAGCGGCGCCCGCACCGGATCCTGGAAGCCGAGGAACAGGATCGCGCCGATGAGCAGAAGCTGGGTGAACACGAGCCAGCCGCGCCGATGGCCGAGCGCCTTGCTCAGGAACGGCACCTGGAAGGCGTCGACGATGGGCGCCCACAGGAATTTGAAGGTGTAGGGTACGCCGACCAGCGCGAACAGCCCGATGGTCTTGAGGTCGACGCCGACGTCCTTCATCCACAGGAGGAGCGTCGAGGCTGAGAGCGCGAGCGGCAGGCCGGACGAGAATCCGAGCAGAAGAATGATGAGCACGCGGGGGTCGAGAAAAACGGCGAAAGTGCGCGCGATGCGCGTCCCCCAACTCCCCTCTCGGCGTCCCTCGGCAGCCGTCATGGAACCCTAATACCAACCCTGCAGGCATTCGTCATGCCCGGCCTTATGCCTTTTTGGAGGCACCAAGGCGTGGATGGCCGGGTAAAGCCCGGAGATGACGATTTAGTGGGGCTATGCGTTGTGGGCTTGAGCACGAACTCCAAAGGAGAGGCACATGGTGCGCGTTGTCGGCATCGACCATCTCGTGATCAGCGTCGGCGATTTTGCAAAGTCGAAGGAATTCTATGCGCCGCTGATGAAGTTCCTCGGCTTCGGCGTCGAGGCAGAATATGACGGCAGCATGATGGGCTGGACCAACGGCAAGACACTGTTCTGGATCGCCGCAGCCGATGCCGAAGGCAAGAAGCACGCCTACCGCAAGGGCGATATCGGCTTCCATCACTACGCCTTCCGCTTGCGCAGCCGCGCCGATGTCGATGCGCTCCAGGCCTATCTGGAAAAGCAGGGCGCCACCATCGTCGACCCCGCCGGCGAATATTACGACGACTATTACGCGGTGTTCTTTCTCGATCCCGACGGCATGAAGCTCGAAGGCATGCGCTACGGCGAGCACCATGCGAAAGCCGCCCGCGCCCGTGCCGCGCGCAAGAAGACCGCGGCAGCGAAAAAGACGAGGAAGCGCTAGCGAGCTTACCCCCTCCCCCCTTGTGGGGAGGGTAGGGAGGGGGTTGGCAACGAACGCTGTAACGGTGCTTCACCCCCCTCC
>NZ_JBOHJB010000111.1:0-7981 GCF_050728395.1 Methyloceanibacter sp.
CCAAAGTGTCCGCGGGAACCGTAGGTTCATTGGGGCGGTCGGGCAGGGCGCCGAATTCAGGCTTGAGGTCCTTGCCGACGATGCGCACCAGGCGGCCGGCGATGTCGGAGGTGGAAACGAGCGTTCCCGAGCCGAGATCGATCGTCTCACCCTCTATACCGGGGGCGGTCGCCGCGGCGACAAAGCCGTCGATTACGTCGGAGATGTAAACCCAATCCAATCGTGTCCTTCCGCTCGCGAGCAGGGGGCGTTCCCCGCGCAGGAGCGAAAGCGTGACCGAGGGAACAAACTTGGCAGCGGCCTGACCGGGACCATAGGCCATGGATGGCCGCACGATGACCACCGGTGCGTCGTAAAGGCTTTGAAACATGCGGCCATAGCAGGAGGCAGCCCATTTTGCCGCGGCATAGGGGGACTGCGGCGTTGTGCTGGGACTGGTCGGGGGTTCGGTGAGCGAGCCGCTCAAGACGATGCGCCGGCAACCCACCTCCGTCGCGGCCACCAACACGTTGATTGTGCTGGTGAGCAGGCTGTGAAAGGTCGGCAGCACAAGCTTGAAGTCCGGGCTGGCGCCGACCGCACCCGCCAAGTGAAACACCACATCAGGCTTCACCGTGGCCAACAGCCGGCGTGCCACCGCAAGATCGGCGAGGTCGGCCTGGTGCCAGTGAGGTCCGCGCGCTTTCGATGCATGCCGGCGGCGTGACGTCGCGTGGACCTCATGGCCCTGATCGCACAGCCTGCGGCAAAGATGCTGGCCGATAAGACCGCTGGCGCCGGTGATCAGGCTTGCAGCGTAGGGCAAATGATGTCCGCTCAAGGCTGGTCCTCACGCGCTTTTCGGCATGTAGATCAGTTCGCCCTCGACGGCGGTGCCGTCGTCGTACATGGCGACGATGTCCTCCGGCAGCTGCGTCAAGTCGGTGGCGCGCATGAAGTCGCGCATGACCGTTCCGGTGCAGGCAGCGTCGAGGTTCGGCGCCCCGTTCTTCTCGATCACGTCATCGAGATGCACGGTGCGGAAGTCGATGCTGAAGCGGGTCACGCCGGAAATGTTCGGCACGCTCGAATGCATCTGCGCCGCGGAGAACAGGACGAGGCCGCCGACCGGGCAGATCAGGCGGATCTGCGGATCGCGCTCGATCGGCTCAGAGGCGCGGGGCAGGGGCCGCGGGTCTTCCTTGACCAGCTTTGCGACATTCTCGCCGCGATGCAGCTTGTTCCAGGTGTAATAGTTGTAACCCGCCGAGCTGTTCTTGACCGGCTGGCTCCAATAGCGCGGATGAAACGCCATCGCGTTATCCGAGTGCAGCTCGTAGATCGGCAGCCACCAATTGAGCTGACAGGGCGGGGCCGAATACCAGGTGTCGCGGTGCGCGTGCCAGGCATAGGCGATGCCGGTGGTGAGGTAATTGCTGCTCGTCGAGCTGCGCATCCTCGGGACGTCGAAATAGGTCGTGCCCAGATCGCAGCCCAAATCCTCCAGGATCGCGGTCAAATGCCGTTTCGATTCAGGGTGATGGATGAACGAAGGCTTCAGCTTGCCGAGCAGATCGGCGTAGGTTTCGACGTCCATGCTGTCCTGTGCGATCCTAGGATCGAGGCCGCCGAAGGCGTCTTCGACCATGCCCCGGGCGAAATCGACGAAATTCAGGATGCTTCGCCGCGTGGAAAAGACAAACAGCTGACCGTCGTACAAATGCTCGCGGCGGACATCATCCGAAGCCGCAGAGTCGTAATACACCGTGTTGTTCATGATGCTTCTCCTGCCTGAAGGCTTGAGCGTTCCCGACAAGATGCCAGAGATGCCTCTCGGCGCGAGGCGCGCAAAGGGGGGCGCGACACCATCGATACAGGTGCGATCCGTACTACCCCGTCGGGGGAGTGCCCGACCCATGATTGGAAGCAGGCAAATAGGCTTGCGCCTTGGGGGTACCCCCAGCTCCCGCGCCCCGCCCAAGGCTGATCGAGACTAAGCCAGGATCTTGCGCACGAAGAATGCTTCGGCGAGGCGCGAAGGCGCGTTGCACTCGATGCCGCGCAAGCGCAGCAGCGACCAGAACGCCTCCTCGTCGAACCATTGCCGCTTGGCTTGGGACGGAAACACCTCGAGCAGGCTGCCGATCTTGTCCTGGCAGACCTCCGCCGGAAGCGGCACGAACAGATTCGGGCGCCCAAGATCGCCGTCATATTTCATGATCTCGTATTCGAGGATCATGTGGTCGCGCCAGGTGTTCCACGTCAGTTGCGAGATGAGACGGTGGTCCTGATGCCGGTCGTCGTCGTGGTGGGTCATAATGAGATCAGGCGCGAAGCTCGCCTTGAGCTCCTCGAAGGTTTCCTTGATCAGCTCGCCCTGGAACGGGAAGAATCCGTCGCGAAACCCATGAATGACGATGTCGCTCTTGGTGCTGGTGCCGGCCAGGAACACCTCAGCCGAACGCCGAGCTTCCTCGACCCTCTCGGGGTTCTCGCCCCCGAACACCACCCATTTCACTTCGAGCTCGGGATGGGCCTTGGCCAGATTCAGAATCGTACCGCCAGCCCCGATCTCAATGTCGTCGCAGTGAGCGCCGAGGCAAAGCAGCCGCTGCACGCGAGTCAAATCCAGAACCGATAGCATCGCCCACCCGCGTGAGAGTTGCGCCAAAACCGAACACGAGAATCATCGCCTTGGCCTGCTCGTTCAGGCCGCGCGAACCTTCGTTGTTGCGCTTGAAGCGGTCAATGGCGCGAAAAGGGATTGGGTGGAACTCAGCCAAGCGAGAAATAGGTACCCCCTCGCAGCTATTGCCGGTGACGCCAAACTGGAGAAAGGAGTGAGAGGCAACCGCTTGTTGCGGTCTGGGAGAGCGAGATGGATGTTGCATCAGGCAGAAGCGAAGATGTTGCGTTAGACGGACACGGCCCCGTGACGTCGGCCTTGGAATCGATGCGGTGCCGTCATTGCGGCACGCCGCTGCAACACACCCTTATCGATCTCGGCATGTCGCCGCTGTGCGAGAGCTTCATCACTCAGGACCAGCTCGACGCGCCGGAGACCTATTATCCGCTCCACGCGCGGGTCTGCCACACCTGCTGGCTGGTCCAGCTTCCGGAGTTCGTGAGCCCAGCCCACATTTTCACCGAATACGCCTATTTCTCATCCTATTCGACCACTTGGGTGGCGCATGCCGGCCGCTACTGCGAAATGATCAAGGGCCGGCTCGGGCTTGGCCCGAAAAGCTTCGTCGTCGAGCTCGGCAGCAATGACGGTTATTTGTTGCGGCATTTTGTTGGCCTCGGCGTGCCGGTGCTCGGCATCGAGCCGGCTGCCAATGTGGCGGAGACCGCGCGGCAGGCCGGCGTCCCGACTCTCGTCGCCTTTTTCGGCCCCGAGACCGCGGCGCAAGTGGTGGCTGAACGGGGCCATGCCGATTTGATCGTGGCCAACAATGTGCTGGCGCAAGTACCGGAGCTCAACGACTTTGTGGCCGGCATGGCGCATCTCTTGGCGCCCGAAGGGGTCGTCACCATCGAGGTGCCGCATCTCGAGCGGCTGATCGCCGAAAATCAGTTCGACACCATCTACCACGAGCATTTTTCGTATTTCTCGCTCGGCACCATGAGTCGGCTGGCCGCGGCCCATGGGCTTGTGCTGATCGACGTTGAAACTCTGCCGACGCACGGCGGATCGCTGCGCGCCTATCTCGCCCATCGCGGCTCGCGGCGCCCGGTCTCCATCCGCGTCGCCGACATGCTGGCGCAGGAGCGGCGGGCCGGGCTCGAAATGCTGTCGACCTATTTCAATTTCGCCGGCCGCATCCAACGCACCAAGCGCGAGCTTCTTTCCGTCCTCATCGAGGCCAAGGAGGAAGGCAAGCGTATCTGCGGCTACGGCGCCCCCGGCAAGGGCAACACGCTGCTCAACTATGCCGCCATCGGCACCGATTTCCTGGACTTCACCGTGGATCGCAATCCCTACAAGCACGGCCGCTACACGCCGGGCATGCACATCCCGATCCACCCGGTGGAGGCGATCGACGATGCCAAGCCCGATTACATTCTGATCCTTCCGTGGAACCTCAAGGACGAGATCGTGCAACAGATGCGCCATGTCGGCCGATGGGGCGCCAAGTTCATCGTTCCCATTCCATCTGTCTCGATCGTCGACCCGAACAAGCTTTTCTCTTGAGGGCCGCAGCCGTCCTGCGGGTCGGCCCGGCGCGCGCATTGCCGCCGGTTGACCCGTAGGATGGCTGCAACTTTCAGCCGGTATGAGGGTTATGTCAGCATGTCGCTGGTGGAAGGTCGCTCCGAGTTCGTTACCAACTCGGGGTTAGCTTGAGGCGGGTCTTGGGTCACGGCCCAGCGCGTATTCGCCGTGGCTAAGTAAAGGATTCTGTGAGAGATTATCGCAAGATGCGGTGGCGGCGCTCCGGCTCTGTGAGCGGTGAAAGGGGGAGGCATGGACGAGAAACTGGTCGAATTATTCATGAAATGGCTCAAGGCCTTCGAGGCCGTGCAGGCTGCGACCAAGGAAAAGGACGTGGTCGCCGCGCACAAGGTTCTCTCGGAGGTCGAGGCACAGATTGCTGCGACGCCCGCCGAAGGTTTGCGCGGTCTGGTTGTAAAACTCGGGCTGCATCAATTTCTCAACGACCACGCCGATGCGGCGAGCGTGCAAGTCGATTCCGCCTATGCGGATCTCGTTCGTCTCACCGGGCACGATCCGGCGACCGAGATTTGCAGCCGGTTCGAGCGCGAGGCGGCTTAAAGGCGGTCGGCTAAGCCAGGCAGGCTCACGTTCATTCGCGAAGGTAGAGAACGCACGCCCTGCTTCGAATCCTTCTCGCTACAAGGCTCAAGAGTGTGCTTTGGCTCTGGGGTCGAGGTGCCGCAGGTCGAGCTGCTTGGTCACCGGCGTCGCTCAATCGCAGCGCGCATCAGGCGATGCTCGCGGGCTCAAGCCACGCGAGCAGAACTCGGCCCTCTTGGCGGGAGTAACCCTTTCGCGCCACGAGCCCCCGCCAATCTTCCGCCTCCCGGTGGGCGAACACTCGCTAAGCTTGCCTCTACCACCCTCGGAGCGGAGCGCTACAGCATCCGCTTCGCGCCCTGCGATTGCGGCGGAGCCGATCGATGAACATGTCCCGTGCGGGCGATTTCTATAACGTTGTCGGCAACGATCGGGCCCCCGGCGTCGAGCGGCTTCGCCCGGGGAGGCCCTCGAAGACGCTGTTGCGCTTGCCGAGGTCCGTCGATCTCCGGTCGGAAGCGGACAGGATGATCGAATTGATCTGCGAGCTTTACCCGGTGTGCCGCAGCATCACCGGAGACGGGCTGCGGCAGAGCCTCTTCCGCCTCGGCGAGCTGATCCCGCTTGCCACCCAGGAGGTGGCGTCAGGCACGGAGGTGTTCGACTGGACGATTCCCAAGGAATGGAACATCCAAGATGCCTACATCAAGGATAAAGACGGGCGCCGCGTCGTGGACTTCCGGGAAAACAACCTGCACGTGGTCAATTACAGCGCGCCGGTCAACACGCGCATGTCGCTTGGCGAGCTTCGTCCCCACCTGCATTCGCTTCCCGAGCACCCCGACTGGATTCCCTATCGCACTACCTATTACGCGGAGTCCTGGGGCTTCTGCCTGTCGCACCGGCAGCTCGAGAGCCTTGCCGAGGCCGAATACGAGGTGGTGATCGACTCCTCGCTTCGAGACGGAGCGCTCACTTATGGAGAATGCTTGCTCCCCGGCGAGACCGAGGATGAGTTCCTGATCTCGACCCATATCTGCCATCCGTCGATGTGCAACGACAACCTGTCCGGCGTCGCGGTGGCGACGGCGCTCGCGCGCATCATGGCGCGCACGCCGCACCGGTTTACCTACCGCTTCCTCTTTGTGCCGGGGACCATCGGTCCGATCGCCTGGCTGTCGCGCAATCAAGACAAAGCCGGCCGCATCAAGCACGGTCTGGTGCTCGCCTGCGTCGGCGACCGCGGAAGCGTCAACTACAAGCGCAGCAGGCGTCTCACCGCCGATATCGACAGGGCCGTGGAGCACGTCTTGCGGACGAGGGGAGCTCCCTTCGAGCTTCGCGATTTTTCGCCCTACGGCTATGACGAGAGGCAGTTCTGCTCGCCGGGATTCGATCTCCCGGTGGGAAGCTTCCGGCGGACCCCGCATGGCGAGTACCCGGAATATCACACCTCGGCCGACAATTTGAGCTTCGTGTCGCGCACGCATCTTGCCGACACGCTCGGAACGCTGCTTGAGGTGATCGACCTCTTGGAGAGCGACCTCAAATTCATCAATCTCAGCCCCATGGGGGAGCCTCAGTTGGGAAAGCGAGGGCTTTTGCCGGCGGCGAGCGACAAGGAACAGATGGCGCTGCTGTGGATGCTCAATCTTTCCGACGGCGAAAACAGCGTTCTCGATGTCGCCGAGCGCTCAGGATTGTCCTGCGAGGAGCTTCGCCACGCGACCGAGAGGCTTGTAGGCTGCGGCCTGCTGCAAGAGTGGATGGAGGCCGGTGAGTAGAGCCATTCACTCCGAATGCGCAAAGTCGGTCATTCTGACCAATTCGGCCAGCGACTTTGCGTGCATCTTGCGCATGGCCTTGGCGCGATGGACCTTCACCGTCACCTCGCTCAAACCCAGTTCGGCGGCGATTTGCTTGTTGAGTACGCCGGCCGCAACCCGCGCGACCACGTCTCGCTCGCGTGGGCTCAGCGACTCGAAGCGCTCGCGGATGGTTGAACTCGATTGTTCCTTTCTGCGGCGCGTCCCGTCCTGCTCGAGAGCGGCATAGACGGCATCGAGAACGTCTTGATTGCGGAACGGCTTGGTCAGGAAGTCAACGGCTCCAGCCTTCATCGCCCCCACCGCCATGTGAATGTCCCCGTGCGCGGTGAGGAAAATAATCGGCACGTTGACTTCGGCCTTGATGAGCTCCTCTTGAAGTTTGAGGCCACTCATCCCCGGTAGCCTCACATCGAGCACCAGGCAGCATGGCGTGTCCATGACTGGGGCCTCGAGAAAGGTGTTTCCCGAGGCGAAAAGCTGGACGTGGAGCCCGACGGACTCAAAAAGCACCTTCAGCACCGTGCGGACCGCGGCGTCGTCGTCGATCACGAAGACGGTGGAATCGCTGCGGGGGTGCTCCGTCATGGCTAGATGTGGTCCCGGATGGTGCCTGATGTATCTCGCTGTGATCTTTCCGGCTCTAAAGATCGGCGCTGGCCCAGTCATTCCTGAGCGAGGTTGGCCCGCCAAGCCTGCCTTCGATCACTCTAGAAATACGATAGAAGCGTCGAAGTGGACGCATCCCTGGTTTTTCTCTCCCGAACACGGCCGGTCCGCCTGACTTCGGCGTCCTGCTCTTTGATACCAAGTGAGCAACACTGTCTCTATCGGTTTGGTCTGGTTGCATATTTCACGTCTACACGCGACCGCGGGGTCGCAAGAGGAGTGCCACCGAAGTACGAGAGGCAGAGTTTCCAACACGAGCCGCGTCCCTGCTGCTGGAATTAAGGATGATATGAACGGAGCAAACCTTTGCCGTCGGCGGTCTAGCATGGTGATCCAGTTAGCTCAAAGTTGTTTCAGCTTTGAACGATTTGCCGTTGGCGTCAGCCTTAATATCAATTTCTCGCGACCTGTGACAAAGCAACTCAAGGCGCCAATTGCCGGGTGAATGGAGCCTGATAACGGCCCGTTCCGGCTACCCCTTTTGGCTAGTGTATACGATGGTGTAGCGCCGCTAACCCAAGGGCCAAATGACACGCCCTAACATTTAAGTCTAATTGGAGGAGAGTTGTACTTGTGGAGTAAAAACAATGAGTAGTCCTATCCCCCTTGTTGTAACTCATCCGTGTGCTCTCGTTCGCGACGGGCTGAGGGAAATTCTAAGCAAATCCTCCTTTCGTCCAGTGCACATCCTTCCTGCGCTCAATCAGGACGCCGAAGGCGTGTTGGCGTCCGGGGGGGTGTGCATCTG
>NZ_JBOHJB010000112.1:0-7921 GCF_050728395.1 Methyloceanibacter sp.
GAGCACGACCGCGCATTGCGCGGTCGGAGGGGGGTGAAGTTGCATCAACGGAGAGTGAATCTTGCCTTTTAGTTCTGACCCCCCTCCCCAACCCTCCCCCGCAAGGGGGGAGGGAGTAAACAGCGGAGCTCCCCCCATCTCTCACGCTTCCGTCAGAGCGACCAGGCTTTAGTGATTGTCTTCGACGCTTCCGCCTGAGTCTGGCTCGTCCTCCGGCTGGGCATCGCCTCTGACCGCGGCATCCTGCATCGACTTCTTGATCTCCGGATCGACGATTTCGATTTTGGCGGCGTCGTGCAGCTCCTTGATCGTCTGCTTGGCTTTCTGCGCGCTAAGCTGGCTGACGATGGTGTCCTTGACCTGATCGAAGGTCGGCAGCGGGCGGGTCCGTTTCTCCTCGACCTTGATGATGTGCCAGCCGAACTGCGTCTGCACCGGGTCGGAAATTTCGCCTTCCTTCAAGGCAAAGGCCGCGTCCTCGAACGGTTTCAGCATCTGGCCGCGGCTGAAGAAGCCGAGATCGCCGCCTTCGGCGCTCGGATCTTTCGATTTCTCCTTGGCCACCGTGGCGAAATCCTCGCCCTTCTGCAGCCGCTCCTTCACCTCTTTGGCCTCGGCCTCGGTGGCGACCAGGATGTGGCGGGCGTGAATTTCCTCCTCGGGCTTCATGCCTGCGACCTTGGTGTCGTAGACCTTCTTGGCCTCTTCCTCGGGCACGGCATTGCGCACGCTCTTGTCGAAATACGCATCCCGCAGGGTGCGGCGCCGGTGATATTTGAGCCGGTCCTCGAAACTCTGGCCGCTGTCGAGCCCGGCCTTCACCGCGGCCTCGGCCATCAGCTCGTTCTCGATGACGAATTGCAGGAGCATGCGGCGGCGATCGTCCGGCGGAAAATTGGCGAGCTGGGCGCCCACTTCGGAGGCCGCGAAATCGAGGTCCGACTGCTTGATGTCGACCCCGTTGATCTGGGCCACCACGACATCGTCAGCCGAAGCAGCGAACGGAACGCAAGCAACAAAGGCTGCGACAAGCAGCAAGGAGCGCCAAGCTTTCACGGAGTAAGATCCTCTTCTTGTGCCCGCCTGATCAGCGCCTGAGAGCGACTGGCGGGTGGGTTCGGCCGTTTCCCCGGGCGCCTTCATAGACCCGGGCCGCGTCCCTGCCAAGCGGCGATTCTGGCACTTCTGTCACGGAAAACGCCTTGCCAAAATCGTTGACTGGCAGGCTATACTTCAATAATTTTGGATATATGGAAATATCAACTGCCATCGGTGCGCTCGGCGCCTTGGCGCAAGAGAGCCGGCTCAAGATCTTTCGTCTCCTCGTCCGGTGCGGACCTGACGGTATGGCGGCGGGCGATATCGCACGGGGGCTCAAGCTGCCCCAGAACACGCTCTCCTTCCATCTCGCAGCACTTGCCCGCGCCCATCTCGTGGGCTTTCGCAAAGAGGGGCGGTCGATCATCTATTTCGTCGATCTTGAAGGAACCCGTGGCCTCCTGTCCTTCCTGGTGAAGGATTGCTGTGGCGGCAAGGCCGAGCTTTGTGGGCCTCTGATCGCTTCGGCGGAGGCCGGTTGTTGTCCAGCGTGACGAGGAGGGAGTCACCCATGCAAGTCGTAAGCAGCAATCAGCCTTTGAACGTTCTTTTTCTCTGCACCGGAAACTCGGCGCGCTCGATCATGGCCGAGGCGATCCTGAACCGGCTTGGTATGGGCAAGTTCAAGGCCCATAGCGCCGGCAGCCAACCCAAGGGCTCCGTCAATCCCCATGCGCTCGCCGTGCTACGCAAGTCGAACTTCGACGTTTCGAAACTGCGCTCGAAATCCTGGGACGAGTTCGCCACGCCCGAGGCGCCGAAGCTCGATTTCGTCTTCACCGTTTGCGACGACGCGGCGAAAGAGGTCTGCCCCGTTTGGCCGGGCCAGCCGATGACGGCCCATTGGGGCCTTCCCGATCCATCCAAGGCGCAAGGCACCGAGGCCGAGCAGGCGCTCGCCTTCGCCGATGGCTTCCGCATGCTTTATCAGCGCATCGGCATTTTCGTGAGCCTGCCCTTGGACAGACTGAGCAAGCTGTCCTTGCAGAAGCATCTCGACGAAATCGGCGAGAGCCAGCCCTCGGCGGCGAAGCAGTCCGCTTAGCCTGCCGCTTGCTCTCCCCTCCCCCCTTGAGGGGGAGGGATAGGGAGGGGGGTTCTACGGCAGGCGCTTCGCCGATGACTTCGTGTCTTACCCCCCTCGGATCGGCTACGCCGATCCTGCTCCCCCGCAAGGGGGGAGCGGGGTGCAAGCGGAACCGCTCCGGCGAAGCGACCCGCGGACGTTCTGCGAGCCCTGCTGCCTGCTCTCACCTGAAGGGGACGGCACGCTCCGGCGCTGAGTTGCGTCGCGTTGACAAGCCTAGGCGCCCCTCTTATGTCTCACGGGCTGCTGTTCCCTGGCATTTTTTGGTCGCTTTCCGCCGGTTTTATCGAGCCCGGCAGGGAACGGGAGCATGACGCTACGACGCTCAGGTGCTTTCGCCCCGCAAAGCTAAGGCCACCTCTGAACCAGCTCCTGCGATGAGAGGCTAACGTCCAATGCTTTCCTTCGGTGCCTTGGCCAGCAAGGTGTTCGGCTCGTCCAACGACCGCAAGCTCAAGAAATACCCGTCCGTTGTGGCCGCCATCAACACCCTCGAGCCTGAGGTCGCGGCGCTGTCCGACGAAGCCTTGCGCGCCCGCACCGATGCCTTTCGGACGCGGGTCAAGGAGGGAACCCCGCTCGAAGATTTGATCCCTGAGGCCTTCGCCACGGTGCGCGAAGCCGCCAAGCGCACCATCGGTCAGCGCCATTTCGACGTGCAGCTCATGGGCGGCATGGTGCTGCATGAGGGCCGCATCGCCGAGATGAAGACCGGCGAAGGCAAGACGCTGGTGGCCACCCTCCCCGTCTACCTCAACGCGCTCACCGGCCGCGGCGTGCATGTGGTGACCGTCAACGACTACCTCGCCAAGCGCGACGCTGCCTGGATGGGCGCCATCTACAAATTCCTGGGGCTGAACGTCGGCGTCATCGTGCATGAGCTCAACGACGACCAGCGCCGGGTGCAATACGCCGCCGACGTGACCTACGGCACCAACAACGAGTTCGGCTTCGACTATCTCCGCGACAATATGAAATATTCGACCGCCGAGATGGTGCAGCGTGGCCACTACTACGCCATCGTCGACGAGGTCGACTCGATCCTGATCGACGAGGCGCGCACGCCGCTGATCATTTCCGGTCCGCTCGACGATCGCTCGGAGCTTTACAACTCCGTCGACACCTTCATTCCCAAGCTCGAAAAAACCGACTACGAGCTCGACGAGAAGACCCGCGTGGTCACCCTCACCGAAGCCGGCAACGAGCGCGTTGAGCGGATGCTGTCCGAGGCCGGCATGCTCAAGGGCGATTCCCTATACGATGTCGAGAACGTTTCCGTCGTGCACCACGTGCAGCAGGGGCTGCGCGCCCACACCCTGTTCCAGCGCGACCGCGACTACATCGTCAAGAACGACGAGGTGATCATTATCGACGAGTTCACCGGCCGCATGATGCAGGGGCGCCGCTATTCGGAAGGTCTGCATCAGGCGCTCGAGGCCAAGGAGCACGTGACCGTCCAGCCCGAGAATCAGACGCTCGCCTCGATTACCTTCCAGAATTACTTCCGGCTTTACGAGAAGCTCGCCGGCATGACCGGCACCGCCGTCACCGAGGCTGACGAGTTCATGGACATCTACGGCCTCGACGTGGTCGAGGTGCCGACCAACATGGACATGATCCGCGCCGACGAGGACGACGAGGTCTATCGCACGGCCCAGGAGAAGTACCGGGCGATCATCACTCTCATCAAGGAGGCGCGCACCCGCGGCCAGCCGATGCTGGTCGGCACCACCTCCATCGAGAAATCGGAAATCCTCGCCGAGCTTCTGAAGAAGGACAAGGTTCCGCACCAGGTGCTCAACGCCCGCTATCACGAGCAGGAGGCGCATATCATCGCCCAGGCCGGCGTGCCGGGGTCGGTGACCATCGCCACCAACATGGCGGGCCGCGGCACCGACATCCAGCTCGGCGGCAATCCCGACATGCTGCTCGAAGATTGGCTCGCGGACGAGACCGGCAAGGCCAAGGAGCCGACGCCTGAGCAGATCGCCGCCAAGCGCGAAGCCATCAAGGCTGACGTCGGCAAGAAGAAGAACCAGGCGCTGGAGGCCGGCGGCCTTTACGTGATCGGCACCGAGCGGCATGAGAGCAGGCGCATCGACAACCAGCTCCGCGGCCGCTCGGGCCGGCAAGGCGACCCCGGCCGCTCGCGCTTCTTCCTCTCGCTGGAAGACGACCTGATGCGCATCTTCGGCTCGCAGCGCATGGACGGCATGCTGCGCACGCTCGGCCTGAAAGAGGACGAGGCCATCATCCATCCCTGGATCAACAAGGCGCTGGAGAAGGCGCAAGGCAAGGTCGAGGCGCGCAATTTCGACATCCGCAAGAACCTCTTGAAATACGACAACGTGATGAACGATCAGCGCAAGGCGATCTTCGAGCAGCGCCGCGAGCTGATGACCGACGCCGATATCGGCGAGATGATCGGCGACATGCGCCGCCAGGTGGTCGACGAGCTCATCGCCAAGCACATTCCGGAGAAGGCCTTCGCCGAGCAATGGGACGTCGACGGCTTGAAAGAGGACATGCAGGGCGTCTTCGATCTCGATCTCCCGGTCGCCGACTGGGCCAAGGAGGAGGGCATCGGCGAGGAAGAGCTGCATGAGCGGCTGGTGCGCGCCGCCGACGAGAAGGCCGCCAAAAAGGCCGCCAATTTCGGGCCGCAGATCATGCGCCAGATCGAGAAGGCGGTGCTGCTCCAGACCTTGGACCATCTCTGGCGTGAGCATCTCGTCACGCTCGAGCATTTGCGCCAGGTCATCGGCCTGCGCGGTTACGGCCAGCGCGACCCGCTGAACGAATATAAGAGCGAGAGCTTCACGCTGTTCGAGCACATGCTCGCGCGGCTGCGCGAGGCGGTAACCGGCCAGCTCATGCACGTCGAGCTCACCAGGCAGGAAGATGTTCCGCCGCTCGACGCCGAGCTTCCTCCCATGGAGGCCCACCACCTCGATCCGACCACCGGCGAGAACGAATTCGCGCTCGAAGCCGTGAGCGCCGGACCAGCGGTCGCCGCGAGAGGAAATGCCGCGCCGGCGCGGGCGCGCAAGGCGACTGTCGCCGCTGCGGCGGCGAGCCCAAACCCTGCCGACCCCTCGACGTGGGGCAAGGTGCAGCGTAACGCGTCCTGCCCGTGCGGCTCAGGCAAAAAATACAAGCACTGCCACGGCGCCTACAGCTAGGCGTCGACCCGGTTCCTCATGCTGAGGAGCGGCTACTAGGCCGCGTCTCGAAGCAGGCGGCCGCAACCCTTCGAGACGCTTCGCTTCGCTCGCTCCTCAGGGTGAGGTGGGCGTTACGGCTCGCGCGAGGCGGTGGCCGCGCATTCCGCGGCGGGCGGCGAAGGCGCGCCAGGCACGGCATCCCCGATGACATAGCGCCCGTCGCAGACGCTGATCACCGGAGGCAGATGGGTGCGCTCGAAGGAATCGTAGCCCTTCTTCAGGTCCGCCCAGAACCCGCTCCATTTGTCCGCCTTGCGCGCCGCCAGATTCCTCTCCGTCATGCGGAACGGAAACACCTGCACGTTGAACGCGGGCTGGCCGGAATCGAGCGCGGAGGTCACGAGGCTCCAGATCTCATCCACCACGTCGTTGGTCATGGCAAAGCAGCCGATCGACTGGCAGCCGCCATGCACCATGATGAATGAGCCGGTGCGGCCTTGCGCGCGGTCGAATTCATTGGGGAAGCCGAGACTGAACGAGCGGTGCCAGCGACTGTTCGGATTGAGCTCATCCTTGGTCACCGCATAGAAGCCTTCCGGCGCCTGGCGGTCGCCTTCGGCGAGCTTGGGGCCGAGCCGCCCCGACCACAGGCAGATTGGGTAGGTGGCAAACAGCCGATAGCGTCCGTCCTTCTCCATCCAGATCTCGAGTTGGGATTCGAGCTTGAAGATGCGCAAGAACACCGGCGCGCCGAGCGCGAGCCCTTGCGCCTTCAGCCGGTCGTCGAACCTCGCGAGGTCAGGCGTGCCGGGCAGCGGCAGCCCGCTCTGGTAATAGGACTGGTTCTGCCAGCGCGTATAGGCGATGGACGCGCGGTCGAGCAATTGCCTGCCGTCGGACGTGAGCAGCAAATAGCCCGCGCCGGACAGCGCGACAATGATGAGGAGTCCAAGAGCTTGCCGCAGCATGGCCCCATCATGCGGGAAAGAGAGGCGAACGCGTGGCGGTGATTATTGCTGCGCCGTGACCGCGGCGGCCTTTGACTTGACCTTGACCTGCTTCGTTGGCGTGGGAACGGGCGTCGCCGGCGTGGCCGGCCCGAGCGTGAAGGCCTGATAGACGGGCGCCTTTGGCGGCCCGAAGCTCAGGCCGAACCAGCTGCCGAGCGGTTTGCCGAGGAAGCCCGCATCGGCGGTGCGTCCTTGCGGCTTGGCCGAGGCCTCCTGCAACGGAACGCGCGGGGCCCTTTGCACCGGAAGCTTTTGGAATGCCGGGCAGGCTCCGACCGGATTGGGCGTCGCCCCGCCCACGAACGCTGCGTTGATCAGATAATGCTTGTTGCAAACATCGACCTTCGGCGGCAGGTGGGTGATTTCAAAATAGTCGTAGCCCTCTCTGAGGCTCTGCCAAAAGTCATACCACTTGTCGTCCTTGTGCTTCTCCATGTTCGCCTTGGTCATGCGGAACGGATAGGCCTGCACCTGGAACGATTGCTGCCCGCCGGCGAGTGCCTCGCGCGCGAGAATGTAGATCTCCTCGACCACGCCATCGGTCATGGCGTAACAGCCCGCCGACTTGCAGTCGCCGTGCACCATGATGTCGGCGCCGGTGCGGCCGTTGGAACGGTCGTAGGCATTGGGGAAGCCGAGGTTGAAGGAGAGGTAGTATTTGCTCTTCGGATTCATCTGCGGCGCTGAGACGAGATAGAAGCCCTCCGGCGTCTGCCGGTCGCCCTGGTTGACCTTGGGGCCGAGCGTGCCCGACCAATCGCAGATCGGATAGGTCTTGAAGTGATAGAAGCGGCCGTCGTCCTTCGCCTTCCAGATTTCGAGCTCCGACTCCGACTTGAAGATGCGCACCAGCACGGGCGACTCCGCAGTCATGCCCTTCTGGGTGAGCAGCGCCTGTGTCTGCGCCGACAGCGGCTTGAGATAGGGCGGCGAAAATTGTCCGCAGCCGCCAAGCGCGCTGACTGACGTCAGCACGCAAGCCGCGATGACGGCATTGACCCAGCTCGAGCGAAGCATACGCAGTGCCCCTTGCGCACCTCGTCCAAGTTCATACTCAGCGGGTTAAGGCGAAGTTAGCGCCGAAGATCCCCCTGGGCGCCTGAACTTCCAAACCCCCGAACTGCCCCCTCATTATAGCGGCAGCAACGTCACAGTGGGACTCAAAAGTGGCCTTTTTCTGGGCAGAATCCTCAACTTATACGGCCGATGCCCAGGAATTTCTCTCGCCTTGCCTTGCGGATGGCGTCCGGCGTCATGGCATCGAATTCGGCCAAAGCCTGGCCAATTCGATCACCGGTTGCCTCGACCACTTCCTTCCCGTCCCGGTGGGCGCCCCCGATGGGCTCGGCAATGATGCCGTCGATGACCCCGAGCCTGAGCAGGTCCTGGGCGGTGATCTTCATGTTGGTGGCGGCGTCGATGGCGCGGCTTGAATCCCGCCACAGGATCGAAGCGGCGGCTTCAGGCGAAGCGACGGTGTAGATCGCATGCTCCAGCATATAGACGCGATTGGCGGTGGCGATGGCCACGGCCCCACCCGATCCGCCCTCGCCGATGATCAC
>NZ_JBOHJB010000113.1:0-7789 GCF_050728395.1 Methyloceanibacter sp.
CACGTTATCGCCGAAAACGAAGATCAAGCCTCGCGTGGGCCTGAGCGACATGAACAGGAGGCGCAACAGCGTGGTCTTGCCAGCACCTGACGGCCCGGTGAGGAAGTGGAAGGACCCCGGAACCACATGAAAGGTGACGTCGCGCAGGATCTCGGGGCCAGTGCCGTAGCGCAGCCCCACATTTTCAAAGCGGATCACGCGATCGCCCTCGATCCTCTTAACATTCGCCCCAACTTGCGTCTTTATGCGGAACTCGCTGTCCGGTATCAATGGATTTGGGCAAGGGCGTGGGCCGGTCGCGCGAGACCGCAGAAACCGGCCGGTGGTGGTTCTGAACGATGACGGTCATTATCTGTCCCGCTTGCAATACTCGCTTTGAGACCGCGGCGGTCATTCCGCCCACGGGGCGCAAGGTTCGCTGCTCCAAATGCGGCAATGTCTGGCAGGCGATGGCGGTGATCGAGCCGGCCAAGCCTGCCGTCGTTTCGGCGCCGACGCCTCCTCCGGTCCAGCCGCGGCCGGCGCCGATGCCGCCGCGCGCTGCGGAACCCCGTCCGGCACCGGCACGTCCCGCTCCGCCGGGGCCACGTCCCGCTTCGCCGGGATTGGGCAACGCCATGGGACGGTTTCCCAGCCAGCAGGGTCTTGCACCGAAGCCGACCAACGGCGTGCATCCGAACGACCGGCCGCCGCCGGCGAAGCCAGCCGGACCGATGTTCGGCAGCGAAGACGAGATGCAGCCCGACATGCGCGGTGACGGTGCCGGATCGGCCGCCGGCATGGGGGCAAATTCGCGCGCGGGGGCTGAAGCTGACGATCTCGGCAGCTACAACGCCGGAGCCTTGGTCAATCCGGATGCCGGATTGGCCACCAACGTCCCCATCGCCGAGGGCCGCAAGCGGAAGCTGCCGCCTGCCGTCGCCATTGGCTGGGGCGTGCTCGCGCTCCTGCTCGTCATGCTTGCCGCCATGGTCGCGCTCGCACCCAAGACCGTGGTGTCGCTGCTGCCCGGCTCGGCGCGTCTTTACGCCATGATGGGCAAGCCGGTGAACGCGCCCCGGCTCAAGATCGAGAATGTTCGCTCGGCGTGGAGTAACGCCGGAGCCGAGCGGGTGCTGCAAGTCGATGGCGACATCGTCAACCTGACCGCAGCAGAGGTGAGCGTGCCGACGGTGGTAATCGGGTTGGAGGATAACAGCGGCAAGGAGTTGTCGCAGTCCACCGCCAACGTGCTGGCGCTCGGTGCGGGCGCCAAGACCTCCTTCACCGTACAGATTCCCGGAGCGCCGGAAAACGTGAGCAGCCTCAAGGTTCGCTTCGCCAAGCCGCAATGACGGCCGTGGGCACGGGCGGCGCGATCAAGCCGCTGTACAGCGCCGAAGCGATCGCCACCCGCGTCGAGCAGCTCGCTCGCGACATTGCCGGACGGGGCCTCGACGACCTCATGGTGGTCGCCGTGCTCAAGGGAAGCTTCATCTTCGCGGCCGACCTCATCAGGGCGCTGCACCGGCAAGGGTTAAGCCCGGAGATCGATTTCATCTACCTCGCAAGCTATGACGGCGAACGCGTTTCGCGCGGGCAAGTGAGGGTGCTGCGCGACGTGGAGAGCGATCTTAAAGGCCGCAACGTCGTCATCGTCGACGACATCCTCGATTCGGGCCGGACGCTGGCCTTCGCCAAGGCGCTTCTCGTGAAGGCCGGCGCTTGCCACGTACTTACTTGTGTGCTGGTCGACAAGCAGGTGCCGCGGGCTTCCCCGATCGCGCCGGACTTTATTGGGTTCTCCTGCCCGCCGGTGTTCGTGGTCGGCTACGGCATGGATCTCCACAACCGCTACCGCGAGCTTCCCTTTATCGGCGAATTGACCGGGTCGGGCTAATACGGCCTGATCAGACGCTCGAGATAATCGAGCTCGAAGGTCGGCCGCGACGGGTCGCCAAGGCGGCGGCGGAGCTCGTCAAGCACTTCGCGCGCCTTCTGAATGTCGATCTGGTCGGGAACCTTCACGCTGAGGCCGAGGTCGGGGCGATTGCTGCGGTCGGGCCGTCCGAGAGGGTCCCTTCCGCTGTTGCCTTGGCCCTTGCCGGTCTGGGTCTCGCCGTTCTCCATCATCTGCTCGGCAAGCGACTGGGCGCCCTGGCGCAACTGTTCGAGCGCGCGGCCCTGCTGGTCCGTGGCGCGGTCGAGATTCGACTGGCCAAGCGCCTCCTTAGCGTCGCCCATGGCTTCGCCGGCTTGGGGGAACTGGTCAGGCGGGTTCGCGCCTTCGATGCGGAAGCGGTCGATCAGGCTTTGCAATGCGTCGCGCAGCTCACCCTGGCGCCTGCCGAGGTCGTCGAACCCGCCAGCAGGGCGCTGACCTTGCGCCTTCTCGCCCGGTTGCTGTCCGCGGCCGCCAGATTTTCCTTGCGCGCTCTCGTTGCCGCCCGGGCTCTGGCCGCTGTCCGAGCCTTGATCTTCCGGCGTGCCGAACGGCGCCATGAAGATGCCCGGGCCGAACTCCATGGGTTGGCCTGGCGGGCTCACATTGAAGGCGTCGTTCTGCCGATTGCCGCCCTGCTCGCGCCTCGCCTTGAACGTCTCGTCGAGCAGCTTCTGCTGCTTGGAGACGAGGTCGTTCAGGTCCTTCATCATCTTGCCGACGCGCTGCTGCTTGGCGTTGTCGGAGAAGGTCCCGGTCTGCAGCCGCTCGAGAATGTCCTTGAGCTCGCTCAGCATCTGCTCGGCGAGTTCCTTGGACCCCGACTTGGCAAGCTGCTCGATATTGTTGAGAAGCTTGTCGAGCTCCTGGTCGGAGACGACCTGTTCGCCGCTTTGCGATTTCTGGTCGGGGGGAAGATTGCCCTTCTGCTGCGCCTGCTCGGCGAGCGCCTGGAGATAGCGCGACAGGGCGCTGCGCAGCTCATCGACCAGACGATCGATCTCTTCCGGCGAAGCGTTCCGCTTCAGGGCCTCGCTCAGCTTGTCCTGCGCTGCCTTCACGTCGCGCTCGGCTTCGGGAATGTTGCCGTCCTCGATGCGCAGCGCCAGGTCCCAGAGCTGGCTCACCACGCTCGCAATCGACTCGGGCGACTGATCGGTGTCGAGCCGCCAATAGGTGTCGCGCAAGGCGAGATACACCGGACTGTCCGGGATCGCCCGCTCGCCGCCGATGGTCAAGGCATCGAGCGCCATGGCGACGTTGGCCGCCGAATCCCGCTCGCGCACGAGCCTCTTGCGCTGCTCGACCACGGCCTTGGCAAGAGGCTTGGTGAATTTGCGCTCGGGCAGGATGAATTCGTAGGGTTCGCTCAAGCCAGCCTGCCCAGCCTGATCGCGCGCGGCGAGTGTCATGCGCACCTTGAGGCCCGCCCAGGGATGGGCGGTCAAGTCCTGCGAGGCCTTGCCTTCGACCAGCTTGGCGTTGACCTTGGGCAATTGCAGCGGCATGAGCGGAGCTTCCAGCAGGGGATCGGCCTCCGGCTTGCCGCCGTCGAGCTCAGGAGCCTGTGCCGCCAGGCCTCCGGCCTCCTCGGAGTCGGCCAGCGCGAAGCGGGCCTCGGCGCTCGCCACGCCGTGATCGTCGGTGGCGCGGAAGCTCAAGCGGAGCGCCCCGCGCGGCGTGGTGGTGGGATTGCCCATCAGCGCGATCTGGGGCACGCCGTCCTTGATGAGGTCGAAGCGCCATTTGGCGACGGTGTTGCCGCTGACGCGCACATCGATAGCGCCGGGAGAGTTGAGCGGCAGCTTGAATTCCAGGAGACCCTGGGTGCCGGTAAGCTTGGGAATGACCGCGTTCGCCGGAGAGCCGTCATCAGGTTGCGACACGAGGCTCACGGCTTCGCCGCGCGGGGCAAAGGCGCGCACGATCAACTCGCTCCGTTCCGGAACCGAAAGCGCGCGGAAGGTTTCGTTGCCGGTGCCGACCGGTTCGCTGCCGTCGGCGAGAACGATGGGCGCGACGCCGGTATAGACCGGCGGCGTGACCCAGGCGTCGAGGCGCATCAGCGCCGCTGAAATGCGCGCGGCGGGGGTGAAGGCCGCGGCGATGCGATCCCACCGATTGGGACCGGCCGCGAGCAGAGCCACGACGAGCACGAGCAGGAGCGCAGAACGGATGGCATAGGGGTCTTTGCGGTCGGTGCGCGGCAGAGGCCAACTCGGCTTGAGCTTGGCCACCAGGCGGCTCAGCCGCTCGCGATGCGCCGCCCAGAGGAGTGCCGTGTCGGCGCGCGACGTGGTGCCAAGCTTGTCCTCGTAGGAGGAGGCCGGCCGATGCTTGATATCGGCGTCGCGCTCAAGATGCCTGAGAGCCTCGGCCCGGGTCGGCATGGGGAAGCGAATGAGCGGCAGGAGCGAGACGAGCAACGCCACGGCGAAGGCCACGAGCAGGACGCGGTGCAACAGCGGCGGGAGCGCGCTCCACAGATCGAACATCGATAGAATGAGAAAGGCCGCGAGCACGAGGAACGGCCAGAGCAGCGCCTCCCATACAAGCTCGCCGACCAGCGCAAGCCGGCTCAAGCCCACGCGCCATTCGAAGCGGCGGGCGAGCGACTTATCCTCCGCGGTGTCCGGGGGTGTGTTCTTTCGGGCAAACAAATTTCGCATCATCTTCATCAGGCTTAGCACAACGCGTGAAGCACGCGGGTAATTTGGGGAGCGATGCGGGCTAAAAGGAGGCCCTATGCGCGCCGCTCGGGCTTGAGCCAATCCGGCAGCCGCTCCGCCGCCAGCATGTCGCCGTAGTGAGGCCGGGGCCGGGTCACGGCATAGCGATCGCCGGCGACCAGCACCTCCGGCACCAACAGCCGGCTATTATACTGTGAGGCGAGCACGGCGCCATAGGCTCCGGCCGTCATCACGGCAATGAGATCGCCGGAGCGGAGCTCTGGCAGGGCCCGGTCGAGCGCAAGATAATCTCCGGTCTCGCAGACGGGGCCGACCACGTCGCTCGTTATCATCGGTGCGCCGGGGGCAGGCTCGGCCACGGGCCAAATCTCGTGATAGGCCTCATACAAAGTCGGCCTGATCAGATCGTTCATCGCCGCATCGACGACGGTGAAGGTCTTGGGCTCGCCGCGCTTCACGTAGAGGACGCGCGAGACGAGGATGCCGGCATTGGCGGCGATCAGCCGCCCAGGCTCGAACAGAAGCTTGCAGCCGAGATCGCCGACGGTGTCGCGCACGAGCTTGCCGTACTCGGCGGGAAGCGGCGGCGCCGGCTGGTCGCTGCGATAAGGCACGCCGAGGCCGCCGCCGAGATTGACGAAGTCGATGGCGAAGCTGTTCGACCTGAGCTCGTCGACGAGCTGCTTGAGCAGGGCGAAGGCGTTGCGAAAGGGGGCAAGGTCGGTGATCTGGCTGCCGATATGCATATGCACGCCGCGCGGATCGACACCAGGGAGCGCGGCAGCCAGGCGATAAAGCGCAAGCGCTTCGCCATACGGAACGCCGAATTTGTTCTCGGCCTTGCCGGTGGCGATCTTGTGATGGGTTTGCGCGTCAACATCGGGGTTGACGCGGAGCGCGATGCGCGCGCTGAGCCCGAGCGCCGATGCCGTCTCGCTCAAAGTGCGAAGCTCGGGCTCCGACTCGACGTTGAAGGCGAAGATGCCCTCTTCGAGCGCAAAGGCCATCTCGTCAGCGGTCTTGCCCACGCCGGAGAAGGCGATCCTCTCGGGCTGAACGCCGGCGGCGAGCACGCGGCGAAGCTCTCCCTCCGACACCACGTCCATGCCGGCGCCGAGGCGCGCGAGCGTCGCGAGCACGCCGAGATTGGAGTTGGCCTTGACCGAGAAGCAGATTTCGGCGTCCGCGCCTTCGAAGGCATCGGCGAACACGCGGTAATGCCGTTCGAGCGTTGCCGTCGAATAGCAATAGAAGGGCGTGCCAACAGAGGCGGCGAGATCGGCAAGGCTCACGTCCTCGGCGTGCAGGATGCTCCCACCGCCGACTCCTTGCCGGTAAGTGAAATGGTGCATGGAGGCTTAGAAAGCCTTATTGCAGCAAGCGGTCAATCCATAGCGAGCGGGAAGGCGCTTGCGACATCTTGGTGGAGGGATCGGCCTTGGCCTCGGGGTAGGAGGGCTTCGGCCGGTCGAGCGAGCCCCGTTTGCCGCAGGCGGTCAAGCCCACGGACAGGATCAACGCCATAGCGAGAAGGACGCGCAAAGCGCTTCCCATTGGTCGTGCCCCTTTGACCTTGAGCCTTGTTGGCGGCCCTTAGGTCCTTTTTATCGCGATCCGGCGGCCTTCTTCAAACGCTTTATCCATTTTTTGGCCTCCCGCCGCACATTTCCGGGCGCTGTGCCCCCATAGCTACTACGGCTTTTGACCGATTTGCTCACATCGAGCACTGAAAATGCGTCCTCAGTGAGTCGCGGATCGACCGATTTCAGGTCCTCCAAGGCGAGCTTTGCCAGGTCACATTTCTTGCTGTCGGCAACGGCGACGACGCGGCCGGTCACATGGTGCGCCTCGCGGAATGGAAGCCCAGTCTCGCGCACCAGCCAGTCGGCAAGGTCGGTGGCCGTGGCGTGGCCGCGGCCGGCGGCCTTCTTCATCGCCCGCGCATCGGGCTCGAGATCGCCGACCATGCCGGTCATGGCGGCAAGCCCGAGCTTGAGCGAGGCGAGCGCGTCGAACACCGGCTCCTTGTCCTCCTGCATGTCCTTGGCGTAAGCGAGCGGCAATCCCTTCATCACCATGAGCAGGGCGAGGAAGGAGCCGGCAACGCGGCCGGTCTTGCCGCGTACGAGCTCCGCCGCGTCGGGATTCCGCTTCTGCGGCATGATCGATGAGCCGGTGGTGTATTTGTCGGAGAGCCGGACGAAACCGAATTGCGGCGAGGTCCACATCACGATCTCTTCGGCAAGCCGCGACAGATGGGTGGCGGCGATGGACGCTGCCGCCAGGCTCTCGAGAGCGAAGTCGCGGTCCGACACGGCGTCGAGCGAATTGGCCGACGCTCTTGCAAAGCCGAGCGCCTTCGCCGTGGCGTCGCGATCGATGGCGAAGCTCGTGCCGGCGAGCGCCGCGGCGCCCAGGGGCGACTCATTCAGCCTCGCCCGCGCATCGGCGAAGCGTCCCCGGTCGCGGCCGAACATCTCGGCATAGGCGAGAAGGTGATGGCCGAAGGTAATCGGCTGCGCGGTTTGCAGATGGGTGAAGCCGGGCATCACGGTCGCGGCATGAAGAAGCGCCTTCTCGGCGAGCGCGAGCTGCAAGCCGGCGAGCAACCCGTCGATGGCGTCGATCTCGTCGCGCACATAGAGGCGCAGATCGGTCGCCACCTGATCGTTGCGCGACCGTGCCGTGTGCAGCTTGCCGGCGGCCGGCCCGATCAGCTCGGCGAGGCGGCTCTCGACATTGAGATGGATATCCTCGAGCGCTCTGGTGAAGGAGAAGGTGCCAGCCTCGATCTCGGCCGCGATCTTGTCGAGGCCGCGCGCGATCTCCTCGCCTTCTTTCTTGGTGATGATGCCGCGATCGGCAAGCATCGCCGCATGGGCCTTGGACGCAAGAATGTCGTGGCGCCAGAGGCGCTTGTCGAAGTCGATGGAGGCGTTTATCTCCTCCATGATTGCGGCGGGGGACGCTAAGAAACGGCCGCCCCACATGGTGTTGGTCATTAGCCTAGGCTCCAAGAGCCGCGAAAGAGTAGGGTCGAATGGATCGAAAGAGGCGCAGCTTGCTCCCGGCTCCCCCCTTGTGGGGGAGCACGCTTGCGCGGCTCGCGCAAGTGGAGGGGGGTAAAGAACGAGTCCCAAGTTGGACCCCCCTCCCTATCCCTCCCCCACAAGGGGGG
>NZ_JBOHJB010000114.1:0-7712 GCF_050728395.1 Methyloceanibacter sp.
CCAATAGGCGGCGCTCGCTAGGCGGGGCAGCTTGCCGGCGCCATAGCCGTTCTCATATTTGCCGATGAGCGCCGTAGTGTAGCCCGCCGCCTTCAGCCACACCGGCAAATCGTTCGCTTCCTCCTGCTTGAAGGTCTCCCAGCCGCCGCCTTTGTTCGGCTTGTTTGACCTGACGCCGTCATTATGGGCGGCCTCGCCGGTGAAGAAGGACGAGCGGCTCGGCGAGCAGAGCGAGAAATTCACGAAGCTGTTCTTGAAGGTCACGCCTTGCGCGGCAAGTGCCTGCACGTTCGGCAGATAGGCCATCGAGCCGGTGTCTTCCTGATCGTCGGTGAGGATGACGATGATGTTCGGCGCCGCCGCGGCGCCGGTGAGGAGAGAGAGGAGGAGGAAGAAGGTGCCGAGAAGTGTGCGCATGGGAGTCACCGTCGCCCCGTTGTCGCACTTTGCGACCCGGACGGGCTTGCGCGGATAGCGCCATTGGCGACGGTCTTTTTCAGGGCAGAGATTGCGCGTGCGTCACTGAGTCCGACCACCCTTCGGCCCTCGCCCATCTTGAATACGGCCAGGTTCCGGGAGTTTTGCCGGATGCGGCAGATTGCCGTCGCGGCTCAAGGCACCCAGCAACCCTCGCCGGCACACGATTTGAGCGTGTCATAAATGCCGCGAAGCGTCGCAAGGTCGCTCGCATAGGCTGGATCTTGAGCCTTGTTCTTGAGCTCGTGAGGGTCGGCGGCGAGATCGAACAGCTCCTCGAAGCCGCTATCGTATTTCACATACTTCTTCGTGGCGGTGCGTACGCCCGTATAGCGGTTCGCTGCCCGCTCGAAGCGAGTGACCGGACTTTCAATCAGAATCGCGCTGCGCCAAGGCGCCTTCGACTCGGCAAAGAGGGGCTTGAGCGACTTGCCGTCGAGCGGAACGCCGGGCTTGGCCCCCGCGAGATCCAGGATGGTCGCCACCAAGTCGAGATTGTTGACCAGCTGATCGCGGGTTTCGTGCTCAGGAATGCCCGGTCCGCGCATCAGCAGAGGCACCTTGATCGAGCCCTCATAGGCGGCGGTCTTGCCGATCAGGCGGTGGTCGCCGAACAGGAAGCCGTTGTCGGAGGTATAGATCAGCACCGTGTTGTCGAGCTTGTTCGTGTCCCTCAGGGCGTCGACCACGTCGGCGACGAGATCGTCGACCGATTGCAGCGACTGAAGCTCGGCGCGGTAGCTGAGCTCGAGATCCGCCTTCGTCTTGAGGCCGACGCGCGGAGCCTTCAACGCTTTGCGGTGCACATCCCGCTCGTTGAAGGCCGGGTTCTCCGGCAGGTGAACGTCATTGAAGGCCTGCTCGTATTTTGGCGATGGAATGGCGCGGTCCCCTTGCGCGTGCGCGGTCTTCGCCGCGATGAACATGAAGAAGGGAGCCTGGCTTTTCGCCTCGTCGTTGATGAAGCGGACGGCGCGCTCGGCGAGCACATCGGTCGAATAGTCGCTTGGGCGATGATCGAAGCTCAGGATCCTGCCGTTCTCGTTGATCCAATAGTCGTAATATCTCACCCGCGTTCCGGTGAAGGCGTACCAAAGGTCCCATCCCTGGGGCACCCAATCGCGCGGATTGCCGACCGTGGTGCCCTTGAAGTCCACATTGATCCAGCTGCCGAGCCAGGAGAGCCACGCCCCATAGGCACTCTGCTGACCGTAACGGTTCAGATATTTGCCGATCAGCGCCGTCCGGTAGCCGGCGGCCTTGAGCCAGACCGGCAGCGAATTTTCCTCCTTGCTCTTGAACGCCTCCCAGCCGCCTTGGTCGAGCGGGCTGTTGGCCCTGATGCCGTGATTATGGGCCGCCTGCCCGGTGAGGAAGGAGGCGCGGCTTGGCGCGCAAAGCGGAAGATTGACGAGACTGTTGTTGAAGGTGACACCCTCATCGGCGATGAGCGACAACGTCTTCGGCATGTAGGCCGTTGAGCCCGTATCCTCCTGATCGTCGGTCATGATGACGATGATGTTGGGCGCGGCGAGCGAAGCCGTGGCGGAAATCAGCAGCAGAAGGAGCGCGCCGATGAGCCGCATGGATGAAGCGGACGCCGCCACTCACGCGTCCGGGAAGAGGCGGGGCAGCTTTTGGATCTTGCTCCAGCCTTCGCCTTGTTCGACCTTCTCGACGCGGAGGTCGTGGAAGTAATCGTCGAGCACCGCGGCGCGTTCCTGCGCAAGCGGCGGAGCGCAATAGTCCTCCTCCTCCCATACCGCCACGCCGTCTCTGCGCATGCGCGCATTGGCGAGCGAGGCCGAGAGCGTCGCGCCAAACGGGCGCAACGTCATGAACTCGGCACTCGCCAGTCGCTCGCCGAGCTCTTCGAGCCGCCCGTGCTTCGGTACTGCGGAAACGAGGTAAAATGCCATGATCGCTGCACGCCTCCGGTTGACCTGACGTCGCTTACAAGACCCCCAGTTACAATATGGGATCGCGGCGCATTTTCGTCATTGCAGCGCGCCCGGCGGGAACGCTGCCATCCGAAACTTGTCATCGCCCGGCTTGGACGGGCGATCCAGTAACCGCAGAGCAAGAAAGTTCACGCTTCCGCCGGTTACTGGATGCCCGCCTTCGCGGGCATGACAAGGTTCTGAGGACAGGTCACGGAAAGGGCGGAACGCTTGTGCTGAGCTGATTTTTTTATGCCTGGGGAACCTTTGCAACGAGGCCTGCGTTTCTTTGCCGCGCCACGAAAGTGCCGTGTTTGGCAGTGAGCGTCAGTGTTTGAGGGAAGTTAAAGGGGTGTCGGCGGCTCCGGGGGGCGGACGGCCGAAGCCCAAGTCCGGAGTGCGTTGCGTTCATGTCTGTCCCCCATGCGGCGCCGCTGCGCGATGGCGCCCGTTTCAGCGGCATCATTCACATCTCCGAACCTCGGCATGAGCGTCATGCTCGCCCGAGTTCCACGCCTCTCGCCGCCAGCGCGCCAAAGATCGGCGCCGCTTCGTGCCAAAAGAGAGCGGCAATCAAGCCTTCCTTAACCGTGTCCTGGTTAATTTTACCAAGCTCGGCGCAAGCGCCTTAGCCTTTCACCGTCAACATCCACAGAGCGGGGGGAACATGCGCATTGTGGTTGGTTCGGGAAGTTCGAGGGATGTGAAGCACGCCGAACTCGATCGGCACCTTGAAATTTTGGCGCAGTTCGTCGCCCGCGTCGAATGCGGCGTCGGCGAGGCGCGCAAGCTGACCATGGTTCTACGCTCGGCCTCGTCGAGCCCGGCGCAAGCCCTGATCCTCAAGGCCCGCGATCTGGCGCGCGCCGGCATCGTCGCCAAAGCGCTGGTCGCCGCGCTCGAGCCCGACATCGAACTTCGCCGGCTTTACGCCTGTCTTTCCGAGCTGAGCCCACGAGATCCGGCGAGGGAGCTGATCCGCTGGGCGCGCAATCCGCGCCTGCTCGATGCCCATGAACAGGCGACCTACGGCAGCTCGCTCTGCTGGTGGGGCGACGCCATGCGGCGCGAGGCCGACAAGCGCAACGCCTTGTGCCTGTTCGAGGATGGTTCGCCGGCTCCGGTGCGGCTTGGGCAGCTCGCCTTCCAAGCGCTCTGGTCCCAGTCAAGCGTGATCGCCGAGCGGCGCCTGATCGGGCCCGCGCTGCCCAAGCCGTCAGGGGCTTATGAACGCGATGCGGAGACGGTCGCGGCGGTGTCGGCGCGGCGTCCGAGCCTGCAGGGCTGGCCCCTCATCCGGCATTAGTCTTCCACCCTTCAGTTTTGATTTGTCCCGCTCCCCCCTTGAGGGGGAGCACGCTCGCCTCTTGGCGAGCGGAGGGGGGTGACAGACCTGCCCCGAGCACGAGTCTTTTGTTTTGACCCCCCTCCCTACCCTCCCCCTCAAGGGGGGAGGGGAAATGGACTTCGTGCGTCGCCACTTGACCTATTCGCCGCGGGGCGCAGCATTGCCCGATGACGCCACAAACCATGCAGGCGATGGTGCTCGACAAAGCCCGGACCGCGCTTCGCGCAGCCGAGCTGCCGATGCCGGAGCCGTCTCCGCATCAGCTTCGTTTGCGCGTGCTCGCCTGCGGGGTCTGCCGCACCGATCTGCACATTGTCGACGGCGAGCTCACGCATCCCAAGCTGCCGCTCGTGCTCGGCCATGAGATTGTCGGGCGCGTCGACGCGCTAGGCTCTGAGGTGCAAGGCTTCGCACTCGGCGACCGCGTCGGCGTGCCGTGGCTCGGCTTCACCGACGGCACCTGTCGCTATTGCCGCAACGATCAGGAAAATCTCTGCGACAACGCCCGCTTCACCGGCTACCAGATCGACGGCGGTTATGCCTCCTATACGGTGGCCGATGCCCGCTACTGCTTTCATCTGCCGGACGCTTACAGCGATGCGGAAGCTGCGCCGCTGCTCTGCGCCGGGCTGATCGGATACCGCTCATTGAAGATGACCGCGGAGGCGAAGCGCCTCGGCATTTACGGCTTCGGCGCCGCGGCCCATATCGTGGCGCAGGTGGCACGCTACCAGGGGCGGCAGATGTTCGCCTTCACCCGGCCACGCGACACGCGCGCACAAGACTTCGCGCGCGATCTTGGCGCGGCATGGGCCGGTGGTTCCGACGAGAGACCGCCGGAAGAGCTCGACGCCGCCATCATCTTTGCGCCCGTCGGCGCTCTGGTGCCAGCGGCGCTTGCAGCCTCACGCAAAGGCGGCGTCGTGGTGTGCGGCGGCATTCATATGAGCGACATCCCGGCCTTCCCCTACGAGCTTCTCTGGGAAGAGCGTGTGCTGCGCTCCGTCGCCAATCTCACACGCGAGGATGCGCGTGAGTTCTTGGCGCTCGCGCCGCAGGCTCGAGTCAAAACCACGGTGGTACCGATGAAGCTTGCCGCCGCCAACGAGGCGCTCGATCGCTTGCGAGAGGGTGAGCTGACCGGCGCGGCGGTGCTGATTCCGTGATGGGCGAAAGAAGGTCTAGTAGCCGGGGTTGAAATAATAAGTGATGCGTCCGCGGACGACGGTCATGTCCGGATGGTCGTGGAAGAGGAAGGGTGCGCCGGCGGCGTTCAGGTGGGCTTCCTCATTGGCGAAGTCGTAGAACAGGCCTTCGGCGCCAAGGCTTAACCTCGGCAGCACCTTGAAATCGAGGCCGCCGCCGCCGACGAAGGCCACTTCGCTGATCTCATGGCTCAGCTTTGTCGGCGCATTGACGAGAGACGAGATGGTGAAATTGGCGTCGGCATTGACGAAACCGACACCCGCGGTGCCGTAGACCATGACGCGTTCACCGGCCCAACCGAGGCGGCCGCGGACACTGCCGAGAAAGCTTATGTCCTGCCCAAAATCCGCGTCGCCTTCGATGCCGTACAGGATGTGCGCGCCCTGCAGGTTGTAGCCGACATGCACCCCGCCAACGAATTGGTCCTGGGTGTCGGCCGTTATCCCGAGTCCATCGCCGCTGAGATCGTAGATGCTGAGCTTGCTGCCGTCGAAGGCCTCGCCCAAATTGCCGCCGACATAAAAGCCGTGCCAGCTTGTGCCGGGGCCCGCACTCAAATCGTCGGCCTTGGCCGGATGCGTCAGGGTCGCCATCGCAATGGCGAGAGCGATCGCTATCGGTTTTGCCGCCGCGGCAACGCGCATCACCCGTTCCCCCAGACCTAGCGCCTCTTGGACCCTCATCGAAGGATCAGACGCTCCGTCACGTCTCGACGACCTTGGCAGGATACAGCCATTTATTGACGAAAAGGAAACGACCCGGCGTCCTTCCAGACACTCAGGCTTCTATGTTGCTGCAAAGCAACAGACGCTTTGGTCAGGGCTTGTCCTTACCGACCTCGATGTCGACGCCGCCGTTGTCCTTGCGGATCTCTCCGGAAAAGCCCGGCACGTCGATCTTCACCACCGGCTCGTGCCGCCGCTCGTAATAGACATAGGCAAGGACGCCGAGGGCCACGACCGCGGCCCCCAGCAGCACGCCAAGCAAGAGACTGTTGCTCTTGCGATCCTGATTGTCTGCCATCAACCCCTCCGCGTTGAATTCGCCCCACAATCAATGTTTTACCGCCGCACAGGGTTCCCTGGAGGCCCTCGTTGAGCTTGACGCGGATCAAGGAGGAGGATCAGAGTCAGGCTAGAACATAATCAGCATCTAGGGAGGCGTCCATGTTGCACCAGGTCATCGAGACCCTGAATTCCCGCGTAGCGTTGCGGCCCCGCTACGAGAATTTTATCGGCGGCAAATGGGTCGCTCCGGTCGGCGGCGATTACTTTGAAAATATCAGCCCGGTCACCGGCAAGCCTATCTGTGAGATCGCGCGCTCGCAGGCCGCCGACATCGAGCTTGCCCTCGATGCCGCGCACAAGGCGAAGGACGCCTGGGGCAACACCGCTCCGGCCAAGCGCGCCGAGATCCTGAATAAGATCGCCGACCGCATGGAGGAGAACCTCAAGGTGCTGGCCGCGGTCGAGACCATCGACAACGGCAAGCCGATCCGCGAGACCACCTTCGCCGACATTCCGCTCGCCATCGATCATTTCCGCTATTTCGCGGCTTGCATTCGCGCTCAGGAGGGCACGCTTGGCGAGATCGATGAGGACACGATCGCCTACCACTATCACGAGCCCCTCGGCGTGGTCGGCCAGATCATCCCGTGGAACTTCCCAATCCTGATGGCGACGTGGAAGCTTGCGCCGGCGCTCGCCGCCGGCAATTGCGTGGTGCTGAAGCCGGCCGAGCAGACGCCGATGAGCATCATGGTGCTCATGGACATCATCGGCGATCTATTGCCGCCAGGCGTGCTCAACGTGGTCAACGGCTTCGGCGTCGAGGCAGGCAAGCCGCTCGCTCAGAACAAGCGCATCGCCAAGATCGCCTTCACCGGCGAGACCACCACCGGCCGCCTGATCATGCAATATGCGTCGGAGAATCTGATCCCGGTGACGCTCGAGCTCGGCGGCAAGTCGCCGAACATCTTCTTTGCCGACGTCATGGCCAAGGACGACGCCTTCTTCGACAAAGCGCTCGAAGGCTTCACCATGTTCGCGCTGAACCAGGGCGAAGTGTGCACCTGCCCGAGCCGCGCGCTGGTGCAGGAGTCGATCTACGACAAATTTATCGAGAGGGCGATCGCACGGGTGAACAAGATCAAGCAGGGCAACCCGCTTGAGCTTTCCACCATGATCGGGGCGCAGGCCTCCAACGATCAGCTCGAGAAGATCCTGTCCTATGTCGATATCGGCAAGAAGGAAGGCGCCAAGCTGCTGACCGGCGGCGAGCGGGCCAAGCTCAACGGTGAGCTGCAGGAAGGCTATTACGTGCAGCCCACCGTGTTCCAGGGCCACAACAAGATGCGCATCTTCCAGGAGGAGATCTTCGGGCCGGTGCTTTCGGTCACCACCTTCAAGGACGAGGACGAGGCGCTCGCCATCGCCAACGACACGCTCTATGGCCTCGGCTCGGGCGTGTGGACCCGCGACATCAACTGCGCCTATCGCATGGGCCGCGGCATCGAAGCCGGGCGGGTGTGGACCAATTGCTACCACCTCTACCCGGCGCATGCTGCCTTCGGCGGCTACAAGAAGTCCGGCATCGGGCGCGAGACGCACAAGATGATGCTCGACCATTACCAGCAGACCAAGAACGTGCTGGTGAGCTACAGCCCGAAGGCCATGGGCTTCTTTTAGAGGGTGCAGAGCTAGGCCACTTGTCATCCCTCCCCTTGACGGGGAGGGTGGCTC
>NZ_JBOHJB010000115.1:0-7709 GCF_050728395.1 Methyloceanibacter sp.
CCGGCTCGTAGAGTTCCGCCACGTCGCGGACCAGCGCCGCCACGTCGAGGCTCTCCTTGTTGTCGCCGGCCGCGCCTGCTTCCAACCGCGCGATCGAGAGCAACGCGTTGAACGTCTTGATCAGCCCGTCGGCCTCCTCGATGGTGTGCTCGAGCGCCTCGCGATAAGCCGGCTCGCCGTAGGGCTCGCGCAAGGCAGCCTCGACGCGGTTGCGCAAGCGATTGAGCGGCGTCTTGAGATCGTGGGCGATGTTGTCGGAGACCTCGCGCAATCCCGCCATGAGCTGCTCGATCCGCGCCAGCATCAGGTTGAGGCTCTCCGAGAGGCGGTCGAGCTCGTCGCCCGAGCCGTTTACCGCCAGGCGCCCGGTGAGATCGCCTTCCATGATGGTGCGGGTGGTGGCGGCGACCGCATCGATCCTGGCGAGCAGGTTGCGGCTGACCAAATAGCCTCCGCCGATGCCAAACAGCGCCATCACGCCAAGTCCCCACAGCATGGCCGAGCGGATCACGCGCGCGAGCTCGCGCCGGTCCTCGATGTCGCGGCCGACGATGAGGCGGTAGCCTCCCGGCAGCCTGAACACATTGGCGAAGGCAAGCCTGGTTTCGATGCCGCCTTGCGCCGGCCGGCTATATTCGAATTCGACCGGTCCGAGGCTGTCGAGAAGTTCCTGAGAGATGCTGGTGAGATTGCCCGCGACGCGGCGCCCGCCGGCATCGGCGACAAAATAGAGGCTGTTGCCCGGCGTCTGGCTGCGGTCCGCCACGGTGCGCACGAGCTGGGTCAAGCCGCCGTCGTTATATTGTTCGGCAAGGCCTTTGAGCTCGGCGTCGATGGTCTCGTGCAGCTGCCTGGTCAGCAGCACGGTGGTATTCCAATAGATATAGAAAATGGCCACGACCGCCGCCGCGCCGAACAGCGCAAGATAGGTCAGCGACAGGCGAAAGGTCGTGGTGCGGAAGAGTTTAGTGAGCGCTGTCACGGATGGTGTAGCCAGCGCCGCGGACGGTGTGCAGCAACGGCGTCGCAAAATTCTTGTCGATCTTCGAGCGAAGCCGCGAGACATGAACGTCGATGACGTTGGTCTGCGGATCGAAGTGATAATCCCATACGTTCTCGAGCAACATGGTGCGGGTCACCACTTGGCCCGCATGCTTCATGAGATATTCCAGCAAGCGAAACTCGCGCGGCTGCAACATAATCGCTTCGCCGGCCCGCGTCACCTTGTGCGAGAGACGGTCGAGCACGAGATCGCCGACCACGAAGCGCGTGCTTCCTTCCTCAGGCGAGGTGCGCCTGGCCAGAGCCTCGATGCGGGCCAGCAGCTCGCTGAAGGCGTAAGGCTTGGTGAGATAGTCGTCGCCGCCGGCGCGTAGGCCCTTGACCCGGTCGTCGACCTCGCCAAGCGCGCTTAAGATTAACGCAGGCGTTCTGATCTCCTCGGCGCGGAGCGCACCGATCACGGTAAGCCCGTCGCATTTCGGCAGCATGCGGTCGACGATGAGCACGTCATAGGCGTTGGCTCGCGCAAGCTCGAGCCCGGTCTGGCCGTCCGCCGCATATTCGGCGACGTGCCCCTGCTCTTTCAGGGCACGCCGGAGGAAGCTTGCCGTCTCCTGATCATCCTCGATCACCAGCACGCGCATGGTTGGAGATCTCCTAGCGGCGGGTTCTATCTCACTCACGAGCGAGGTCATGGCTTCCTCGCGAAGGGGAAACGAGGGTGGGCGGCGCGGCGGGGGAACCGCGCCGCCCTCCGGCGTAGAAGGCGTTAAACCTTAGCCTTCTTCAGGGAAAGCGCAATGAAGCGCGTCTGGTCGCCGGTTTTCACCTGAACCAGGACGTTGACCTTGTCCTTGTCCTTGGCCTTTTCCATCGCCTTCTTGACGCCCTTGGCGACGTCTCCCGGCTGCGACACCGTCTCGCCGGCAACCTGAAGAATGATGTCGCCTGCCTTGAGGCCCTTATCGGCGGCGTCGCTGCTGGGGTCGACGTCGGTGATCACCACGCCATCCTCGCCGGCACCAGGCACCTTGACGGCAGGAGCCAGCGACAGGCCGAGGGTGTCCAGCTGCTCGCTGGTATCGGCGGGCTTGTCGTCCTCGAGCGCCGCAAGCTTCTTGCCGCTCGGGAACGTGCCAAGCTTCATGTTCACCTCGTGCTCCTTGCCGTAGCGAACGATGGAGAGCTTCACGTCGGTGTTTGGATGGAGCTCGGCGATCTTGCGGGCAAGGTCGCGAGAGTCGTCGATCTTGTCGCCATTGACCTCGACGATCACGTCGCCGGCCTTGACGTCCTGCTTGGCGGCGGGGCCATCCTCGGCCACCTTGGTGACCATGGCGCCCTTGGCCTCAGGCAGGCCAATCGAGTCGGCGATGTCGTCGCTCACATTCTGGATGACGACGCCCAGCCAGCCGCGGTCGACGGTGCCATGCTGTTGCAGCTGACCGACCACCTCCTTGACGAGCGCCGCCGGCACGGCGAAGGCGATGCCGACATTGCCGCCGGACGGTGAGAAGATGGCGGTGTTCATGCCGACGACCTCGCCATCCAGATTGAAGGACGGTCCGCCGGAATTGCCGCGATTCACCGCAGCGTCGATCTGCAGATAGTCATATGGGCCCGATCCGATGTCGCGGTTATGCGCCGAGATGATGCCTGCCGTCACCGTTCCGCCGAGGCCGAACGGATTGCCGACCGCGAGCACCCAGTCACCGACGCGGGGATCCTTGTCGGAGAACTTCACGTAGGGAAGCTGCTGCGGAGCCTTGACCTTGACCAGCGCAATGTCGGTCCGAGCATCGGCACCGACCAGCGTGGCCGGATATTTGTCGCCGCTCTCGAGCGTCACGGAGATGTCCTCGGCGTCCTCGATCACATGGTTGTTGGTGACGAGATACCCATCAGGCGAGATGAAGAAGCCCGAGCCTTGCGCGAGCGTCGGGTGCGGACGCGGCGGGCGGTTGCCCTGGCCGGGCTGGCCCTGACGGAACTGCTTGAAGAAATCGTAGAGGGGGTTGTCCTCCGGCAAATCGGGGAGCCCAGGAATCTGCAGGTCGTTCTCGGCGACTTTGGAGTCGCCCTTGACGTTGATGCTCACGACCGCCGGGCTCACCTTCTGCACGAGGTCGGCAAAGCTCAAGGGCGCGGCTCCATAGGGAGTCTGCACTGTCTGCGGAGGAGGAGCTTGGGTGGTCTGCGCCGGCTCGGCCGAGGCGAAGCGCATGTCTTGGCCGAGCGCGAGCCCCAAGGCGCCAACCGCAATCAGTGCGGCAGCCGTTACCGCCAACGGCCCACGCGTAAACTTCCGCGAGCCCTTTTTGGTCACGGAGCTCTGGTCAGAATGAGTCATAAGGTCACCTCTCCCACGATAGAAAGAATCCGCTAAAGCGGCCCCGCATCCTCATTGAACGAGGCCTCTGAGCGGAAAATATAGGGGTCCGGCAATTACGCCGCCGTTTCGAGGGAATTAAATTTCGGTAAGGTTGGCGTCCTGCCGGAAGCTCAGGGCCGGGCTCAGCCGCCGGCCCACGGCCGAAATATATGGGCCGAATGCCTCCCGGCAATCAGCGATCCTCTAGCAAACGCTTGAGCCGCCGCTCCTCTGCCTTGCTCAACGGCGCAAGCTGCGCGCCGGCAGACCGCCGCCGATAGGCCAAAACGACGATCAGCAGCGCGACGATAAACACGGCCGGAGTGGCGAACCACAGCAAGAAGGTGTGTGGTTCGAAGCGCGGCTTGAGCAGCACAAATTCGCCATAGCGGGCAACGACAAAATCCTCGATTTGTTGGTCGGTGTCGCCAGCCTTCAGCCGCTCCCGCACCAGCAGGCGGAGGTCCTTGGCAAGCGGTGCTGCGGAATCGTCGATCGACTGGTTCTGGCAGACGAGGCAGCGCAAGCCTTCCGAGATGTGCCGGGCTCTCGCCTCGAGTGCCTGATCTTGCAGCAACTCGTCGGGCTCCACCGCTTTCGCCGGAAGCATCGCCAGGCTCACGGAGAGTGAGAGGACCGCGCCAAAAAACACGCGGCCGAAGCGAAGCGAACGCGGTGAATGGCTGGGTGCCGGCATTGCTCTATCCGGCGGGGGCGAGGCCTTGGCCGAGGGCTTTTGCCCGCTTCGGCGCGCCGACCCGCAAGCGCCGGTCGGACAAGGACAGGGCGCCACCGGCAAACATGACCAGGGCGCCGAGCCAGATGAGCCGCACCAGCGGGTTGAAATAAAGCCTGACGCTGTAGGCGCCGTCCTTCAGGGGATCGCCAAGGACGACGTAAAGGTCGCCGCGCCAGCTTGCATGGATGCCGGCCTCGGTGGTGCTGCTGCGCTCCACGGTAAATTCGCGCTTGGAAGGCTCAAGCGTGGTCACATCCTCGCCGCCTCGCGCCACCTTGAACAATCCGACGCGCTCGCGATAGTTCGGGCCTTCGCGCGGCGCGACGCCCTCGAAGGTCAATTGGTAGCCGGCGATCTCGGCGGAATCCTTAGGCTCGAGCGCGAGGATGGCCTCGCTCCGCCACGCCGTGGTGGCGACGATGCCGATCACCACGATGCCGAGCCCGGCATGGGCAAACGCCGAGCCGTAGGCCGAGCGCGGCAAACTGCCGAGACGTCGTGCGGTATCCTTCAGGGATCCATCGAGCAGCTTCACCCTGAAGGCGATCTCCGACAGCGCGCCGCCGATGAGCCAAATCCCAAGCCCGAGACCGAGAGGCGCAAGCCAGGGCCCGCGCTGCTGCCAAGCAAAAGCCGCCACGGTGACGATGAGCGCAAGGATCGCCGCAGCGAGGAGGCGCTGGCCAGCGGCGAGGATGTCCCCCCTCTTCCAGGCGAGCATCGGCCCGAAGGGAGCCGCGATGAGCAGCGGCACGAAGAGCGGCACGAAGGTGTAGTTGAAGAACGGAGCCCCGACGGAAATCTTCTCCCCGGTCAGCGACTCAAGCGCGAGCGGATAGAGCGTGCCGACAAGCACGGCAGCGCAAGCGGTGGTGAGCAGCAGATTGTTGAGGACGAGGCTCCCCTCCCGGCTGATCGGCGCGAACAGCCCGCCTTGCGCCAAGAGCGGCGCCCGGATGGCGAACAGCGTGAGCGCCCCGCCGATGAAGACGCCCATGATGGCGAGGATGAAAACGCCGCGGGCCGGATCGACGGCGAAGGCATGCACCGAGGTGAGCACGCCGGAGCGGACCAGGAACGTGCCCATCAAGCTCAGCGAAAAGGTGATGATGGCAAGCAGGACGGTCCAAACCTTCAGTGCGTCGCGCTTCTCCATGACGAGAGCCGAATGGAGCAGCGCTGTGCCCGCGAGCCAGGGCATGAAGGAGGCGTTCTCCACCGGATCCCAGAACCAGAATCCGCCCCAGCCGAGCTCGTAATAGGCCCACCACGAGCCCATGGCGATGCCGAGCGTGAGACACATCCAGGCGGCAAGCGTCCATGGCCTCACCCAGCGCGCCCAGGCAGCATCGATGCGGCCGTCGATTAAAGCGGCCACGGCGAAGGAGAACGCCATCGAGAAGCCGACATAGCCCGTGTAGAGGAAGGGCGGGTGGAAGGCGAGCGCCGGGTCCTGCAGCACGGGGTTGAGGCCATTACCGTCAAGCGGCGCGGGATCGAGCCTGGCGAAGGGATTGGACGTGATGATGATGAACAGGAGGAAGGCCGCGGCGATCGACCCTTGTACCGCCAGCACGTTCGCTTGCAGCTCGCGCGGCAGGTTGGTGCCATAGGTCGCGACCGCGGCGCCGAACAAAGCAAGGATCAGCACCCAGAGCACCATCGAGCCTTCGTGGTTCCCCCACACGCCCGCGATCTTGTAGATGAGAGGTTTCGCCGAGTGGGAGTTGGCCCAAACGTTCTGCAGCGAGAAGTCCGACGTGACATAGCCCGTCATCAGGGCCGAAAACGAGACCGCGATCAGCAGAAACTGCATCTGCGCCGCAGGCACTGCGACGGCCATGAGTTGCGGGTCGCGGATCCTCGTCCCCCACAGCGGAAGCACGGTCTGCACGATCGCGAGCGCGAGTGCGAGGATCAGAGCGTAATGGCCGGTCTCTGCGATCATGGGTACTTTCGCCTAATTTAACTTTCCGGCGTCAGGCGTGCCCGCCTGCGCGTCACCCCGCCAGACGCCTTGCTCTTTCAGCTTTTTGGCAACCTCCGGAGGCATGTATTTCTCGTCGTGCTTGGCCAGCACGCTGTCGGCATGAAACACGCCTTCCGATGTTAGCATGCCTTCGGCGACCACTCCCTGGCCTTCGCGAAAAAGATCGGGCAGCACGCCAGTATAGGTCACCGGAAGCGTGGCGCGCTTGTCGGTGATGACGAAGCTGACCGTGGTGCCCTCGCCACGCTTGAGACTCCCGTTCTCGACCAGTCCGCCAAGCCTGAATCGCTGACCGGCATCCAAGTGCTTCTCCGCCACCTCGGCCGGCGTATAGAAGAACACGATCGAGTCGCGCAACGCCATGAGCACCAGGCCCACGGCAAGCCCAAGCACGCCGAGGCAGGTGCCGATCAGAACGGCTCTGCGCTGCTTGCGGGTCATTCCACAGACCTCCAGGTCACGACTTCAAGCCAAGCTCGGCCGCCAGAGCATCGAGCTGCTGCAAAGCTTCGGCGTTCCCGCTGAATTGCGTCTTCGCGCGCGTGAGCGCTTTCATGGCGTCATCCTTCCGGTCAAGCACGGTATAGGCTCTGACCAGCTTGAGCCAACCGGCAAGATCGTCGCCCTTTTGCGTCAGCCGGTCGTCAAGCCTTTGTACCATGGTCTCGATCATGGCTTGGCGGTCGGCGGGTGCCATTTTCTGGGCAGCGGCCACATCGTCGGGGTTCGGCCTTGGTGGCCCCTCTCCCGGAGCTTCTTCCGGCTTGGCGGCAACGGCGTTGCCGGCAAGCTTGGCTTCGTCGTCCGCGAGGCGCTGCTCCACCAATTTGCGCCAAGGCGCATCGGCCGGCGCCTTCGCCAGCATCGCGCGCCAGGCGTCCGCCGCCGCGGCGAACTGACCGTCCTGCTCCTTGGCGATGATCAGCACGAGGCGCGGCTCGATGAGATTGGGGTCGAGCGCGACCGCCCGCTCCAGCGCTTTGCGGGCGTCCTCCGAGACCACGCCATTGTTGGCAAGCACGAGCGCCTGCCCGTAGTTTGCCAGGCGTTTCGGCGACTCCCCGAGCAGGCGGATGGTCTGACGATAGGCTTCAGCCGCATCGGCGTATCGCCCCCAGCCCATATAGACGGGAGCGATCACCTCCCAGCCCTCCCCCTCCTCGGGATGCTCGCGAAGCCGCGCCTCCACGCGCGCGACCAGCACTTCGAGATTTTTGTCGCTCGCGGGATCCTGCAAGCGGGCGATGAGGGGTTGATCGGGCAGGCGGGGAGAGCCGTAGACAAGATAGAGGCTGAGCGCCGCGAGTGGCAGCGCTACTGCGAGCCCCACGGCTACGGCTTTTGTCGGGGAATGGGTCAGGGAGAGTTTGGCGCCCTCTTTTTCCGCATCGGTGGCGAGCAGCCGGCGGGCGATTTCGACACGGGCGGCCTCGGCGTCCCCTTCCCCGATCAGGCCGCGCTCCCGGTCGCTTTCAACTTCCCCGAGCTGATCGCGATAGACGGTGGCGTTGAAGGCGGCGCGTGACTCCTCACTTGCGCTTCCGTCCGCGAGCGGGCGGAGCACGACGTAGAGCACGGCAGCCGTCAAAACGGCAAAGATCACCCAG
>NZ_JBOHJB010000116.1:0-7681 GCF_050728395.1 Methyloceanibacter sp.
GGACCCCCCTCCCTATCCCTCCCCCTCAAGGGGGGAGGGGAGAGCAAGCGGGACGGCCGGGTGGGGGCTAACCTATGCGGTCGAGCGCGGCAACGATGGTCTTGCCCATCTCGGCGGTGCCGATGGTGCGGCAGTCGGCTTGCGCGATATCGGCGGTGCGGTAGCCTTCATCGAGCACGAAGGCGATCGCCCTTTCTATTCTGTCAGCCGTCTCTCCCAGATTGAAGGAATAGCGCAAGCACATGGCGAAGCTCGCTATTGTCGCGATGGGGTTGGCGACGCCTCGGCCTGCGATATCCGGCGCCGAACCATGCACCGGCTCGTACAGCGCGCGGCGATGTCCGTTCGCATCGGTGGCGCCGAGCGAGGCCGACGGCAGCATGCCGAGCGAGCCGGTCAGCATCGACGCCTCGTCGGACAGCATGTCGCCGAACAGATTGTCGGTGACGATCACGTCGAACTGCTTCGGCGCGCGCACGAGCTGCATGGCGCAATTGTCGGCGAGGATGTGGTAGAGCGTCACGTCGGCGTAGCTCTCCTGGTGCAGGCGGGTCACCACCTCGTTCCACAACACGCCGGTCTTCATCACGTTGCGCTTCTCGGCCGAATGCACCTGGTTGCGGCGAAGCCGCGCGAGCTCGAAGGCGACGGCAGCGATGCGCTCGATCTCGTAGGTCTCGTAGACTTGGGTATCGACGGCGCGCTTCTGGCCGTTCCCCAGATCCTTGATCTCCTTCGGCTCGCCGAAATAGACCCCGCCGGTCAGTTCGCGCACGATCATAATGTCGAGGCCGTCGACCTGGTCGCGCTTGAGCGAGGAGGCGTCGGCGAGCGCCGGATAGCAGATGGCAGGACGGAGATTGGCGAACAGCTCGAGGTCCTTGCGCAGCCGCAGCAGCCCCGCCTCGGGGCGCTGGTCGTAAGCAACGCCGTCCCATTTCGGGCCGCCGACGGCGCCGAGCATCACCGCATCGGCGGCGGATGCGCGTCGCATGGCCGCATCGGAGATCGCCTGCCCGTGCGCATCGTAAGCGCAGCCGCCGACGAGGTCGGTCTCGGTCTCGATCTTGGCGTGCCCCCGCGCATTCACCCAGGCGATGACGCGGGAGACCTCTTCCATCACTTCGGGGCCGATGCCGTCGCCGGGCAGCAGCAGGAGCTTGTACGTTGTCATGCGCATCCGCCATTTGTTGCCGTCATGCCCGGACTTGTGCCGGGCATCCACGATTTTTCTTGCGTGTGGCAAGTCGAAAGACGTGGATGGCCGGTACAAGCCCGGCCATGACAAGAATCGATAGTGGAACTGCCTAAAGGGAGACGGAAATGCTGACAAGGGTGCTGTTCGCCTTGGTCTTGATTTGCGGGATGGCCGCGACCGCATTGGCCGAGGATGCCAAGGTGCTTGCCTTGGGGGTGACCGATCACGAGGCCACCACGGCCGAGTTGGAGACGGGTGCCGCGCTGCCCGCGCCGCTTTTCAACACACCGGCCATAGCCTATGTGCTCGCTGCCGGCCTCAAGAAGGGCGACATCGTGGAGATCGCGCTGGTCAACGAGGACAAATCCTTGCTGCACAACACGCAGACCCTCGGCGAGGACCAGGGGCGGTTTCTGCTGCAAGCGGGCAAGCGCGGGGTGCCGGCAGGCGGCTGGCCAGAAGGCACCTATCACGCCAAGGTCACCATCGCCCGCGACGGCAAGACGCTGCTCGAGCAGAGCTCCAAGCCGATCCCGTTTGAGTAAGGCTCAATGCAATGAGTCTTTCCGCTCCCCCCTTGAGGGGGAGCACGCGCGCCTACGTAGGCGCGCGGAGGGGGGTGCAGCTCGACGCGAGTCTATGAGTTGAACCCCCCTCCCTATCCCTCCCCCTCAAGGGGGGAGGGGAGAGCAAGATGCTCGTCCCGAGGAAGGCTGAAGCAGCTCAAGCCCAAGGGCGGCGGGTGCGCGAGGAGGTCTCGAAGCTGTCGATGTGCTCAGCCTTCTCCAGGGTCAGCCCGATATCGTCGAGGCCTTCGATCAGGCAGCGCTTGAGAAACGGGTCGATGTCGAAACGGATCACGCCGCCGTCTGGGCCTCTGATCTCCTGGTTGGGAAGGTCGATGGTGATGGTAGCGTTCGCCCCGCGCGAGGCATCGTCGATGAGCTTGTCGATCTCGCTCTGCGGCAAGGCAATGGGCAGAATGCCGTTCTTGAAGCAGTTGTTGTAGAAGATGTCGGCGAAGCTTGGCGCGATGACGCAGCGAATGCCGAAATCGAGCAGCGCCCAGGGCGCGTGCTCGCGCGACGAGCCGCAGCCGAAATTCTCGCCGGTGATCAGGATCGTGGCTTGGTGGTAGGGCGGTTTGTGCAGCACGAAGTGGGGATGAGGCTTGCCCTCCTCGTCATAGCGCAGCTCGGCGAACAGGCCCTTGCCAAGCCCGGTGCGCTTGATCGTCTTCAGATATTGCTTCGGGATGATCATGTCGGTGTCGACATTGATCATCGGCAAGTGCGCCGCGATGCCGGTGAGCGTGATGAATTTTTCCATCTACTGTTTGCCTAGAATTTTCGACAGTATCGGCAATATAGAGACGTGGATGGCCGGGACAAGCCCAGCCATGACAAGTGAGTGATAGAGACGCGGATGGCCGGGACAAGCCCGGCCACGGCACGAATGTGCGGCCAGACACGGCCGGCTTCTATTGCGGCGCGAGCGTCTGCGCCTTCTGCTTCGAGGCTGGCTGGGCCGGCGGCGCGCTCGCCGACTGGCTGGTGCCGCTCTCGATCAGCGTCTTGTAATAGTTGCGCATGGTCTCGCAGCGCTCGGAGCCCGGCGGATGCACCGCATCGCCCTTCAGCGTCGAGATGAAGTTGCAGATATCCTCCATGCCCACGGCGTCGAGCCAGCCCCATTTCACGCCGCGCCTGATGGCGAACAGGTCGGCCTTGGTCTCGTCAGGCCCTTCGAACTGGTGACCGCATTCATGGGAATAGACGTAAAGCTTCACCGCGGTGGAGAGCCCGCTGATCTTTTTGGTGTTGAGGATGAGGAAGCCGGGAAAGGCGCCGCCCCAACTGTCGAAATTCGAATTCAGCACCGTCGGCCGCTTGCCGCAATTTACCGACCTGCCGTCGATCTTGAGGCTGCCTTGGGGGACGAGCTTCACGTCCGGTCCGGCCTGCTTCAGATAGTCTTCGATGGTCGGGCCGCTCGGGCCGTCGAGGAAGGTGTGTTCCTGGGCGCGCGCCGGAAGCGGCTGGAACGCAAGGCTTCCGCAGGCCAAGACGCCGAAAAGCGCCCCCCCAATTCGCATTGACGCATCCCTCATGAAGCGCAGCTTACGGGGCGAACGGGCTTTGCGCAATCTGCCTGCGAGGCCCCGAATCCGGCGCTATTTGTCGCCCTCACGGGCCGTCACACCCGTCTTGCCGAAGCACTGGCGAAGCTGATTGCAGCGCGCTTGCGGGTCGGGATGCACCGGGCCGTGGCCGGCGATGTTGAACACCGCGCAAACGTCGTCGAGCGTCTGATCGTTGAGCCAGCCTTCGCGCCGCGCGCGCTTGACCGCATAGCAATCCGCCGCCGTCTCGCTTGGGCCAAGGAGGATGTGGCCGCATTCGTGATAATAGATCAGCCATTGCACCTGCCGCGGCAGTGGGTTCAGCGCCTGCATGTTGAGCATGATCACCGTGGAGGAGACGGCGAAGCCCTCGAAGTCTCTGAGCAGCGTCTGGGTGTTGCCGCAAGAGAGGCGCCGCCCGGAAATTACCAGGCGCCCTGCGGGCACGAGCTTGTCCTTCTCGATGGCAATGGCCTGAGGCTCGGGGCCTGCCACGGCAAGTGCCAGGAACAACGCAATAACGCCCCTTAAGCGGGCAGCCGACCCCATGCTCTACTTCCTTGCTGCCCTTGAGCAGTGATTTGAATGAGCCCCTGGCAACTCTGGAGGCGGGGCAGAGCCTCCGTCAACGGCAAAACGGCGGCTTGCGGGCGCTGCCTCGCATTTCAAAATCGCGTGATTGCCGCCGCGGCGTCATGCTCGTAGGCGGCATGACATGCTAGCGGTGGTATGCGACTCAGACTGAAGGATGCGGAGACGAAGCCATGGCCCGGTCGATTGGATATATGACGGCGTTGGGCGCCGGGGCCATTTTGCTCGTTCTTGCCTTGGCGGTTCCGCAGGCCTTTGCCGTCGAAGATACGGACGATAGCGGCGGCGCGAAAGCCAGCAAGGGCTGTCCCAGCGGCCAAAGGTATAGCGAGAAGAAGCACGGCTGCGTCAGGACGAGTTGCGGCACCGGGCAGGTCTGGAGCAGCGGTGTCGATGCTTGCCTCGACGGCAATTCGGCTTCTCTGAGCGATGACGACCTCTATGTTGCCGGGCGCGAGCTCGGCCAGGAAGGGCACTACGCCGAGGCGTTGAAGCTGTTCTTCCGCGTCAAGAACCGCGAGCAGGCGAGAGTGCTCAACTCGATCGGCTACTCGACGCGCAAGCTCGGCGACGTCGACAAGGGCATCGACTATTATCACCAGGCGCTCGCCATCGATCCGAACTTCACCAAGGCGCGCCAATATCTCGGCGAGGCTTATCTGCTCAAGGGCGACGTGGCCAAGGCGAAAGAGCAGCTCATGGAGATCGCCGACCGCTGCGGCGGGCCTTGCAACGACTATGAGCTTCTGGTCAAGGCGATCGCGACCTATGTCACCGAAGGTGAATCGGCAGATTGGTAGAGCGAGCATGACTGCGGCAAGAGGTTCAACGGCACTCTTTGCGGCGTTGGCGGTCCTGGTCGGGCTTCTCCTCGCCGTGCCGCGGGCTCACGCAGTCGAGGAGATGCGTCAGTTCAACAAGGACGACACAAAGCCCAGCAGGACAAAGGTCTGTCCCAAAGGTAAGCGCTACAGCGATAAAAAGCGCGACTGCGTCAAGACGAGTTGCGGAACCGGGCAAGTGTGGAGCGGCGGCGTCGAGGCTTGCCTCGACGGCAATTCGGCTTCGCTGAGCGATGAGGATCTGTACCTCGCTGCCGGCGATTTCGCGCTCGAGGCCCGCTACGCCGATGCGCTGCCGCTCCTCTTCCGCATCAAGGACCGGAACAATCCGCAGGTGCTGAACCTGATCGGCTACTCCACGCGCAAGCTCGGAGATGTCGACAAGGGCATCGACTACTACCACCGGGCGCTTGCCATCGATCCCAACTACACCAAGGCGCGGCAATATCTCGGCGAGGCCTATCTGCTGAAGGACGATGTGGCGAAGGCGAAAGAGCAGCTCATGGAGATCGCCGACCGCTGCGGCGGGCCTTGCGACGACTATGAGCTTCTGGTCAAGGCGATCGCCGCGCACGTGACGGGCGAAGCGATCGTGGGCTGGTGACGTTCGTCATTCCGGCGAACGCCGGAATCCAGCGCGCGAAGCGCAACAAAAAAAATGGATACCGGCTTTCGCCGGTATGACGACTCGCTGGGCAAGCTCCGAAACAGTCGATGCCGGGCATTAGGCCGCGGCTTCTTCCTCGATGTGATGCATGTCGGCGTCGGAAAGGCCGAAATGATGGCCGATCTCATGCACCAGCACATGGGTGACGATGTGCCCTAGCGTCTCCTCGTGCTCGGCCCAGTAGTCGAGGATCGGCCGGCGGTAGAGGAACACCATCTCAGGCATGGCGGCGGGGTCCATGACGCTTTGCCGGGCGAGATCGACGCCGTGATAGAGGCCGAGCAGATCGAATTCCGATTCGGCCGCCAGAGCGTCGAGCACCTCGTCGGTGGGGAAATCCTCGATGCGGATCACCACGTCCTTGCAGAGATCGCGGAAGCGGCGGGGCAGGCGCTGGAACGCCCGGTCGGCGATCGCCTCGAACTCGGCAAGAGACGGCGCCTGAGCGCCATGCCAATCGAGACCTCTAGCGCGGCTTGCGGCCAAGAATAATTCCCTCCTTCAGCGTGAAATCCGGCTCCGACGCAGTTTCGTGGGGCTTCAGGAAATCACGCAACGGCTGATCGCGCAGCATCTCCTTGGGCCGTGCCGAGCACCTCCAATTTGCCGCATGAGTCGATTCGCCCTAGTGGATCGCCGGGTCAAGCCTGGCGATGACGCAGAGTGGTGCAGGGGCTCAATGGTCGCGGATGTCGACGAAGCGGCCGGCGAGCGCCGCAGCCGCCGCCATCACCGGCGAGACGAGATGGGTGCGGCCGAGCCTGCCCTGGCGGCCTTCGAAATTGCGGTTCGAGGTCGAGGCGCAGCGCTCACGGGGCGCAAGCTGATCGGGGTTCATGCCGAGGCACATCGAGCAGCCGGGCTCGCGCCAGTCGAAGCCCGCTTCCTTGAAGATCTTGTCGAGGCCCTCCGCTTCCGCCTGCTCCTTCACCAGCCCTGAGCCCGGCACGATCATGGCACTGACATTCTCATGCACATGCTTGCCGTCGACGATCCGCGCCACCTCGCGCAAATCCTCGATGCGCCCATTGGTGCAGGAACCGATGAACACGCGGTCGAGCGCGATGTCGGTGATCCTCTCGCCGCCGGTGAGGCCCATATAGTCAAGCGAGCGGATGGCGGCCTTGCGCTTGGTCTCGTCGGCGATCTCCTCTGGCCGCGGCACACGCCCGGTCACCGAGATCACCTGCTCAGGGCTCGTCCCCCAGGTGACGAGCGGCGGCAGCTTCTCGGCGTGCAGCACGATCTCGCGGTCGAAGGCCGCATCCTCATCGGAATAGAGCGTCTGCCAATGGCGGAGCGCCATCTCATAGGCTCCGGCCTTTGGCGCGCGGGGACGGCCCTTGATGTAGTCGAAGGTCTTCTCGTCGGGCGCGATCAGCCCGGCGCGGGCGCCACCCTCGATCGACATGTTGCAGATGGTCATGCGCCCTTCCATGGAGAGCGCGTGCACCGCCTCGCCGGCATATTCGATGACGTGTCCGGTGCCGCCGGCCGTGCCGATATCGCCGATGATGGCGAGGATGATGTCCTTGGCGGTGACGCCGTCCTTCAGCGCGCCGTCGACGCGCACCCGCATGTTCTTGGCCTTCTTCTGGATCAGCGTCTGGGTGGCGAGCACGTGCTCGACCTCGCTCGTGCCGATGCCGTGGGCGAGGGCGCCGAAGGCTCCGTGAGTGGAGGTGTGCGAGTCGCCGCAGACGATGGTGGTGCCTGGTAGCGTGAAGCCCTGCTCGGGACCGATGATGTGAACGATGCCCTGGCGGTGGTCGAGCTCGCTGAAATACTCGATGCCGAACTCGCGCGCATTCTCGGCGAGCGTCGCCACTTGCAGCGCGGATTCAGGGTCGTCGATGCCAAAGGAGCGGTCGGTGGTCGGCACGTTGTGATCGACCACGGCAAGCGTCTTCTCAGGCGCCCGCACCTTCCGCCCAGTCATGCGCAAACCCTCGAAGGCCTGCGGGCTCGTCACCTCATGCACGAGGTGGCGGTCGATATAGATCAGGCAGGTGCCGTCCGGCGCCTCGTGCACCAGGTGCTCGTCCCAGATCTTGTCGTATAGCGTGCGGGGTTTGGCCATGGCGGGTTTTGTCGTATCGCCAAAATTCTCAATTTTCTACACGTCAGATAGCGTCTCCTAGAGGGATTGCAAACCCCATGCCCCTGGGATTTCGCGTAACGATGCCACAAACTCCCTACCTCCCCTTGATGGGGAGGTCGGCGCGCGTTGCGCGCCGGGTGGGGTGAAAAACTCATTCAGT
>NZ_JBOHJB010000117.1:0-7654 GCF_050728395.1 Methyloceanibacter sp.
CTTTAATCCTTGAGGCAAACGTTCTATAGAGGGGCGCCGGGGGGCATTAAGGTGAAAAGATGCGGCCGGCGTTGGGCCGCGGGAGACGTGCTCTCATGGCCTCGCAGAGTCTACCGAGTGTCGGCGCGCATGGCGGGCTGACGCGCTACCTTGAAGAGATCCGGCAATTTCCCATGCTGGAGCCTCAGCAGGAATACATGCTCGCCAAGAGCTGGCGCGAGCATGGCGACCGTGATGCGGCCCATCAACTCGTAACCTCCCATCTCAGACTCGTTGCGCGCATTGCCATGGGCTATCGCGGCTATGGGCTGCCCATCGGCGAGGTCGTCTCGGAAGGCAATGTTGGGCTGATGCAGGCGGTGAAGCGCTTCGATCCCGATAAGGGCTTCCGGCTTGCCACCTACGCCATGTGGTGGATCAGGGCCGCGATCCAGGAATATATCCTGCGCTCGTGGAGCCTCGTGAAGATGGGCACCACCGCGGCGCAGAAGAAGCTGTTCTTCAACCTGCGCAAGATCAAGGGGCAGCTCAAGGCCCTCGACGATGGCGATCTGCGCCCAGACCAGGTGAAGCGCATCGCCACCCAGCTCGGCGTCACCGAGGAGGACGTGATCTCCATGAATAGGAGGCTCGCCGGCGACTCATCGCTGAATGCGCCGGTGCGCAATGATAGCGAGAGCGGCGAGTGGATGGACTGGCTGGTCGACGATACCATGGACCAAGAGACCGCCCTTGCCGAGTCGGAAGAGGCTCAGCGGCGGCGCGGCATGCTCAACGATGCGCTGAGGGACCTGAACGAGCGCGAGCGCAGGGTGTTCGAAGCGCGGCGGCTCGCCGAGGATCCCCTGACGCTCGAAGAGCTGTCGGCCGAGTTCGGCGTCTCCCGGGAGCGCATTCGCCAGATCGAGGTGCGCGCCTTCGAAAAGGTGCAGAAAGCGGTGCAGAAGGCTGCCGCCGCCGCCGAAACTCCTGAAGCCGCAGCCGCAAGCTGACGTCAGTCCACCAAAACTCTCGGTCCCCGTCAATCACTCCTCTCCCCTGTGGGGAGAGGTGGGCGTCTGCTGATCCTATCTCTCCATTTTCCGAACGCCGCGAATTCCTTGCTTTCCCTTCACCTCGCTAGAATGGGTTACACCTAAAGGGTCGACTCCAGTGAGGCCCGATGCCCTTGAAGCAGATGACCGTAAACGGCGTCGAGATCGCCTATCTCGACCAGGGCAAAGGGCCTCTCGTTATCATCGCCCATTGCAGCTCGGCCTCGCACAAGGAGTGGCTGCCGCTGATCGAGGCGCTTGCGCCCGAATGGCGCGTGCTCGCGCCCGACTTTATCGGCTATGGGCAGTCGGGCGCTTGGCCTGAAGGCAAGGTGTTCACCGGTCAGGCCGATCTCGCCGTGCTGCTCGAGCTCGCCAACAAGACCGAGAAGCCTGTCCACTTGGTCGGCCACTCCTACGGCGCGGCTTTGGCGCTTGAGGCGGCGCGCGAGCTCGGATCCAAGGTTCAGAGCCTGACCCTGGTCGAGCCGGTCGCCTTTAACCTGCTGCGCGTTGAACGCCGCCCTGAATGGGCCGAGATCGAGCAGCTCGGCGTCGCTGTGCTCTCCGCCGTGTCGAACGGCAACGATCGCGACGCCGCGGCAGTTTTCATGCGCTATTGGCTGGGCCGCTTGCGCTGGTGGCTGTCGCCGGAGACGTTCAAGGCGGCGATCACGGCCACCATCGGCAAAGTGGCCCTCGAATTCATGATCCTCATCGAGGCAGGCGCGCGCTTGAGCGACTATGCGGGCGCCACGGCTCCGACCCTGCTGATCGTCGGCGGCAAGACCCGCGCACCGGCCCGCGCCGTGGTCGACATGCTGAGCGCGACGCTGCCGAACGCCGACATGACGGTGCTCAAGGGCGCCGGCCACATGAGTCCGTTCACCCATCCTTCCGAGGTGAACCGGCTGATCGCCGGCCATCTCGCCGCTCAGCGCCAACAAGCGTTGGCTCCACTTCCGGAAGCTTGAGATCTTCCACGTCTTGGGCGAACAGCTCTTCGAGCTCGACCGCGGCCGTCCTTGCATTGGCGCGGACCTTTTCCAGATCGTTGTAATATTTGTAGTCGTCGTAGAGCCGCTTCTCGTCCTGCCGCTTGAAGGTCGCGAGCAGCCGCTTGACCTCGGGCTCGCTGAAGCCGAGCCCGCGCAGCAGCCTGCGCGTCAATTCGAGCGCCGAGAGGAACGTCTCGCGCTCGATGATGCCGACGCCGAGATCCATCAGCTTGTGCACATGGATACGGTCGCGCGCCCGAGCATAGACCGGCAGGTCGGGAAAGTGCTTGCGCACCATCTCGGCCACCCTCAGCGAGGCATCGACATCGTCGATGGCGAGCACGAAGGCGCGCGCCTTGTCGGCGCCGGCCGCGCGCAGAATGTCGAGCCGCCCGGCATCGCCGTAGTAGATTCTCGAGCCGAAGCGCTTCACGAAATCCACCTGCTCGATGTTGGAGTCGAGCGCCGTGAACGGAATGCGGCGGGCGCGAAGCACGCGGGCCACGATTTGCCCGAAGCGGCCGAAGCCTGCGACGATGACGTGCTGATCGCCTTCCGGCGGCATCTCGTATTCGGGCTTCTCCGGTTCAAGCGCGCGGAAGATCGTCTCGTCGACAAGCAGCAGAAGCGGCGTCGCCGCCATGGACAGGGTCACCGCCAGCACGAGCAGATCGGCCAGGTGCTGGCCGATGACGTGCGCGGCGACGCCGGCCGCGAACAGCACGAAGGCAAACTCGCCGCCTTGACTGATGACGAGCCCGAGCCGCCTCGCCGGTTCGCGCTTCAATCCCCACCAGCGGCCAAGTCCATAAAGGATGGCTGCCTTGACGGCGACGAGGCCGATGACGATAGCGATGAGCTCAAGCGGCTCCGCCACCACCACGCTCAAGTCGATCGACATGCCGATGGCGATGAAGAACACCGCGAGCAGCAGCCCCTCGAACGGCGCGATGTCGGCTTCGATCTGATGGCGATATTCGGAATCGGCGAGCAGCGCTCCGGCGATGAACGAGCCGAGCGCCGCCGACAGGCCCGCAGCTTCCATGACCAGCGCCACGCCGACCACCGTGAGCAGCGCGCTCGCCGTCATCGCCTCACGCACCCCGGTGGCGGCGATGATGCGATAGAGCCTGCTGAGCAGGAAACGTCCGGCCACGATCACGCCGATGATGGTGAAGATGGCGAGCACGCCGGCGCGCAAATCCATGGCCGGTTGGTCGCTGCCGCCGGCCGCGAAAAGCGGCACGAGTGCGATAAGCGGGATGGCGGCAAGGTCCTGGAACAACAGCACCGAGAAGGCGAGCCTGCCGTGCCTGGTATTGATCTCGCCCTTCTCCTCCAGCACCTGCAGCGCGAAGGCCGTTGACGAAAGCGACAGGCCAAGGCCTATGAACAGCGCCTGGCCAAAGTTGAGGCCAAACGCGATGCCGATGGCCGCGAGCACCAGCGACGTGGCCGCGAGCTGGGCGGAGCCCATACCGAAGATCGCCGAGCGCATGGCCCAAAGCCTGATCGGGCGAAGCTCGAGCCCGATCACGAACAGCAGCAGCACCACACCGAATTCGCCGAATTGCAGGATGCTCTCGACGTTGTTCAGCCGATAGAGCGGCCCAAGAATGTAGGGACCGATCACCACACCGGCGGCGAGATAGCCGAGCACGGCGCCCATGCGAAAGAAGCGGCCAAGCGGCGCAGCAATGGCTGCGGCGGCGAGAAACACCGCCACCTGGATCAATTGTGTCGAAACCATCGCCTACCCTCGCGCTTCGGGGTTCCCGCATAGCATGCAAGACCAAGCCGTCACCAGAACGTGGGGTCGAATCGGCTCGCGTTGCCAGCGTGTCTCATTGGCTCTAGGATGCCGCTATCGGGGCCTTCTGCGGCCGCCCCGTGAGGCAGCCTGCCCAAGCGCCGCTCCGTAGGGCTTTGCCCCCAATACACGGAGTGTGCCGCCATGGGATCGAAGACTTCTCCAACGCCGGTCCTGTCCATCCAAACGCCGTCCTTCAAACAAGCTCTCGCCGTCTGGGCGAAGATCGGCGTCTTGTCGTTCGGGGGCCCTGCCGGTCAGATCGCGCTGATGCACCGCGTGCTGGTGGATGAGCGTCGCTGGATCAGTGAGGAGCATTTCCTTCGCGCGCTCAATTTCTGCATGCTGCTGCCTGGCCCCGAAGCCATGCAGCTTGCAACCTATGTCGGCTGGCTGCTGCACGGCACCTTGGGCGGACTTGTCGCAGGGTTGCTCTTCGTGCTCCCCGGCGCATCCGTGGTGCTCGCGCTCAGCATCGCCTATGCGCTCTACGGCCATGTGCCGCTCGTCGAGGCGGCGTTCGTCGGCATCAAAGCCGCCGTGCTCGTCATCGTCATCGAGGCATTGCTCAGGGTTGCGCGGCGCGCTTTGCGGCGTCCTCAGGACTGGATCGTCGCCGCGGCGGCATTCATCGCCATCTTCTTCTTCGCCGTGCCCTTCCCTCTCGTCGTCGCCGCGGCCGCTCTCATTGGCTACGTCCTCGTGGAGAACCGCCCTCAGGCGATTTCGCCCACTGAGACGAGCCCTGTGCGGCTTACCGATAGTTTGCGCACCGCCGGTCTCTGGCTCGCCCTCTGGATCGTTCCCTTAGCGCTACTCGCGCTTGTGTTTGGGCGCGATCACGTCTTCACCGACATCGCCATCTTCTTTTCCAAGCTGGCCGTGGTCACCTTCGGCGGCGCCTATTCGGTCCTCGCCTATATGGCGCAGCAGGCGGTCGAAACTTATGGTTGGCTCAGTGCCGGCGAGATGCTCGATGGCTTGGGCCTCGCCGAGACCACACCAGGCCCTCTGATCCTCGTGGCCGAGTTCGTCGGCTTCCTCGCCGGCTACCGCCACGGCGGAGAACCCAAGCTCGCCTTCGGCTTGGCTGGCGCCGCGATCACACTATGGGCGACCTTCGCGCCCTGCTTCCTGTGGATCTTCGTGGGCGCCCCTTACGTGGAGCGTCTCAGCACGAACCCTCGCCTCGCAAGCGCGCTGAGCGGCGTTACTGCCGCCGTGGTCGGCGTCATTCTGAACTTAAGCCTCTGGTTCGCACTGCACGTTTTCTTCGCCAAGGTCGAGCCAGTTTGGCATGGCCCGTTGCGGCTTTGGCGACCCGACCCCTCGACGCTCGACGTCGCAGCCGTCGTGCTCGCGTGCCTTGCCGCGGTTCTGCTGCTTCGATTGAAGCTCGGCATCGCCGCCACGCTGGCAATTTCCGCGAGTGCTGCAGTTGCTTGGTTTGCGCTGGTTGGAGCGATCAAGCCCGTTTAGCGCGGCACCCAGAGATCGACGAAAGGCGCGCGCACCCAAGTGCCGCGCCGCCCCGAATAGACGCGGGCGAAGGGCGCGGCAACCCAAGTGCCGCGGCGCGTGTCAACCTCGGTGAACGGCGCCCGCACATAGGTGCCGTTGTCGCGATAGTAACGGCGATTGTATTTGCTCGCGACTTGCTGAACGAGACCGGGCCGCGCTTGCGTCCCAGCCTCGCCTGCACCAGGCAGCGCCGATGCCTGCTGCGGCAGCATGGCGGCAGTGACGAGCAGGCCAGCGGCCGCGGCGATACTCAAGGATCGAGTGGTCATGCACCTTTTCTCCTACGCATGTTCGTTCGGCCCCCACCCGTCTTGCCATCTTCCTACAACATCAACGTGGCAGAGGCGAGACGGTTCGTTTCGCGGCGACATTAACTACAGCCAGCCCTTGCGCTTAAAAATGAGATAGGGAAGCACGGCCGAAATCACCATGAGCAGAATGGCGAAGGGATAACCGAAAATCCATTTCAGCTCGGGCATGAATTCGAAATTCATGCCGTAGGCCGAGGCGACCAGCGTCGGCGGTAGGAACACCACCGCGGCGATGGAGAAAATCTTGATGATGTTGTTCTGCTCGATGTTGATCATGCCGAGCGTCGCGTCGAGCAGGAACACGATCTTGTTCGACAGATAGCTCACGTGATCGGCGAGCGACACCACGTCGCGAGCAGCGGTGCGGATGCGCGCCTTCAGCAACCTGTCCTCTTTGCGCTCATTGGCAACCTGGGTGAGAAAGGTGAGCAGACGCCCAAGCGAATGCGCGCTCTCTCGCGCACGCGAGGTGAGCTCGCCTTCGCGGCCGATAGATTTCAACAGCACGTCGAAGCGGCGCTGCCGCGTGGCCGTGCCTCCCTTCATGCCGAAGATGGAATGCGACAGCGTGTCGACCTCTCCTTGGATGCGCTCGATGAAGTCCGCCATGCGATCGACGATGGTCTCGATCAGCCCGATCAGCACCGCCGTGCCGCTGGTGAGGCTTGGATCCGGCTTGCGGCAGCGCGCGGCGAAGATCGAGAAGGCGTGCGGCTCGGCGTAGCGGAGCGTGATGAGCCTATTGCCGGCGAGGATGAAGGTGATCGGCGTGGTAACGGGCTCCACCGTCTCGGTCTGATACAGCACCGTTGCCGTCATGAAATGCGCGCCGTTCTCCTGATAGAGGCGGCTCGAGGCCTCGATCTCGCGCTGCTCTTCGCGAGTCGGCACCTCCAGCTTGAGCGCACGCTCTATCTTCCTTTCCTCTTCCCGCTTGGGACTGAGGAGATCGATCCAGATCGCCTGCTCGGTGATCCGCCGCGGATTCTTGTGCGGCTCGAGTGCACCCGACCGGGCCTCGTAGATGGTGAGCATGACCGGTCTCCTGCGGCGCGAGCGAGAAAGGCCCTAGCGGGCGTCCCCATACCGTTTGGCGCAACACCATAGGGCAGCGCAAGGCCATTGCCACTGGGGCATTCCGGCCGGAATCGCGGCTCGCCCACCGGCCAGACGGGCTCGCTGTTGCCGAAATGCCAGAGTGTGAAATTTCCCTCTCTTTACCACAGGTTGCTTCTATCATACTCTACAACCTTCGGTTGGGGATAGGAGGGGAAACCATGGCAACGCGAACCAGGGCTGCGCCATCGCGCACCAGAAGGGCGCCGTCGCGCGCCAGGAAAGCGCGACCGGGCACAATCAGCGCACAGACGATCATGTCGCTGCTGCGGCATGTGATCGACCCTCAGCACAGACGAACGATCAAGTGGGACGCGCCAGCCTCGAGCTACATCAGGGGCGATGTTCCGCGCTTTTACCGGGATCTCAACGGGTCCCCTGAATTCAGCGGCTATGGGCTCGATCTGGAGCGAGCCGATCTCATGGACGTGAAGACGATCGCCGATATCGGGGGCGCGATCATCAAGCGGTTCAGGAAAAACGAGTGGCAAGTGATCGTTTAGGAGGGGGACATGTACCGGCTCTATCGCACTACCGTCATCCTTTGGTTGTGCATGCTGAATTTTGCTTCGGCGGCAACCATGGATCAGCTGAGAAAAATCGACACCAACAGAAACAATGCTCTCGATGCCGGAGCGGAGTTCCGCGCGTTCCGTAGTCTTGAGAAGCTCGACGGGAGCGTTCCACTGACGCCTTCGCAAGAGGCATATATTGGAGGGCTGCAAGCGGACCTTGCCAGCATGGGGTCGATCCCATTCGCCAACATCGCCAAGGAAGAAGAAAAACAAGCCTCGGCCTGCGAGAGGTTGGAAGGCCTCTATCTCCGCCACGACAAGCTCGACATGTCGATCATTCGCGAGAACA
>NZ_JBOHJB010000118.1:0-7154 GCF_050728395.1 Methyloceanibacter sp.
GGTCGAAGGCGCCATGAAGGTGGCGCGCCGCTATCATTTCAAGCAAGGGGCGCCTGAGCGCTACCGCTTCGTCACCTTCGAAGGCGCCTTTCACGGGCGGACTCTCGCCACCATCGCCGCCGGCGGCCAGCCCAAGCACCTCGAGGGCTTCGGGCCACCCGTCGACGGCTTCGATCACGTCGCTACCGGCGATATCGGCGCCGTGGAGGCCGTCATCGGCGACACCACGGCCGGCGTCATGATCGAGCCGATCATGGGCGAGGGCGGCATGCGCGAGGTCTCCTGGCCGTTCTTGCGGGACTTGCGCGCCCTTTGCGACGAGAAGGGAATCTTGCTTTTGCTCGATGAGGTACAGAGCGGCATGGGTCGCACCGGGCGCCTGTTCGCCCATGAATGGGCAGGCATCACCCCCGACGTCATGGCAACCGCCAAGGGACTTGGCGGCGGCTTCCCGGTCGGCGCCTGCCTCGCCACGGAGAAGGTTGGCGCCGCCATGACGCCCGGAAGCCACGGCTCGACTTTCGGCGGTAATCCTCTTGCCATGGCCGTAGGCAATGCTGTGCTCGATGTGGTGCTGGCGCCGGGCTTTCTCGATCACGTCGCGGCGATGGGGCTCAGGCTCAAGCAGCGGCTCGCTGGGCTCAAGGACGAGCACGGCGGCGTCATCGAGGAGGTGCGTGGCCAGGGTCTCATGCTCGGGCTGAAATGCAAGGTGCCGAACCAGGCCCTGCTCCAGTCGCTCGCCGCCCAACGCATGCTCACGGTGCAGGCCGGCGACAATGTGGTGCGTCTTTTGCCGCCGCTCATCGTGAGCGAAGCGGAAATCGACGAGGCTTGCGCTAAGATCGATGCCGCCTGTGTGGCGTTGGAGACCGGCGCGGCCGCCCCGGCCTGACGGCGCTAGCCGAGAAGTCACTCTTATGCAGCCAAGGCACTTTCTCGATATCGACGCGCTTCCCCGCCAAACTTTGCGCGCGATCCTCGACGATGCTCACGCCATGAAGGCGCTTGGGCGCTCGCGCCTGCCGGACAAGGTCAATATCAGGCCTGGCGCCGTGCTCGCCATGATCTTCGAGCAACCTTCGACGCGGACGCGGGTGTCGTTCGAGGTGGCCATGCACGAACTCGGCGGAACGTCGATCACGCTGAGCCCGGCCGACATGCAGATCGGCAGGGGCGAGACCGTCGCCGACACCGCCCGCGTGCTGTCGCGCTACGTGGATGCGATCATGCTGAGGACCGGCTCGCACGGCAAGCTTCTCGAGCTTGCCGCGCATGCCACCGTGCCGGTGATCAACGGGCTCACCAACCTGTCGCATCCCTGCCAGGTGATGGCCGACGTCATGACCTTCGAGGAGAAAAAAGGTTCGATCGAAGGCGCGACCGTGGCTTGGCTCGGCGACGCCAACAACGTCGCGACCTCCTGGGTGCACGGTGCCGCCCGCTTCGGCTATGCCCTGAAGCTCGGCTGTCCGGAAAAGTTCAAGCCGGCGCCCGAGCTGATTGCCTGGGCCAAAGCTGAGGGCGCCTCGGTCAAGGTCGGGCACGATCCCCATGCCGCCGCCCGCGGCGCCGATTGCGTGGTCACCGACGTCTGGGTGTCCATGGGAGACGGCGAGGACAAGAAGAAGCGCAAGAGCCTGTTGAAGCCGTTCCAGGTCGATCGCGCCGCGATGGCATGCGCCCAACCGAACGCCATCTTCATGCATTGCCTGCCGGCGCACCGCGGTGACGAAGTCGCGGCCGAGGTGATCGACGGCCCGCAGTCGGTGGTGTGGGACGAAGCCGAGAACCGGCTGCATGTGCAGAAGGCCATCCTTGCCTGGTGCCTAGATGCTTCACGTGCCGATGCGCCCGTGACGCTCCCTGGCGCCAAGGGCCGCCGGCCGGAGCGGGTCGGAGCCAAGTGATGGCGTCTGAATCGTCCTCGCAGGAGCGCATCGAGCTCGTCATTCCGGCCGACGATCTGATCCTGCCGTTCCAGGCCGATCAGGCCGACGTGGTCGGCCGCCTGGTCAAGCTTGGACCCGTAGTGGACACCATCCTGTCGCGCCACGATTACCCTGAGCCGGTGTCGCAGCTCTTGGGCGAGGCTGTGGCCCTCACGGCGCTGCTCGGCGCCGCGCTCAAATTCGAGGGCAAGTTCATCCTGCAGGCCTCGACCGACGGTCCCGTCGATCTGCTGGTCGCCGATTACCAGGTGCCTGGCGGCTTGCGCGGCTACGCGCGCTTCTCAGTCGATCGCGTCGAGGCGCTCGGGACTGGCGACAGCGTGCTCGCCAAGCTCCTCGGCCAGGGGCATTTTGCCATGACCATCGACCGAGGCTCCGACACGGAGCGCTATCAGGGCGTGGTGCCGCTCGAAGGCGAGAGCCTGACCGAGGCCGCCGACACCTATTTCCGGCAGTCCGAACAGCTTCCCACTTACATCAGGCTCGCCGTGGCGAAGCACTATCGCGCGGGGCAGGCCGGCGGGCGGCCATGGACGTGGCGGGCCGGCGGGCTGCTCGTTCAAAAGCTCACCCGCGAAGGGGGCCGCGGCCCCTCGGTCGGCGGCTTCGAGGAAGAGGATTGGATGCGGGCGAGAGCGCTGGCCGAGACCGTCGAGGATCACGAGCTGCTCGATCCGCTGCTTCCGCCCGACCGGCTGCTCTACCGGCTGTTCCATGAGGAGCAGGTGCGCGCTTATCGGGCGATCGGCCTAGAGACCTATTGCAGCTGCTCGCGCGAGCGCGTCGAGGAGCTGCTGCGGCGCTTCACCAGCGAAGATTTGAAGGACATGGTGGTCGACGGCGAGGTGTGGGTGACCTGCGAGTTCTGCAACAGCCGCTACCAGTTCGATCCGGCGTCTTTCGGCAAATCCGGCGAGCCGGATTAGCCCTCTACTCAATTCTTTCGGCATGGCCGGGCTTGTCCCGGCCATCCACGGTTTTTCTGGATGACTTGAATTCGTGGATGCCCGGCACAAGGCCGGGCATGACAATTTAGGCGCTGAGCGTCTCCGCGAGCTTGGCGAGGAACGCCATGCAGGAATCGAGCTGCGCCGTGGGGACGAACTCGTCCGCAGCGTGGGCTTGCGCGATATCGCCGGGGCCGCAGATCACCGTCGGGCAGCCGGCCTCTTCGAACAGCCCGGCTTCCGTCCCGTACGACACCGTGCTCGTGCTGTTGGCGCCGGTAAGCGCCATGGCCAAGGCGACGGCCTCCGAGCCAGGCTTGGCGAGGAACGCCGGCACGCTGCCCCGACGCAGCGTCTCGATCGACGCCGCCGGGGCTACGCGCCGCATGCGCGGCAGCAGCCTCTGCTCCGCGTATGCCTCGAGCCGTTTCGGCAGGAAGTCAGGGTCTGCCTCCGGCAGGCCTCGCACCTGCCATTGAAACCGGCAGGTCTTCGGCACGATGTTGGGTGCCGTGCCGCCTTCGATGGTTCCCACCTGTACGGTGGAGGAGGGCGGGTCGAAGCGGTCGTTCGTCTCGGCCGAGAGCGTCGCGCCGATCCGATCGATCTCCTCGATCATCTCGGCAGCGAAAGAAATGGCGTTGACCCCGAGTTGCGGCAGGCTCGAATGCGCCTCGCGCCCCGTCACCGTCGTGCGATAGGCGTCGACGCGCTTATGCGCCTCGATCACCCGCATATTGGTCGGCTCGCCGACGATGATGGCGCGGGGGCGCGGAAGGTCGTGGCCAAGCCGGGCGATCAGCGGGCGGACCCCGGTGCAGCCGACCTCTTCGTCATAGGAGACGATGATATGCACCGGCTCCTTCAACTGGCGCGACATGAAAAGCGGCACGGAAGCGAGAACGCACGCCAGGAATCCCTTCATGTCGCAGGCGCCGCGGCCATAGAGCTTGCCGTCCCGCGCGGTGAGCGTGAACGGATCGCTCGCCCAATTCTGGCCTTCGACCGGGACGCAGTCGCTATGACCGGAAAGTCCGATGCCGCCCTTGCCGCTGGGACTGATGGTGGCGAACAGGCTCGCTTTCGTCCCGTCCTCCGAGGGGATCAGCGTTGAAGCGATGCAGTGGCCGTCGAGATAGGCGCGCACGAACTCGATCAGCTTCAGATTCGATTTCGCGCTCGTGGTGTCGAAAGCGACGAGCGTCTTCAGCAGCTCCTGCACCGAGGGCTCTGCGGCTCCAGTCGTCTCGCGCTTAGGTCCGCTGGCTGACATCTGAGCGAAAGCGCTCCGCCGATCTCGCACGAGCCTTGATCGCTTCGACCTCGCGGTCGCGCGGTGGAGCGTTGGTGACGAGCGTGTCGATCAATTCGCGTGCGGCCTTAGAGACTTGGTTCACCGCGCGATCGAAGGCGGCCTCGTTTGCCTTTGACGGCTGCGCGAAGCCGGAGAGCTTGCGGACGAATTGCAGGGAGGACAGGTAGATCTCTTCCTCAGTGGCCGGAGGCTCGAAATTGTGCAGGGTCTTGATGTTTCGACACATGATCATCCTCACGCGATAGCCCTATTTCGCAAAAAGGGTGGCATACCGGCCTGCCGCGGGCAAGGCACGGGCACGCAGAAACATGACCCTCACCCTGAGGAGGCGCGTGAGCGCCGTCTCGAAGGGTGAGAGGGGCGCCCTGTTTGGCCTCATGGTTCGAGAACGCGCGGGCTAAAGCCCGCGCTCCTCACCATGAGGGCTCAGACGCGGATCGCCTGGTCGAGATCGTCGGCGAGATCGTCAACGTCCTCAAGCCCGACGGAGAGGCGCACGCTCCGGTCGAAAATGCCGAGCTCGGCACGCTGCTCTGGTGTCAGCCGCTGATGCGTCGTGGTCGAAGGATGCGTGACGAGGCTCTTGGCGTCGCCGAGATTGTTGCTGATCTTGAAGATCTTGAGCGCGTTCATGAAGCGGAAGGCTTCCCGCTTCCCGCCCTTCACCTCGAAGGCGACCATGGGACCACCGCCAGCCATCTGCCGCTTGGCGAGTGCTGCCTGCGGGTGATCGGCGCGGCCGGGATAGAACACGCGGGCCACATCCTCGCGCTCGGCAAGGAAATCGGCGATCGCCGCCGCCGAGGCGCAATGACGCTCCACCCGCAAGGGCAGCGTCTCGAGACCCTTGAGCAGCACCCAGGCGTTGAACGGGCTGAGCGATGGGCCGGTCTGCTTGATGAAAGTGTGCAGCTTCTCCTCGATGAAGTCCTTCTTGCCCAGCACCACGCCGCCGAGGCACCGCCCCTGGCCGTCGATATGCTTGGTCGCCGAATAGACCACGATATCGGCGCCGAGCGGCATCGGCCGCTGCAGCATCGGCGTGGCGAACACATTGTCCACCACCACGAGCGCGCCGAATTTATGCGCGATCTTGGCCACCGCCTCGATATCGACCAGCTCGAGCACCGGATTGGTGGGCGTCTCGAAGAACACGGCGCGGGTGTTCGGCCGCATCGCCGCCTCCCAGGTGGAAAGATCGCGGCCGTCGATCAGCGTGCTCTCGATGCCGAAACGCGGCAGTAGATCCTCGACGACGTAGCGGCAGCTTCCGAACAGGGCGCGCGCCGAGACCACATGGTCTCCGGCCTTGAGAAACGAGAGCAGCGAGGCAGTGACGGCCGCCATGCCGCTTGCCAGGCCCCGCGCGGCTTCTGCTCCTTCCAGGGCGCACATGCGTGCCTCGAACATGGAAACCGTGGGATTGGAATAGCGGCTATAGACGAAGCCTTCCTCGTCGCCCTTGAAGCGGCGCTCGGCCTGCTCGGCGCTCTCATAGACGTAGCCTGAGCTGAGGAAGATGGCTTCCGACGTCTCGCCGAACTGGCTCCGAAGCGCGCCCTCATGCACGAGCCTGGTCGCCGGGCGCCAAGGCTGCCCCTCTTTCTTCTTGCCCTTCTTTGCCGCCATGGCCTTCACTCCTTAAGCTCACCTGCGGGCACAAAAAAACCCGGGACTTGGCGCGCCGCCAAGAAGACCGGGATTGCTCGCACGGCCCTTTTAGCGACTTGTTTAACGTGGCTGCAAGCCGGCCGGCCAAATCACCACGAGGCGGGATTAATGTCGCTAGCAAGGCGTTACGTCAAGCCTTACCGCCATTGACGCGTCATTGCCGGGCTTGACCCGGCAATCCATTCCCCTGGCCCTTCAACACGCTCGGCCGTAACGGTATGGATGCCCGGATCAAGTCCGGGCATGACGATTCCCATAGGTTGCCTCCTCTTGTGAATCCGGGGGAGAAGGGCAAGGTAAGGATGACGGACGCCTCAGGCAGTGCCAAAGAAGATGACCCATGGAGCAGGCAAGCGAGCGCGAGAAGCTGTTTGACGGCCTTCCCGAAAGGCCGCGCGCCGAGCCGCGGGCGCCGGTGAAAGGCTCCTTCGCCCGCACCGGCATCCTGCCCTCCCAGGCGCTGAAATCGCTGATCGCCGGAGGCGAGATCAGGGCGGCGCCGGAGATCACGGCAGACCAGATCCAGCCTGCGAGCCTCGATCTCAGGCTTGGCAAAGTCGCCTATCGCATTCGCGCGAGCTTCCTGCCCGGGCCGAACGCGAGCGTGCGCGACAAGCTTGCCGAGCTCAAGTTCCATGAGATCGATCTCACCCATGGCGCCGTGCTCGAAGCCGGCTGCGTCTATCTCGTGCCGCTGATCGAGCAGCTGAACTTGCGCGCCACCATCGCCGCCTTCGCCAATCCGAAAAGCTCGATCGGCCGCATCGACGTGTTCACCCGCCTGATCGCCGACCGGCAGGATAGCTTCGACGCAGTGGAGGAAGGCTATAGCGGCCCGCTCTTTGCCGAGATTTGCCCGCGCACCTTCTCCATCAAGGTCCGCTACGGCTCGCGGCTGAACCAGATCAGGTTCCTGCGCCGCGTCGGCCAGCAGCTCGACGCCGATGAGCGGCCCGGACGCGTGCGCGACCGCGCGTTGCGCGAAATCCACTCCGATGTCGGGCTGGTAGAGGGCGACGCCGCCATCCGCGAGGGGCTGAACTTGCGCATCAGCCTGACCCCGGCGGTGCCGTCAGGCCTCGTCGGTTATCGCGCCCGCCGCTACGCCGGCGTCATCGATGTCGATGAGGTCGGCGCCTACGAGCTCGATCAGTTCTGGGAGAGCGTGCGTCTCGCGGCCGACCGCCGCCTCGTGCTCGACCCGCATGAGTTCTACATCCTCGCGTCCAAGGAAAGCGTGTCGGTGCCGCCCGCCTATGTGGCGGAGAT
>NZ_JBOHJB010000119.1:0-7082 GCF_050728395.1 Methyloceanibacter sp.
GCATCGGCGATCTGCAAGAGTTCGAGCCTATTGGCGCTGACTGCCATCTTTGTCTCCTGTTTTTGGCGAACCCGCGCCGGACTGGCGTGGCGCCGTCACTTTGGCGTGCTTGAAACTTGACCGCACGCCAGCGGGCAGAACGGGCTTGGCCTTGAGCGCGCCTCGCGCGAAGCGGCCAGGTCCGCGCCTCGGCCCGGCGCCCGCGCACGGCGCCGCTTTTGCGGCCTCATCGTCCATGTTGGCATCTTGGCCCCGCAAGGCCTTCGCGGCCCGCAGCGACTGGCGGATCAGCGCCTCGCTCAAAATCAGCCTTGCCTCGGCAACGTCGCGAAGCAAAAGCACGGCTTTGATGGCTTCGCCTGGCTTTGCATCGCTGCGATCGAGCGTCAGTGCGGCACTCCGGCCTTCGCCTTCGACCTCGCCAACAAAGCCGCGGAAGCGCTTGCGCCCGGCAACAGAGGTGGTCATCTCGATACGTGTTTCCCGGCCCAACGCGCGACGGAAATCCGAGACGCGGACGAGCAGACGATCGATCCCCGGCGAGGAAATTTCGAGGCGATAGGCCGCTTTTACCAGATCCTCGACATCGAGGATGGGCGAGAGAGCCGCGCTCACGATTTCGCAATCATTGAGGTTCATCGACCCGTCGGGACGTTCCGCCATGATCTGCACTGTCATTCCCGCTTGCGCCGAAAGCTTGACCCGGACCAGCCGGTATCCGAGACCGGTCAAAACCGGTTGCGCAACATGCGCCACACGCGCGGCAACCCCGGTTTCCTCGATCAAGCGCGGTTCATCGAGGACGCCTTGCGCCTCCCGCTCCATGCCATTGCTGCCGCGACCCAAACTTTCCCGGTCCATCGCCGGTTCGCTCCGGCATCAAAATATCGAAGAACCACGCTCACCTCGAAGGCGCCCAAAAGGCAACAAAAAAGAGCGGGTCCCGAGGGGCCCACTCTCAATAGAGCGATCGTTTCGATTAAACAACCGTCATGAGACGCATCAACGAAAATCTATATAAGGCAATGGGCTTGCGAGCGCAAGCTCCGGGCGCCGCAAATGGGGAAAAAACCATCGCCCGCGAGGCGCCCCTGGGCGGAAGCATGGGGCAAGACCGGCGGCCAACGATCTTCAGTAAACACAGTCCCGCACCGCTCATTTCTATGCGGAAGCGATGGCGCGTTCGAACGCGACCTCGGCTTCAAGGCTGGCATGATCTCGGCCGATTGTCACGACCGCCAATTTCTTGCCGCCGCGGCGATAGCTTATCGCACAGTCGCGCGCCTCGAGACTGCCCTCGATTTCCGCCTTGTCCCATCGCTCGGCATGCCCCACGTAGGCAATCGCAACATCAAATTGTTCGGTCCAAAAGAAGGGGATGGCGTCGAACCGTTCACGTGCCCCGAGGATATTGCGCGCCGCCGTCTGGCCTTGCCTCTCGGCGACGACAAAATGTTCGACTCGAATCGATTCGCCGGTGAGCCGGTCCGGCCAGCGCGCGATGTCGCCGGCCGCGAAAATACCGGGGACACTCGTCGCAAGATATTCGTTCACCGCGACGCCGCGGTCGAGGGAAATTCCCGCTTGTTCTGCCAATGCTATTGAAGGACGCACGCCAACGCCGGCGACAACGAGATCGGCGTCAAGCGTTTCGCCGTTCCTCAATGTGACGCTTTGCGCGGATATCGACGCGGCCGTCGTGCCGAGATGGAACTTTACGCCATGCTTCTCGTGAAGCTGGCGAATGAAATTTCCGGCATCCGCTCCAAGAATCCGCTCCATCGGGATCGTCTCGGGCGCCACGACATCGACCTCGATAGTTCGGGCGCGAAGCGAGGCCGCCACTTCGAGACCAATAAAGCTCGCGCCGAGGACAACCGCCCGCCGCGAAGCTTGACCTTTGGCGATGATAGCGCGGCTGTCGGCCAGCGTCCGCAGATAATGCACATGCGCAAGGTCGCCGCCAGGGAGATTTAGGCGCACCGGTTCGGCGCCGGTGGCGAGGAGAAGCGCGTCATACATCAATTCGCTGCCATCGGCGAGCCGCAGCTTGCTGCCTGAAGGATCGAGGGCGACGACGCTCGTGGCGAGCTTCAGGTCGATGTCATGCTCTTTGTAGAATTCCGGCGGCCGCAGCGGGATCCAGTCTTCTTCCGCCGAGCCCGCGAGAAAACCCTTGGATAGGTTTGGACGATCGTAGGGACCAGAGTCATCGGCGCTCAACATGGTTATGCCGCCACGATAGCCTTCATTGCGGAGCGTTTCGGCGGCGGCGTTGGCAGCCGCGCCGCCCCCCACTATGACGACGGATCGAGGCAAAGCGGGCAAAGTCAGCGCACGTGGCGCCGCTATTTCGAGTTTTTCTTGAACATACACGGACCGGTTCCGCCGTTCGACGCGGAAGCAGGACACCGGGTTGAGCGCGGGCGCACGAAGGGCCTCGCCAGTGCGCAGGCTGAAACACGCATGATGCCAGGGGCAGCGAACCGTCTCGCCAACCACTAACCCCTCCGCGAGCGGCCCGCCATAATGGGTGCATACGGCGCCGACGGCAAAAACGTCTTCGCCGCGCCGGACGAGCAGGACAGCCTCGCCGCCGGCATGGCCGGCCAGCATGCGGCCGTCCGGAAGATCGCCGAACGCTACTCCCTGCCGCAAGTCCGGCCCGGTTGGTGTGGCGGAATCCGAAGTCATGCCTGGCCTCCCCTTCCCTGCTGCCGCTGCCGCAATTGGACGTCTCTTTTCGCCGCGCGATTTCCATCGCGCCAAGGTGGCTTATAGCGGAGACAAGAGGGCTTGACCATGCGTAAGCATGGCGGGGAGCTTTGCAAGCTTGGCCAACGAGGGCGAGACCCGGCCTCGCCAGGAAAAACGCCCGGAGATCCGGCTAGATCGCAATCCCGTTCTGCGCGGCGAGCTGGCCGAGGTCTTTGAGCGGCCGCGCGCCAATGTGCTGGATGATCTCGGCCGCCGCAAGGGCGCCCAGCCGCGCGCAGGTTTCGAGGTCCTTGCTCTTGCTGAGTCCGGCGAGAAATCCAGCGGCGAAGAGATCGCCTGCGCCCGTCGTGTCGACAACCCGCTCGGCCGGGAACGCGGGCACGGCGAGAACCTCGTTACGCGTAACGACGAGCGATCCCTGCTCGGAGCGGGTGACGACACCGAGGATATTTTCGCTGCGCAGCTGGGCGGCGGCGGTGTCGAAATCGCCGGTTTGATAAAGCGAATGCAGCTCGCTCTCGTTGGCGAAAACGATTTGAACCGAGCCAGAGCGAATGAGCCCAAGAAACTCTTCGCGGTAACGATCGACGCAAAAAGAATCGGACAGAGTTAGAGCAACTCGCCGCCCGGCTCCCCGCGCGATTTTTGCCGCCTTGACGAAAGCGGCTTTCGCGGCCGGAGGGTCCCAAAGGTAGCCTTCAAGATAAACGATTGCCGACTGCTTGACGAGGTCTTCGTCGACGTCCGCCTCGGTCAGGTTTTGGGCGGAGCCCAAAAAAGTGTTCATGGTGCGCTGGCCATCCGGCGTCACGAGCACGAGGCAGCGCCCGCTGGCAGGGCCTTCCTTCGCGAAATGTATCGAAAAACCGACGTTGGCCGCACGGATATCGTGGGCGAAAGCGGTACCTGTTTCGTCGTCCTTTAGCTTGCCAATGAAGGCCGCGCGGCAACCAAGACTTGCCGCGCCGATGATCGTGTTGGCCGCGGACCCTCCCGACACGAAGGTTGCCGGACCCATGGCCTTGTAGAGGGCCTCGGCGCGCGCCTCGTCGATCAACGCCATCGCGCCCTTGCGCAGTCCCTGGGCGGCAAGGAAATCATCGTCGGTCAGGCTGATGACATCGACGATGGCGTTGCCAATTCCTAGCAGGTCGAACCGGCAAGATGGCATGAATATCCCCTAGTGGGAGGTGTCCAATTCCGCTGTCACGGTATTGAGGGCCGCCGGCAATAACGGTCGCACGGCACGTTTGCCCCAGCGGCGGCGAAGTCCCAGGACATCACAGACTAAAATGCCGGTATAGAGGCCTGGGCCGCTGGAATAGACTCGCCAGCCGCCCTCGACGCCGACTTGACCGGCTTTGACTCGCTGCCACTCGGCGCTCGCGGCATAGCGGTCGGGGAACGCCGCGTCGCTGCTACTGAAATAGGCGTTACGCTGCCGGGGCAGGGCCTGCGCGAGGCGGTCCGCCACGGCGATCGGGTTTGCAAGCTGGAGCGCTTCCCAGAGCGCTTCGGCTTCGCCAAGGACCGCCATCGCCTCGGCGTAGCGAAGATGCGCATGAACATACATAAGGCCGATTTCGCGTCCGAAGAAAGAAGACGATTCGGCGCGCTGGAACATGATTTGCGGGCCGCCGCGATAGGCGACCGGCCGGTCGATCAGCCGGGCGCCGTCGGGGAACAGCAGATGTTCGCGGATGAGCTGCACATGGTGCGCCGCCTGTTCTGGCGTAAACAGTCCCCCAATGATGCTCTGGGTCATCGGCAACAGCGAATATTTGAGGCCAGTGCGCGTGTCGCTCGGGTGAAGCAGCAGCTCCGGCGGTCCGCCATTCGGCTCGAACAGGCCATAGCCCGCGACCGTGCCGTCGTGCAGGAGCCAGCGGTTGAAGTCGAGGCGCATCTCGCTTGCAAGTTGGCCAAGTTGGCAGGGTGCCTCGGCCTCGCCAGCTCGACCGGCCCGGCGCAGCACATCAGCATAGCGGTTAAGCTGTTGAAACAGAAGCGCGACCGTCCAGCTGCTGACCATCCAGTCATGCATCTTGGGGTCGACGGGCTGGAGCGAATCGTTCCAGTCGCCGTGGCCATACCGGATGAGATGCGTGCTGGGGATGAAGCGCTCGCGCACGGTCGCAAGCAATTTTTCGACATGGACGGCGACGCTATCCTTATGCGGCGTCAGCTCGAAAGTGTCCTGGCGCCGCCATGCCACCTTCTCGTCGAGGAAGCCTAAGTCGTTCGTCGCCTCGATATAGTCGTTGAGCGCCTTGAGCGGCCAGACGATCACGTCCCCGTGGCTTACCTTGTCCTGGATAATCGAATAGGGCTCAAGCATGAACCATTGCGGCCAGTCGCCCTGCGCCTCGTATTGTTGCGCGAAGACGATGCGCAAAATCTCCTTGACCGGTTCGTCGTGTTCCAGCGCCAGGAGGAACTCGACCGGCCCCTGGCAAACGTCGCGCGTTCCCCAGGCAGCGCTTGTGTATTGCTCAAGTCCGTGCGGCACGGTCAGATGAATCATCGCGTTATGCGCGAGCCACGGGAACAGCGTGTCGAGAGCGGCGCCCCCCCCACCCTTGACGCGGAGGTTGCGGGTGATGCGTCCCCAGAAGCGCCGCGCGGGCAGAAGCAGGCTCGCGTCTTCGACGCCATGCTGATATTTGGCGGCAAGCCGTTCTGCCGCTTCGGGATCGGTCATCGAACCGACTACCGCGAAACAGAGTTCGTGCACCGGCCGCGTGCGGAGGGCGAGATAGGCTCCGCCGCGATGCTGTCCATCTTCGTAGAGCAACTCGTCGCCGCCAATCGCTTCAACCGCGCCGGGCGTGCTGACGACAAGATGGTAAACCGCGTTGGGGTAGTGCTGGCCCCAAAGCCAGTTTGTGTCCGGCCGGAATGAGAAGCGTTTGGAGTTGGGCTCAACCTCGATCCAACTCTGGGTCTCGAGCTCGCGCTCGCCCAACACCAAGTGTCCGAAGACGAGGAATTTGCAAGGTTCACCGTCGACCGCGATGCGCCATTGCATCGCCGGATCCTCGCCCGAGGCGATGGCGCGGACGGTGATCGTGCGCGCGCCGAAACGATAGATCCAGCGGCAGCCGGAGAGGCCGATCTCGAACGCCGACGGAACGGTGAGCAGCCGCCAGCCGTCGCCGGCGTCGAACAGCATGCGCAAACCGCTGGCGCGCGTAATGTTGTAAGGATCGCGCGAGACGGAAAACAGTTTGTGAAACGATGTGTTGCCAATCGTCAACTGGGCGGCGAACACGCCGTGCATCCAGCAGGTGGCGCAAAGAGTTGCATCATCGGTGAGCATCGATTGGCCCGACCGCAGCAGGGTGCCGTGGCGGCGCGTGACGAGCCGCTCCTTGTCCCTGAGCACGACATGGCGGTTGTGCGGCGGATCGGGTGTGAAGAAGGAGAGGAGCTCTCCGTTCAGCCGCTCTTCGTGTTGTCGCTCCGGGTAGCGCCGGGCGAGGTCGTCTGAATCGATTGGGTCGGCCACGGCGGGCGGAGCATTCTGCACCAGAGTCCGGACCGGCGCCGCCAGAACGATGTCGGCCGGGCTTTGATCACACCATGCGACCGCATCGATCCGTGCGAGGTCGCCGTCGCTCGAGGCTGCCGCGTGATCGGAATCGTAGAGGCCGAAGAAACGCCAAGCCGCGCGCGCGCCGGGGGGGAGCAAGAGGGGAGCGGATTGGATTGCGGCACACGCAAGCTCGTGCTGGAGGCGCTTACTTGGCAGGTTCGCGCCGAATGCGAAGTCGAACCCATCGCGATCGCGAAAGGCCGGGCCGAACAGCTGCATCCCGTCGGTCGCAAAGCCGCAGGCGCCATCGAGGCATCCATGGACAACCCACGGATTCCGCCCGCCCTGCGACAAGTTCTGGCGGCTCATGACGACCGGCCCGTAACGCGGGTGGCGGGCGATATGATGGTCGGTGTATTGCGAGGCGTAGGCCTCGTTGTTCATCAGAAAGCCACGGTCTCCGAGGCCAATGTCCTGAATGAGAATCGCATCGATGGTCCGGGCAGCTTCGCCAATATTCGTCGCTTCAAGGCGCCAAAGCCAAGCGGCGTCCCGCGGATGCAGCGAGAGCGTTACGCGGTGGCGGAGGCCGCTCGCCTCGCCTTCCCAAATAAAACTGTCGGCGGCAGCGCCGAACCGGCCTTTGGCGCCAGGGCCGGTGACCTCGACGGTGATGGGCGCCGCGCCGCCAATGCGCAGATACAGCCGGGCGATGCCCCCATCGATGGGAGAGCCGAGCAGTTGGTTGATCAGCGTCGTCCCGTCTTCGCGCCGGTGTTCGATCGCGAAGATGCAACCGTTCGGGAGAACGCTAATATACAAGCCTGCG
>NZ_JBOHJB010000120.1:0-7005 GCF_050728395.1 Methyloceanibacter sp.
GACCTCTCCCCACCGGGGAGAGGAGGGGCCGTGCCAAATTATCTCGCCGAGCGAAGCCCGCGAGGCATGTCAAAGAGCCGCGCTCAAGCAGCGCGAAGCGCCGTAGCGCATCGAAAACGAGGGATGCGGGGCACCGAGCGGCCGCGTCCTATGTTTAGTGGGCAGCCTCTCGGCGCCCCGCAGCGGCGATATGCTAAGCCCCTTCCCCACGCTTACCGCCTCTTCCGCGGGCAGCGGAACGGCTGCCGGCAGAGATGGACCTGGGCTTTCCAACCCAGGCGGGGGGCAGACGAGCCCCTGAGGTGGTCCGTTACCCCGGCCGCGAAACGCGAGACCACTCTTTCTCAGATGAGGTCGCACGCCCGTTTCGCGGTTCTCCTCAGGCGCCACATCCCTGCCCCACATGACGAGGACGGTCCTAGGTCACGCATCCCTCATGGGGCAGGGATGGGGAGAGTCTAATGCAGGCGCGGAGCGCGGGGATAAGTGGTGCGAATACTGATTGGAGCTATGTGTCAGAACCTGACATAGCTGCGCCGTAATGGGCCCAAGCGAGGCTAAAGCTCCCTCCGATTTGGCCTGCGAGGTGTCCCGGCCGACGGCCGCAAACAATTGTCGGGCTAACGACGTTCACCACCATCAAGACGAGATCTAAACGACGACAGCTTATTCTTGAGGTCTGGCTGTGACTCTCCCAGCTCTTCAAGCTCGCCAATGACAAGCAAGCGAACAAACGGCGTATCCCCAGCGGTGGAATCGTCCGCCAGTCGGGTGTCGGGTTCGCGGTCCAGAAGATGCTCTCCAAGTTCCATCAAATATCGCGCATATGCTCTCTTTTCTGTGTCCGTACGGAGGTCGATCTCCTTCTTATCTGGTCCGTAAAACCACCACATCTCCTGGTTACGAGGCAGCGACATGATGGCTTGATCATTAAGCAAGCTGGAGAGTGACTGCAGGTTCGTATAAGCCGCTTCGAAATCTCCAAGCCGAAACTGAGTCCTCGCCAGCATATAATAGCTTTCCATGAATCGCGGATTTAGGTTGAGTAGTTGCAAGTAGAGGCGTTCGGCTTCTTGATATTGTTCCAGGAGGAAGTGTTCATAAGCAAGGTTGCTTAGGAAAACCTGGTTCCAAGGGGACAGCGAGACCGCATTTTCAAACATTTTAAGCGCCATGGCTGTCTTTTGTTCGCTCTCAAATAAGTCGCCCTTCAGTGCATACGCTCGAGCGTTTTTGGAATTGATCGCAATCGCTTGATCCAAATAGCGATGTGCCTCGGCATGATCGATTGCTGAATAGACTTCCCCCAGGAAGGCGAGAGCGTGAGTGTCATTTGGGTTCTGTCGCAGCACAGCACCCAACCGCCGTTGTGCCACCTCCGGGTCGTATTCCTTCTTGGCAATCGGCTCAAAGGTAGACACTTTCAGAAGGCCGAGCTCTGCAGGAACACTGTATGGGTCCAAAGTTTTCGCTCGTTCGAATTCGAACCTAGCAGCGGCGAGCTGACCTACATTGAGGAAGTCCTCTCCTAGCTCGAGGTGGAGGCCCGTCAAACGTTCCTGGAAATTGTGCTGTTGCTTTTGGTGGGCTATTTCTCTCGCGCTATCGAGCGGCGACACCCCCCATGCCACCCACGCAAGCGAAGCCACGATTATTGAGGTGACAGCTGCAATTAACGGCCAATATATCCTGAGGTCATCCGCCAAGCGGGTTAAGACTCCGCTTGGGCTGTCTATTGGGTCGCCTTTCTTCGGTGAAGGTCGGATACGATTCGGGCGTTTCATGATCGACTCTCTCCTCGCATCAGGTAAGGGAGTATCAATCGGCCCCTCGCGGGGCGCCACGCCAGCATTATAACAAGAAATTGCCTAGTCGGTCGGTAAGCGGTCGTTGGAGGCGTTCAGCGCGCTGCGGATTGGCTCTACTTCGGGGTTCATTCAGGCGCGAACCGCGGCGCGGCCCGTGTTCATTCCGTCGGCACCTCGAGCGCCGCAGCCCACCCCACATGACAAAGACGACCTAGGTCAGGCATCCCGCATGGGGCACGGATGGCTCATGTCTAACCGAGGCCGGACAGCGGGGATAAGTGGTGGGCGAACGTCAACTCGCACCAGCAGCGGGAACCAAATGCGCCGATCGCTGTTTGAGATAATGGCCACACAATGCCGGAAAGGCTCGGAGCGGCTCGTCCGAGCCCCGCAACGGGAAACGGCCAGAGGGAAGGAACATATGACCTACCAGATTCTTTTTGCGGCGCTGTGCGCGGTGATTGCCGGGAATATCCTTGTGGCCGTGATCGCCATCATCAGGGCGTATCGAGAGGAGAAGAGTATTCGCCGCTTTTCCCGCTTCGCCCCGCGTTGACGCAGATCGCTCCATTTTGAGCCCCTTGAATGAAGTCCGGCCGAGCCAAGAATTGCCGGTTCCTCGATGGACCCACGGAGACTCCATCATGCGATTTTCGCCGGGATTTCGTGCCGCCCTCGTTGCTTTGTTGGCCTTGACCGGTGCGGGTCTTTCGTCCGCCGCTCACGCCGATTCCGGCACCGTTCAGATTTGGGAGTTGAAGGGGGGTTGGATCATCGGCGCCTCTGGCGGCGGCGGCACGCTCTTCTTCCATGGGCGGCGCTATCCGCTGTCGATTGGCGGCTTGAGCGCGGGGCTCGTGTTCGGCGCTTCGGAGACGAGGCTGTATGGCCGCGTGAGCAACATCCGGTACCCATCGGACGTCGCCGGCGTTTATGGCGGCGCCGGAGCCGGAGCCGCGCTCTTGGTCGGCGCGCGGGCGATCGTGCTGCGCAATGAGAAGGGCGCCACGTTGACGCTGTCCGGCCGGCAGGTCGGGTTAATCGCCAATGCCGATCTCAGCGGGCTGGCGATCTCGCTGCGGTAGCTCGCCCTAACACCATTTCGGCGGTCATTCGGCGCCGAGGACGAGCGTCCAGTAGGGACGGCTGCTTTCACTCTTGGCCATGGCGACGCCGATCGCCGTCACCTCGGGGCGCAGCAGGTTCTCCCGATGGCCCGAGCTTTCCTCCCAGCTGCGCATGGCGTCGCCGAAGGATTTCTGCCCCGAGGCGACGTTCTCCGAGGCGATCTTCGCATGGAAGCCGGCGCGCGCGGCGCGCTGCATGGGCTTCGATCCGTCAGACCCGTAATGACCGATCGAGCTTCGTCCTGCCTGATCCTTCGATTGAACCGCGGCGGCTTGCGACAGGCGCGCATCGAGCACGACCGGCTTGCGCCCATACTTGGTCCTGAAGGCGTTGATCTCCGCCAACGCCTTTTCCGGATCGAGCTTCTGCACGGGACGCGCGGCATATTCGGGAGACACAAGCGTGATGGAACAGCCGCCGAAGAGGCATGGCAGCGTCCATCCCGCAGCCGCCGGCGTCGCCAGCACCAGCATGGCGATCAGGATGCTTCGCTGTAACATCGGTTCCCCCCCAATGCTGCTGAGCAGAGCGCCAAGAATGTGGCGTCAGCACGCCTCAGAGGCGTGGAGCGCTGCTGTAGCCGGGGGAAGGATCGATTGTCTATGGGTTGAGGGAGCGTGCGTAGGCCCCGCGCGAAGCCTCAATTTCCGCCAACCAGACGCCGTTTGGTCCAAGTCAGCCCCGCTATAGCGCAGCGCTATCGACACTAGAGCAACGCGGCATTTCAACTGGACGGGAGACTTCGCCATGCTCGGCTTCGTTCCACAGGGTAAGCCGAGAGGACGAAATCCATGCTCACGCGATTCATCCGGTCCATGACAATGTTGGCGTGGGCTCTGATGCTACTGCCGTCAGGACCGGCGATGGCGGTCGACGATGACGGCGTCGTGCGCATCAAGAGTGCGCACTCAATGCCCGAAACCATCAAGCGCATCAAAAAGGACGTTGCCGACAAGGGCATCATGTTCTTCAGCGAAATCGATCAGTCCAAGCTCGCGGCCGATGCCGGTGTCACCTTGCGCCCGTCGACGCTGATCGTGTTTGGCAATCCGCCGCTCGGAACCTTGTTCCTGACGTCCAATCCATCGGCGGGGCTTGATTGGCCGGTGCGGGTGTTGGTCTACCAGGACGAGAAGGGCGACGTCTGGGTCAACTACACCGACTTCACCTGGATCGCGCATCGGCACGGAATCATGGATCGCGACGACGCCTTCAACAAGGCGTCGGAGGTGATCGCATCCATTACATCGACGGTTCGATAGCGGTTCGACTCTGGCGCCCCACGCATCGGGAGTGTCCGTCATGCAAGTCTCTCGTCTCTGCTTAGCCGCAATCTTGATCGCACTGGCAAATCCGGCCCCGGCTGCCGAGGATGTCGGCGCGGGCCAGGAAATCTATCAGGCGCAATGCACGGCCTGCCATTCCAACCAGCCTGGCGTGAACGGGATCGGCCCGTCGCTTGCCGGCGTTGCCGGACGGAAAGCAGGATCGCTGTCAGGTTTCCACTACACCCCGGCGATCACCGGCTCAGGACTGACCTGGGACGCCAAGACCTTCATCCAATTCCTGGCCGACCCGAGCAAGCTCGTGCCTGGAACGGCAATGACGGTGATGGTGCCCGATGAGACCGGCCGCGCCAATCTCTTTGCCTATCTCGCCACGCTCAAAGACACGTCCGCCGGGACCAAGCCGAGCGGTCCTGCGGTCGCCAAGATCACCGGTCCAACCCAAGCCGAACTCGACGAGGCCGCTTCGGCAACCGACAGCTGGCTCTACGCTTCGCGCGACTACGCGGGCTCCCGCTTCGTCGACCTCAACCAGATCACGCCGGCCAACGCCAGGAACTTGCGGCCGGTCTGCCTCTATCGCTCAGAGCAGGCAGCCTCGGTGCAGACGAGCCCGCTCGTCTATGGCGGGGTGATGTATCTCACCTTCGGTCGCGCCACCGTGGCGATCGACGCCAAGACCTGCCGCGAGCGCTGGACCTATATCTGGCAGCCGAAAGGGCAGGAGATCTCGCCAGCCAATCGTGGCGCCGCCATCAAGGACGGCAAGCTCGTGCGCGGCACCGCCGACGGTTATCTCATTGCGCTCGACATGGCCGACGGCTCGCTGCTGTGGAGCCAGCCGATCGCGAGCTTCGCCGGCGGCCAATATCTTTCGATGCCGCCGCTTATCTTTGGCGACCTCATTCTCATCGGACCCTCCGGCGCGGATTTCGGCGCCAAGAATTGGTTCGGAGCCTTCAAGCTCGACACCGGCGATCCGGTATGGAAATTCAATCTCATTCCCGATCCAGGCGAGCCCGGAGCCGACTCATGGGAAGATCCGGAATCGTTGAAGCATGGCGGCGGCAGCCTGTGGACTCCGGTCTCGCTCGATGCCAAGGCCGGTATCGTCTATCTGCCGGTCGGCAATCCCGCGCCTGACTTCTATGGCGAGCTCAGGCCAGGCGCCAACCTCTATACCGACTCGGTCGTCGCCCTCGACGCCAAGACCGGAAAGCTCCTCTGGTACCGCCAGTTCATCCCCCACGACGTGCACGACGCCGATCTCAGCCAGGTGAGCCCTCTGTTCGAGACCACCATCGACGGCAAGAAACGCAAGGTGATGAGCATCAGCGGCAAGGATGGCCTGCTCAGATTGCTCGACCGGGAGAACCAGGAGCAATTCTACGAGGTGCCGATCACCACGCGCGAGAATGTCGACGCGGTCCCGACCGTGGAAGGCGTGCATCGCTGCCCTGGCCTACTCGGCGGCATGGAGTGGAATGGGCCGGCCTACGATCCCGCCGGCAACACCCTGTTCGTTCCCGCTGTCGATTGGTGCGGCATCTTCAGCAAGGCGGCGAAGGATCCGCCGATCATGCAGGGCATGCATTATTACGGCGGCGCGGTCGCCTCTGACCCGCGCGAGAAGTCGAAAGGATGGCTGACCGCGTTCGACGCTTCGACCGGCAAGGAGCGCTGGAAATACGCATCGCCAACGCCGCTCGTCGCTGGGGTGACGGCAACCTCGGGCGGCGTGCTGTTCACCGGCGATCTCAACAACGACTTTCTCGTCCTCGATGCCAAGACCGGAGACGTGCTCTACCGCTTCAACACCGGCGGCAGCATCGGCGGCGGCGTGATCAGCTATGCGCTCGGCGGCAAGCAATATGTCGCGGCGACGTCTGGAACCGTATCGGCGTTCTTTGGCGGGTCCGGGCTTCCCGCGGTTGTTGTCTTCGCCGCAGGTAGAAGTGCTGCGCCGGTTGCCATGACGCCTTTCGATCCGGATAAAGCGCCGATCGCGGCGGTGGACCGCTTCAGCGAAAAGGCGGCTCATCTGCAGGTGCGCACGCCCGACAATCATATTCCTGGCGTCAACGCGCCGGTCGATTTCGACACCGGCCCCTTCATCACGCAAGGGCTGTCGCCCACCACGGGCAAGCCGGTGCGCTACTACAATTTCGACGTACAACCCACCGCGCCTGGGGCGGTCTACGTTCTCTACCGCGAGGGCGAGGACAAGCCGGTCGAGGGCCAACTCGATATCATCGATACGCTGCCTGGCGAGACGGGCTACAACGACTTCCGGCAGGTGTGGAAAGCGACGGTGCCCAAGGACTATGCCGCCAACGCGATTGTCGATAGCGCGACGCTGCTCGATGCCGGCTACAAGATGGAAAAGACTGCTGCGCTGCGCAACATGCCGGTGGTGCCGGACAAATCGAAAGCGACCATGCGCCTGAACGGCGAAAGCGCCGCGCTGCAACGCGCCTGGTACCAAGGCAAGGTGGCGAAATTCTTCAGCTTCGGCGAAGCGCCGTTGTCTGCCGCTGGAGACAATGTCCCCCTGTCGCCGATCTACGTGACCTTCAACGTCAATCCGGGTCAGCCGAACGGCGGCCCCGGGTCAGGATTCCACGCCGAGCCCAACTCCGAGCAGACCCACAACGTCCCGTTTACTCTGCCGGGCGATGCCGGATACTCCCCATTGTGGCTGGTGTCGGTCTACGACAACGCCGACTTTCCGGCGGTGCGCGATCGGGCGACCGCGCTCAAGGCCAAGGTGCTCGGGCCCGGTG